>JALNWO010000001.1 GCA_023230825.1 Acholeplasmataceae bacterium
ACTTGGATTATTGACCGGATGCTCCATACTTGGGATGGTGGTGCTTGGGTTGAAATTGGTATTGAAGGACCTCAATGTATCCAAGGCATCAAAGGTATCCAGGGAGAGAAAGGCGATAAGGGAGATAAAGGCGATCCCGGTGAGAACTTTAACTTCAAAGGTGAAGTTGACTTAATCACTGATCTGCCTGGAACTGCTAATCCTAACGACGCTTACTTCGTTGGTGAGACTGGTCATCTATATGCTTGGCCTGAAGACAATAGTGGATGGGTAGACTTAGGTTCTGGTGCCCCTGGTCCTAAAGGAGATAAAGGTGATAAGGGTGATAAAGGCGATGGTGGTGAAGCCGGTCAAGATGGTGAATCTATTAAACCTCGTGCTCCAGTAGCTACTGTACAAGATCTGCCTGCTGGTGGTGGTGAACTAAATGAACTTCGTCAAGTCTTAGAGACTGGTGATGCTTGGGCTTGGTCAGGTGATCAGTGGATTAATACTGGTCCTTATCGTGGTCCCAAAGGTGATGTTGGTGACCAGGGACTCCAAGGTGAAAAGGGAGACAAGGGTGATACTGGCGAACGAGGTGATCAAGGTATCCAAGGTCTGAAAGGCGATCCTGGTGAAAAAGGCGATAAGGGAGACCAAGGAGAGCAAGGTGTTCAAGGTGAACCCTTAGAAGCTGGCGGTGTAGTTGCTAGTGAAGAAGACTTACCTGCTCCTGGAGAAGTTGATCTTAATAAATTCTGGAAGATCGATGATGACGTATATATGGTCGTTAACGGTGTCTGGGAAAACTTAGGTCCCTTTGGTCCTCAAGGTCCTCAAGGTGAACAAGGTATCCAAGGCGAACAAGGTGAGCAGGGCATTCAGGGCGAGCAAGGTATCCAAGGTGAACAAGGTCTAAAAGGCGATAAGGGTGATACTGGTGAGAAAGGCGATAAAGGTGACCCAGGTGATCCTGGTCAAGACGGTGCCTCTGGGTTACTGGTCGCTTTTAAAGGTGTTGTCGCTGAAGAAGCTGCTCTCCCTATTGATGCTCAAGAAGGTGATGCTTATTACCTCCAAGATACCGGTCATACTTTTGTCTATGCTTCTTCTGCTTGGGTAGACGGTGGTCTTTGGATGGGTCCTCAAGGTGAACAAGGTATCCAAGGTGAAGAAGGACCAGAGGGTCCAGAAGGCGCTGAAGGTATTCAAGGTCCCATTGGTCCTAAAGGCGATCCTGCTGCGGTATTTGCTTATAAAGGTGAAGTAAATAGCATTGTTGACTTACCTGCTGTTGGTGCTCCTGGTGATGCTTACACTGTTGTTGGTAATACACATCTGTATCTCTGGGATGAGACCTTAGAGGCATTCATTGAAGGTCCTGAAGTAGGAGCTATTCAAGGTCCTAAAGGTGATCAAGGTGAACAAGGTCCTCGTGGTCAACAAGGCTTACGTGGTGAGAAGGGTGAGACTGGTGCTTCTATCATCTTCTTAAATGAAAATCCTGGTCCTCTTAATGGTCGTCCTGGTGACATGGCCATTAACAATAACACCAAAGAGTATTTCCGTAAAAATAACGAGACGACTTGGATCTCGTTAGGTTATATGGAAGGTGGTACTGTTCATGAAGTACCTGAAGTCGGTCTTTTCATCCGTAATCAAGGTGGTTGGACTAAAGTCCTGGAAGGTGGTGATTTAACTGGCTTAGCTGACGGTGGTCAATATGTCCTAACCAAAAATGGATTTGCTCGCTTCGATGGTTATGATACTGCTATTGTAGCACTGACTGGAACAACAATTGATCCTACTCTTCCTGCATGTAACTTCACTTATCAAGTAACAGGTAATACGACCTTAACAGTAGCTAACTTCGTTGCTGATCGTTCTAAGGTTATTATTCTGCGTCTGTTAGGTAATGCTGGTACAGTAGTTATTAATAACGTACAATGGGGTGAGAATGGTCCTCCAGAGATTGGAACTGACTTTACTGTCATTGCTTTATTCTGGGATGGCGTTCGTTGGTACGGTAGCTTAGGTCCAGCAGGCGCATTAGACTAATAGTAAAGTAGGGAGGAGATGAAGTAATATCTCCTCTTTTTCTATTTAAAGGTTAACATCAAAAATGACTACGGAAAATATTAACAACGCTCAGTTTATTCGTGAATCGGATATGGTCTGGCCACTATCCCTTCATCAAATTCGAAAGCAAGAGAAAGAACGCTTACTTCCACGCAATCCTTCTCGTGAAGTAATGGAGAGTATTGGATACTTCGTTATTGACCGTACTACAGCACCAGAAGGTGATGTAGTTACACAGATCCAGCCTGTTAAGGATAACGGTGCTTATAAACAGACATGGTCTGTTAGATCGTTTAATGAGCAAGAACTCGCTGATCGGTTAGAATCAGAACGTGCTAATCGCATGTCTCAAGTTAAAGCTTATCGACAACAAGTTGAAGAACGAGGCTTTCCTTATGACTTCGGAGGTGAGTATGGTATTATTCATATTCAAGTTCGAGATGGTGATAGGGTTAACCTAACTGGTCTTCGAATCAATGCGATGAGTGATCCTGAATACACGTCCTTTTTTAGGGTTTATGAAAATATCGTTGTTCCTCAAAACGCTGAGGAGTTAATTGCGTTAACAAGCGCTGCTTTAACTGGATATACTGATCTATTGCAACAAGTATGGTCTATTGAAGACGCTATTCGTGCTGCGACTTCAATTGAAGAATTACCAGAAGTTCCAGAACTGAATTAATTAAGGCATATGGGGGGTCTTAACAGACTCCCTATTTATGCCATAGATAACATCTTTTTTTATTCCTTATTTTCAATCTTATTGAATAGAATTTTATATTAGTAATTTAATTTCAATAAGAAGGATTAAAATAGATGAATATTATCGAATGGTTTTATATTAAAAATAACAACGATAAGTTATTTAGAGTCATTAATTCTTTAGAACCTTTAGCTAAGAAATATGGGTTAACAGAAAATCCCAAGCATCTTCCTAATATTTTAGCTATGTTAAAAGTGTTAAAAGAAGAAAAACATAATAACATCCCCTTAACCTTATTTATTACTCGACTCGTTTATTCAGATGTAAACTGTCTTCCGGAAGACGACTTCTCTTTATCATTAGAAGTAGAAAGAGCGGTTCGTAATAGCACGAGTAGTGAAGCTAAAGATACTGGATCAAGTCAGGTTATTAGGGAGTGGTTAATTGAAAACACTCGTCACACATTAGCCGAACTCTTAACCTTGTTCTTTCTATTTCAACTCTATGAGTTCGAGGATGAAAATAACTTCTTCTCTAATCTCGTCCAAGAATACAAAGATGACTACAAGGATGAGTTAGAAGACTTTTGCTCTACTTCATTAGACGAACATTTCCTTAATGAAATTAACAATCCATTATTTGAGACAAATACAGATCTTGATTGGATTAAAGTTATTGGGATTATTATTACCCAGATTTAATCTCTATTATATGTTAAAAGAAGGGTAATGTTTTTGGAGTAGTGTTAGATAAGGGATGTAGATGGGTTTTCTTTTATTTTCCTTTTCCTATCTATACTCGTATGTGACACAAATTAAGGCTGGTCCTTAATTATATCGTGGAAAAGGGAAGAAGGAGTGGGGACTCCTTCTTCCCTATTAGCTATATTGAATATAAAAAAATATTACTTAACTTTATTAAATGAAAAGTAAGAGTTATTGGTTTCTCTTATTGTTCATCCCTGTTCCGTTGTGGGAGAGAATTAGATTAGTATTGGGTTGCTTTTCTATTTCTATACGGTTGGGTTTTCCTTAAGTTGGTGTGTGGAATCTGGTATGAATAGGGAGTCCTTTTGGATTCCCTATTTATGCCGTTTATTTATGTCTCTTGTTTATACTTTAAAATGTAATCTAGAATTAATCAATTACATATAACTAGTTGGATAGCAATAATTTATCTTCTCAAAAAGGATTCTCATCATGTTTACTTCTATCATTCACTTCCTTAAGAAATCAGAAAAAGCTCAAGAAGTCTTGGCCTATATTTTCTCCCTTGCCATTTGCGCTGGTTTTCTTACATGGATGTTCATTAAGGCTACAAATTGAACGGCATAAAAAGAGAGGGATTATTTCCCTCTCTTTTATTACTTCTTTTTTTGTTTCTAATTTTAAATATTATTAAGAACATATCATCTATTAGTAGTTAGTTATAAACGTTTATAAGGTTTTTAATTCATGCCTTTAGATTTATATAGTTTATTGGTATTAATAGCTTTCGCTACGACTTGCATTACAGTACTTCTTTTTATACGTAAAGGAAGTGTAATTGGTACTTTTATTACTTGCTTAATAGCTATGTCATTATTGACTCAAGTCAGAGAAGATCGAGTTGAAGCAAAAAAGGATAAGGAAAGTAGTGCTGTTATAGAAATTAAACCGGAGAAGTAAAGTAATGATCATCCCTTTTGATGAAGCTGTTATCTTCTTTGGTCCTGAATCCCCTTTCTCTAATTGGTATAAAGGTCCATTTGTTTATAATGGGCTTGGTTATTTAACCAACGAGCATTTCATGATGGCTAAGAAAGCAGCTTTATTTGGAGACTGGGTGATTCATGATAAGATACTTCGAGCTAAGACTGCTTTTAGTGCTAAGAAGCTAGGGCGTGAAGTAATGGGTTTTGATGAAAAGATTTGGAGTAACTGGAGGATGAACATAGTAGGTAAAGGCAAGTTAGAACAAGCTAAACAAAACCCTATTGTGTTACAAGCCTATGTAGAAAATGCAGGTAAAACATTTATCGAAGCCAGTCCTTATGATTTGATATGGGGAATTGGTCTAGGTGAACTCCATCCAGGTTGCTATGATACTGATCAATGGCTAGGTGAAAACTTATTAGGTATCGTAAATAGTAAAGTAGCTGTACAATTAAAAGAAATGACTTCTTAATAAAACTGTAGTAAACAACA
Organism: Acholeplasmataceae bacterium; assembly: GCA_023230825.1. Taxonomy (GTDB): domain Bacteria; phylum Bacillota_I; class Bacilli_A; order Acholeplasmatales; family Acholeplasmataceae; genus Mariniplasma. The sequence goes on from JALNWO010000001.1 coordinate 4,951, forward strand.
AAAGGATTAACTAAACTAATGTCTAATTCAGATAACCTCGACGATATCTTAGCTCAAGAAGATCATGTTAATGATGAACTCATCTCTTTATATGCAGAGAACAAAAGTATTTATGACATTACCTCTGAGTTAATTAAACGATTAGAGAACAAAGAATACTTTAACAGTCTAGATGCTGTGTTAGAGTTAAGCTTGTTACCTACAGTTATTCCTAATGACTTTATTCGTGTTGATCCAGATCAAGAGTTCGTAGAGAAAGGATTACCTAAATTAACTGAGATCAATGATGAGACTAAGCCTAAGCTCTGGCATTTCTTCTTTACTGTTACAGTAGAGTTAATGGCTCAGCAAAAAGGTTCTTCTATCTTAATTGAAGAAGAGATTGAATTTCCTTTTACTTTAGAAGAGTTTATTGTTGTTGCTGATCAATGGATTCATTCTCGCGTAGCTAAGATTCTCATTCTCAATACCGATGAAGGTTCTAGCTCCTCAGTCGTTGATAAAATCTCTACAGATACACTAGCAGATATTGAGAAGAAGTTTGAAGAAACTAAAGGCGAGTTAGAGAATGAATACTCTGAAGAAGATTTGGAATTCTTTAATACGACAATTAAAGATAACCTAGCTAGTGACTTAGAGTTGTTAAAAGAGCGGTTTATTAATCTTCCAGTTTCTACTCAATTAGTCTCTGGTCCTCCAACTTGTTTAGAACTCATTGAGTTTTATCCTATCTGCTTAGCCTATGTGTATGTTAATGATAGCTTACGGACTAATTTAGATTTATCTCTATTAGTACGTATTATTCATGCATCAAAGAAAGCTTCATTAACGCTTCTTTCTGATTTCTCTGAATTCACTACTCCAGCTAATGAAGATAGTCTCTTAGGCTATATTAGTCTGATAGATGGTGTTAACTGGTACACAGATGGAAATGAGTTATTTAACGTATTACGAAGCTCTGGAGAGAGCGATGAGTCATTTGACAGCTGATTACGTAAAAGAAACTCTTAAGAAATTTTCTAAAGATTTCTCATTAGACTATGATTCATTAATGGAGGAGGTTCACTATAAGAACCTCTTTGAAGAACTCACAGATATGCTTAGCACTGATTTAGGTATTGCTGTTTATACTAAAGATCTTTTTGGTATTACAGATAGTGAGATCATTGATACTGTTCTTAATATTGCTAACGCATAGGAAAATACAACGATGAAAAAAACGATTATCTTTACGTTAAGTAAGTCTTTAGAAGAATTCAACCCTTCTGATTATGATAATGACCTAGCTAAAGTTATTTACTTAGAAGGTAAAGACTTAGATGCTGAAACATTAACTGAAACCATCAATGCTTTAGAAGAAACACATATCGTCATTGATATTTTCGAACCCTTTGCTGAATTACTTGTCTATAATGGATTCAATGCTATCTTTCTCATTGATAAAGAAACAAAGATTGAACACCTTTATACAGACTTAGATGAACAATCTAAAGCTAAGAATTACTTCAGCAATCTCTTAGATTATTGTAATAACACTGGTATTCGAAATAGAGCAAATATTATCTTAGTACAGGATAATACACCTACTCCTTTTTCTTGGATGAAGTTAATTACTCTTAGCACTATGTTAGATAGGCGTTGAAAGCAACATAATAGGAGATCCTTTTGGGATCTCCTATTTATGACCTTTTTTCTTTTGGCAAACTATTAAGTCTTTTTTCAGTCATTTAAATGCTATGTCAACTGAAAGGAAAATATAAAAAAACGAGTTGACTCATTTCTATGTAAAGAATGTTTAAGCATTAGTTTAATACCAGTAACAATAACTACACTTTGGAGTAAGAAGTGATTGAAAAAATTATTAAGCGTGATGGACGAGAAGAAAAGTTCGATGCTGAGAAAATTGTAAGGTGGGCTGAATGGGCCTCCCCAATGGAATCTATGAAACGACAGTGGCCTGTTGTAGTAACAAAGGTGGCCTCTCGTTTAGATCGTATTGTAACGAGTAAGAAGCTCCAGGAAGAGTTAATTGAAGGGTTCTTAGATCTAGATAACTATAGTGCTTATTTAGTCGCTGGACGCCTGTATTCAGCTCACCTACGTAAAGAGATTTTTGGTAGTAATGAAGTACCTACTATTAAAGAAGTGCAAACTCGATTAATTCAAGATGGATTATTACGTGATCTTGGTTATAGTGATCAAGAGTACCAAATGCTTGAAGAGATTATTGATCATGAACGAGACTTTGATGTATTGCATTTCTCTTTACACCATATTCGACTCAAGTACGCATTACGTAATAAAGTAAGTAAAAAAGAGTATGAAACTCAGCAGTTTGTTTACATGCGTATGGCAATGACTGTTAATGAGTTTAAAGAACCTATTGAGAGGATTGCTTTAGTTAAGAGCCTCTATGATAAGCTCTCTCAAAAGAAACTCTCTTTACCTACACCTAACTATGTAAACTTTGGCACTTACTTACGTAGCTATGCTTCTTGCAACCTCTATATGACTGACGACAATTTAGAGAGTTTAGCTATTGGTGATCATATTGCTTATCGTCAAACAGCAGCTAGTGCAGGTAATGGTTTTAACATCATGACTCGTTCAGCCGATGATCCTATTCGTAATGGATTATTCCCTCATCAAGGAAAACTCCCTTACTATGCTGCTGTAGGTAAAGCTATTAAAGCTAACTTACAAAATGGTCGAGGTGGTGCAGGTAATGCTTTCTTCCCAGCATTTGATCCTGAAGCTAATAAGATCTTAGGCTTACGTGATCCGCGCTCTACTGGTGTGGCAAGTAATAGAGATCTCCATTACACTTTTATGGATAATCCTTTCTTTGCTAAGAAAGTGGCAGCTGGAGAGAAAGTCTTTGTATGGAACTGCTATACTGCTCCTAAGCTCAATGAGTTATTCTATTCTGATGACCTAAAAGGTTTTATTGAAGAATATAATCGTTTAGAAAATGATCCTAGTTTCCATAAAGAATATATTGATACTCGTGAACTCTTCTATAGGTTGAAAGACGCAGAGTTTGGTAGTGGTACGTATTATGAAATGGACGCTTATGAAGTCAATCGCCATACTCCATTAAAAGAACCTATTCATAGTAGTAATTTGTGCGTAGCACCAGAAACGCAATTACTGACTGATCAAGGTCATGTTACAATCCGTGATAAAGCTGGTCAGACAGTTACTATCTGGAACGGTAAAGAATGGTCTGAAGTAGAAGTCGTTAAGACAGGTGAGAACCAGAAGTTACTACGCGTTGTATTATCTGACGGTAAAGATTTAACATGCACCCCGTATCACAAGTGGTACGTGATGGATAGTTACCAAGGTAAAGAGCGCGAGGTCCGTACTCATGAGCTTGAAGAAGGAATGAAGCTTATTAAGCTAGAGACTCCTGTCATTGAAGGTGACTGGGAATTTAAAAGAGCTTATGTTAATGGCTTCTATACAGGTGACGGAACTCAACTTTATAATGGTACAGGAAAAATTTACTTATATGGTGAAAAGGCGGCACTTGCTCCTCTGTTTAATCATGATAAGGAATGGCGTAAAAACGGAAACAGATTAGAATCCGAGTTCCGTGATCTGTATCCTAAATATACTGTACCGACAGTGAAGTATACTGTAGCTAGTCGTTTAGAATGGCTCGCGGGATGGCTAGATGCAGATGGCTGCATCTATCGAAATGGAGACAATGAGTCGATTACTGCTTCTTCTACAGATAAAGAATTTCTTAAAGAAGTACAGTTAATGCTTCAAACTCTAGGCATTGAATCTAAAGTAACGCTTCTGTATGAAGCTGGAATAAAAAGACTTCCCGCTAATGATGGAACTGGAATCTATAAGGATTTCTATTGCTTAGCCACTTATCGACTTCTTATTTCTAGTTGGAATAGTCAGAAGCTATTAGAGCTAGGATTAAAATTACATCGACTAGTGATAGAAAAACGCAAAGTTCAGCGTAGTGCTTCAGGATTCGTTTATGTGAAGAATGTATTAGATGTTGGTCGAGTAGATGATACTTACTGCGTAAAAGAACCTAAGCGTAATAGAGCAGTCTTCAATGGTATTCTTACAGGTCAATGCGTAGAAATCACTGAGCACACAGCTCCTTACTATGACATGAAGGATCTTTATTCTGAAGAAGATCATGGTAGAGGTGAGATTGCGTTATGTAATCTTGGTGCTGTTAACCTATCTAAGATTGAATCAGATAAAGATTACTTCAACATCATGTATGAAGCTTTGAAAGTTATTGATTATACAATCGATCATGCTGATTACACCTTCCCTCACTTAAGCTTTACTTCTAAGCAACGTCGATATGCTGCTGTTGGTATTATGGACTTTGCTCATGTCATGGCTGAATCCCACTACTCTTATTCAACAGAAGAGGGCAGGCAGTTCATGCACGAAGTAGCGGAACGTCATATGTACTTTGCTATTAAAGCCTCTCTTGCTATTAGTAAAGAACGTGGTGTAGCTCCTTGGATTCATAAGACTAAATGGGTAGACGGCTGGACACCTGTCAAAACGTATAACCGAGGTCTTGATAGTATCCAAGACTTTAAATACCGGTATGACTGGGAAGCTCTATCTGAAGAGATTAAAGCAAATGGTGGTATTGCTCATAGTCTGTTAGTTGCTTATATGCCTGGGGAAGCTTCTAGTAAAGCAGTAGGTGCTGCTAACTCTATTTATCCTGTTAGACAGTTAACGCTAGTTAAAACAGATAATAAGATCACAACTCGCTGGGCTGCACCTAATGGTGATAATGAGTTCTATAAATACGAATCTGCTTGGGACATCCCTACGAAAGATCTGATTATCATGTATGCTATCTTCCAGAAGTTTACTGATCAGTCTATTAGTGCAGATAGGTATAAGCGTGTCCCTGAAGGTAGTACGATTAATACCGATGAATTAATTGAAGAATATCTCCTGGCTAAGAAGTTAGGTGTTAAAACCTTCTATTACCAAAACTCTAACACAGCAAGTAATGTCGATATTAATGTGGTCGAGCGTATTACTGATGCTGTTGATGAAGAGGTTTGTGAAGGTTGTACAATGTGATGTCGGTACTGTAATAAAGGAAAATTAAACACCATGTCTGAGCTTTTTCTCCCTAGTAATGTCTTTAACGTAAATAAAACTGATTACGAACGCACTCCTATTATCTTTGGTCAGAAAATCGGATTATTTGACAGTATCAATAAACAATACCCTAAGCTCCACGAATACTTCAAAACTCAGAAATCTCTCGATTGGTCTGAAGATGAGTTTGATTATCGTAGTTGCTTAGTTGAATTTGAGAAATCAAGTAAGTTTGATTATGACCTCATGGTAAAAACACTAGCTTGGCAGTGGGAAGGTGATAGTTTAGCTAGTAACACCATTATGAGTGTATTAGATCCCGTACTGACTTGTAGTGAAGGTCGGCAACTCTATTATCGTATTGTTGATAATGAACTCTTACATGCTGCTACTTACTCTGAGATTGTAAGGATGTCTTTTAGTAATCCTAGTGTGATTATGAATGAGATCCTTTCTGTTAGAGAGTCTCTACAGCGTTTAAATACGATTGGTAAGGTAATGGATGAAGCAGTGCAGTTTTCTGCTTGGTACGCCTATAAACAGCTAGAAGGACCAGTAGAAGTAACACAGGAGATGTATAATAAGATCTTCATGTTCTTTGTGGCTTTACTGTGTTTTGAGCGTATTCAATTCATGTCTTCTTTTGCAATTACCTTTGCATACGGTGATATGGGTCGTTTCTTACCTATTGCTAAAGCTGTACAGAAAATTGCTCAAGATGAGTTTGAGATCCATGTCCAAGCTGCAATGGAAGTTATTCGAAATCTTATTCTTACTCCAATGGGAATGAAAGCTTTCCAAGAGAATAAAGAAAAGATCGTAATCCTCATTAATGAAGTCCATGCTTCTGAGACTGCTTGGAATGAGTATGTATTTTCTGAAGGTCGTCGACTAGATCGTATTAATGGTAAGATGATGCAATCCTTCTCTGATTTCTCAGCTTGCTCGGTAGCTCAGTTCTTTGGATTAGAAAATGAGATTAAAGCGCCATTAGTTATGGAAAACCCTCTCCATTACTTTGGGGAGTGGGTTAATATCAGTAAGACACAATACTCTCCTCAAGAAGAACAAGGTGGGCAATATAAGCTTAACATTGTACGTCGTAATGATGAGAAGAAAGTCTTTGAGTTTGATCTGAATATTTAATAGCATAAAAAGAGGAGTCATTAGTACTCCTCTTTTTCTCCCTCCTTTTATTAGTAGAGGTACTAATAGTGCAAGTTACTATCTTAGTAGCCATGGATAAAAACAACGCCATTGGTAAGAATAATACTTTGCCTTGGCGTATTAGTGAAGATTTAAAACGGTTTAAACAAAGAACAAGTAATGGTGTTATTATCATGGGTAGAAATACTTGGGATAGTTTACCATTTAAACCTCTCCCTAATCGCGTTAATGTTGTTCTATCTAGTCAAGGTAGAGTAAAAGGAACTGACTACACAGCAAGCTCTCTAGAAGATGCTATTGATTTTGCTAGGACTTTTGATAAAGAAGAGATCTTTATCATTGGTGGTAGTAGAGTTTATAAAGAAGCACTCGATAAAGACTTTGTTGATACTATTATAAGTACGCAACTAATTAGTTATGAAGTTCAACAAGCTGATGCTTTCTTTCCTATTATTGATGAAACCAAATTCCTCCATAAAAAAGCAACCAGTCTTTGTTATGAGAAAGATTATGGAGAAGTTTTAGAGATTCAATATTCTAAAAATAGAATACTTTAAAATAAAATTAAGGTAAAATAATAGTTTTTTAAAGTCCTATATAGTTTGTAGAGGAGGGGGGAGAAATCCACCCGTAACTTAAATACAGACCTCTAAACAAGAATATTTTTATCTTTTCCTATAAAACCTTTTACAAGCGAAGATTCTTTATGTCAACACTTACTATTTACTCAGTCCCTAATTGCCCTCAATGTGATCAAACAAAACTTGTCTTGTCTCGTCATGGTATCTCTTTTAATGAAGTAGATCTATCTCAAGATGAGAAAAAACGAGAAGAGCTACGTAATAAAGGTGTTCGTTCTGCACCTTTTGTAGAATTTGGTAGTGATTGGTGGTCAGGGTTTAATATGGGTAAGATTAAATCTGCTATTAGTGCAGTACAAAGTCTAGTTAACTAAAGATAAAAACAGAGGGGGTAATAACCCTCTCTTTATGCCTTAAATAGTATTTTTTAATGCTATTCTTATATTGAATGACTATACAATACAAAAAGGAAAAGTATTCTTATGTCTATTATCAATAACATCTTTATTATTAATGATAAAGAAAAATCTATCTCTGATCTCTTAGATGAAATTACTGAATTCAGTTTGTCATTAGAAGATGATGAGTTCGGTGATGGGTTTGAACATAATAAAAAACCTACTCTAGCTCCAGTAAGTTCTATTGAGGATTTCAAGAAATCCTTAATGACAAAAGAGGAGATTTTAGAACCAGAAGAGGTATCGTCATCCTTTTCTAATTATGATGAACTTCATATAGCTCAGCAAACAATCATCGAAGAAGTAGAGAGTGAACTTCGTCGTACAAAAGAAGAACTTCTTGAGCAAAAGAAAGCGTTAGATACTATCCTACACCAGAATCTAGAGTATTTAACCTTAGCTTCTGCATATACTAAGAATAATAACCCTAATATTGATATTATTCCTTTTGAGGAAGCTGGTGTTGCTTTTCGTTCGGGTCAGTTCTACTTTAGTTCAACCACTATTAATAAATATGTAAATAGAGACAAGCCTGTTATCTTTAAATACTTAGATACGTATATCTTTGTAGAAGGTATCAAAGATACTGTTGAAGATGAACCTTCTGTGCGTGTTATTATTAGCCACACTAATTCAACTGAATCTATTCATCGACGTATCTTCTCAGGTGATGAGCAAGAGATTGTTGATTTACAACGCGCATTACAGTATCTACTTACTCTTCTTTAAGTAGAAGGATGTCATAGAGAGGAGTCCTTTTGGACTCCTCTTTTATGCTGTATATTAGAATATCTCAATTACATATAACTATTTTGAAACCACTACAATAGTTAAAAGGATTTACCTATGTCCACTATTCGCTTTTATATGTCCAACTCAGGAATGGGTCATCAGCAATATGAAGTTCTCAGGCGTTTAGATAGTACTACGTTCCAAGTGATCGGCTACTTTCCTCCTCAACTAGCGGACAACTATGATGACATTGGGAAAGTTACTACTTACGAGAAGTATGAAATCGCTAGTATGACTCCTACTTCATTCGATCAGATCAAAGACTTCATTCATCCTTCTCAAAAACATTTGATCCTCTATGAGTTGAAAAAGGAGGCAATATTGAAAGATAAAGGATCTACTGCAATGACTTTTGAGGAAGCTGAGCGTACTGCTAAAGTAGGTCAGTACATCAAAGCTGTCAATGGTGACTTTGTAGTAGATGTCTTCTATCGAAAAGAATCTAACAGTAATGTTAGGTGGTTTATTGAAGGAAGGGTCGATGGTCTCCTTTTTGATGCTGAGAGTCTTGAAGAATTGAGAAAGACTTCAACTAACCAGTACTATATCTATCAGGAACCTAACGAGCAATCAAGGGTGAGGTAAGAGAATGAGAAAGAAGACGAAGTTCTATTATTCTAGTAGGGATAAACACATTCTACTGGCTATGGGTAACAATAGCTACCTAGTGATTGGTCACGATCCTTCAGTGACTGATAAGTCAGATTTGGGTAAGGTTATTCAGTTGGATCTACTGGACCTTATCTTAACTTCTCTCTCGCTCCGTACTTATGAGGAAATTAAAGAAAATATTAATCCGTCATTTTCCGATTTCATCCATCACCAAGTGACTATTAGTAAATAGTAGTTACTCTCCTACCTAACTTGTATTAACATTTGGTAGATCCATCATGCAGTAATAAACATAGTAACACTATCATCTAGAGGGAAATATGATTATTGAATCAGCTCTACTTTGCCTATCCTTGAATATTTATCATGAGGGACGGGATCAGGGATATGAGGGGATGGCAGCTGTAGCTGTTGTCACTATGAACAGAGCAAGTCATGATCAGACTAAAATCTGTGATACAGTCTTTAAGAAGTATCAATTTAGTTGGGCAAACAAACTCACAACAGTTTCCCCTCAGCAACGCAAGCGTAATGCTGATAGGTTTATGCCAAGAGAGCATCTAGCTTGGGAAGAATCTAAACGCATTGCAAGACAAGCAATCAAGGGTGAAATTAAACCTAAGATCATAAAGAAGATTGGTAAGTCTGATCATTACTTTAATCCAAATAAAGCTAATCCTTCCTGGAGAAAAGCAATGCAGTTCATTGCTCAGGTAGGCGATCATGTCTTTTACCAATCTAGATCTTGAGCTATCAGAAGGACTAAGTATGTCTTTTAATAACATCAGTAGTACTTTTAACCATTTCTTTACTACCAAGAAAGAAAAACCTAAAGATCCTTTTATCGAAGACAGTAAAGGGAATATTAAGTTTCATCCTGATGACTTCTCAATTGGATCAAAATCAGACATTCACGCATTGACAAATATGTGTATGTCTTATTCTATTTCTCGTATGCGGTATGCTTCTATGGGAGCTATTACTAATGAAACAGCTGCGAAAGATATCAAGAAGGCTACTGAACTCATGGAGAAGTTTTCTAAATTTCTCTTAGAAGAAGCAAACAAAGCATAACTGCAATTTAAAAGAGTAGGAATAAACCTACTCTTTTATTTCTCTCATTGAAAAAAGGAAACTATCATGGCACGTTTTAACGTTGGTGATAAAGTAGCTGTTATCTCTTTCTCTTATGACAATAAGGACCCTGTATGGTGGAGTGCGCCTTACAATAATAGTCTTGAGCCTTATAGCTCCATGGAGCTAATTGAACTCACAATCACTGAAGCACATAATGTGCCTTGGGAGCATGATCCTGATGGTGAGAAGGAGTATGAAGGGTATGGTGCTATTGATGATAAGGGACGTCGTTGGTACAATCAATACCCTACTGCATCATACGGTCAAACCTCTACTGAAGATGACCATATCTTCTATCATGAAAGTGAGAAAGATTTACTCGCTGCGAAAAGAGTTAAACAGTTCGTTAAAGATATTTATCGTGGGGTCAATGACCTCTTGAGTAGAGGATGTGAAGATACTTTCTTTCTCATCTCACTTTGGACAAAACTCTACACGGATGTAAAGGAGAAGTTTGAAGAAACCTTCCCTGGAAAGACTTTCATTATCAATAGCAGGGAAATTGCCGACAAATTCCGTTATCCTGTTGGTGAAATTATCGACATCGGATCAGAGAAAGAAGATCTCTTTCTGAAAGAGTGGTTGGAGAAGGATTGGATTGAAGAACAAGTTCAAGCAATTCGTAATGGAGCTTCTATGAAGATCCGAGCTAAGCACTTCAACGGATTCATTGGTATTCGTTCTTGCGATCAAATTACCATGCCAAATCATTATCAATTCGGTTATTGGGTATTTGACCCCGATCTCTTTGTTGATGAAAACGCTTCAGAAGCTGAAAAGAACGCTTTTGAAAATGGGTTTAAGCTTCGGCATTATGTGGCATTTGAGGAAAATGAATTCAAGGAGATGATTGAAGAAGCTATTAGGTGTTCTTACGCCGAATCAAATGTAATCTAATTAATTACACATATACATCATTTATATGTAGAGAATAACGATTCTCTAATAGTTAACTACAAAGGAAATAACATGTCTGACGTGTTCTTGAAACTGGCTAACCTCGAAAAGCAAGACGACCTCTCTCATCATACTAGTTCTTTCAACCTCCTCGGCGATGAGCTGAAAGAAGCTCTCAATGAAGCAAAAGCTGAACAGCGTAAAGCTGTCATGCGTGAAGCTGTCAATGAGATCATCAAACTCGACCAGAAGTATGAGGCTTGTGTTAAGGCTAACGTTGAGAATATTCGAGCAGCACGTAAAGCAGAAGCACAGAGCCAAGTTCGTCTTAAAGAATTGAATCGGGCTAAGCAATACGCTATGGAAACTCAAAACTTCCTGCCTCTGGCTTTCCTGCTCGGTGTGCTTGGTAGTAATTACTCCATTGATGCTGTAACCATTCCTGAAGATTGGAAGTCTGTTGCTGAAACGCCGAAAAAGAAAGCGGTGGTTCGTAAGACTGCTAAGTAAGGCTAGGTACAATCCCGTGTAAGCCGGGATCAGGGAGGCATCTACCTCCCTGCTACGCTCAACTTACTATTAGAGCTTCGTTATTATGAATCTATATAATGCAAGATTCTTACTAATAATCGATAAGACTCTACACTATTATAAAGGCTAATCACCTTTTGATTTATTCAATAACGATTAATGATGTTATAATGCGTTTATCGCTAAAGACGTCATGGTTTAGCTTCTTACTGATATTGTTGTGGTAGTGATGTATGGCATACGCTCTTATTATACACGTGAGCATCAGCCTATACACCCTTACATACAGCTGAAGTTTAAGAATTTGCTTTAATAGCAACTCTACTTTTAATTCATTCTAGGCTAAACGGCATAAATAGGGAGTCCTTCGGGACTCCCGTTTATGTTCTTTATTCTTTTTTTATTATAACAAAAACTATAACAGAATAAAGTGTATTCTAGATTATTTCAGAAACATATAACTAAGATGAATAGCAATAGAGAATGTTGCTAAGAGTGCTTCTAGAGAAGCTACGACTTCTCTAGAAGCGTGTGAGTAACCTATCTTCAGGAGGTCATTATGACTGAAAAAGATTATGAGGACGTTTTACGTCTTCTGAAATATTTAGACGCGAAGATCACTGCTATTGATGCAGCGGGTCCTCAAGACTAAATAAAATAAAGGGAGTAGCTAGCACTCTCCCTTTATTATAGGTCACTCACATATAATAGCTAGTGTAACATAAATTTATATTTTTAAATAAAGGAAATAAACATGTCGACGAACGCTCAAGAAACCATCAAAGAAACCGTCACTGAAACTGTTGTTGAGACGGAGAAAGTTCAAACCGAAAACAAATGGGTGAAGATTGCCAAATATACAGGCATCACCCTAGGTGCTGCGGCAGGCATTGCTGCTGTGGGTTATTACTTCCGTGACTCCATTGCAGGTGTTGTTCGTAGTGATGCTGTCAGTGAAGTACTTGGTGAAGCAGTTGAGAACGGTGGTGAAGTCGTAGCAGCTTCCCTGCGTTCTTTCTTGTAATACCTATATAGGGAGTCCTTTAATTAGGACTCCCTATTTATGTCTTTCTTTTTTCTTTTTGTTATAGTAAAGAAATCTCAACTATATATCACTATACTGATATCTATTCTATTAATCATTAGTAAACTTAACAATGGCTAAATCAAAGAAACCTCGTAAGAAACATAATCCTAACAAAACAACCTTTAATCGACCTCCTCTTTTTAGGTACTCTAAAGAAGAAGGTGAGATGCTAAAAGAAAGGATCTACTTCCATTTAAGTCGTTTTGAAGATAGAGTAGCTAATGCAGGTGACTATATTGCAATTCGTTTTCGTATTGAAGTAGGTATTAATCTAGCTGATCACTTTGAGAACAATGAATTCAAACTTCTCTTTCACGCTGCTCTAGATACCTTAACTAAAGTCCTTACTCGTAGAGAGACTTCTGGTAAGTGGGCTATGGGTGATAATGAAATAGCTGAACTAAAGTATGCTATTAGTATTGTTGACGAAATCCAAGATAAGACCACTAGAGTAGAACAACTCCCAGCTTTCTTAAAAGCTAATGAGAATGTTGATAATAGTTTATTTGAACGACTCCCTTAAATAAAAAGGATAAAATAAAGATGCTTAATTTTAAAGATAGTATTCTTAATTGTAAAACTGTAGAAGAAGTACGTAGTGTAGCTACAGCTTATCTTTCTCAAGTAGGCGATAGCTTAGAGACCTTTCCTGCTATTGTACGTACTCTAGCTAATTATGGAGGTACTATTAGTACTGCTAAGTCTCTTGTTAGCAAGTACTTAGAACCTGTCTTCTTTCTATCTTCTCAAGATAAAGATGGTATGAAATAAAAAAATATGACTTCTTAGCTATTGTATAGGACCTGAGAGAGTTCCTTTCCCTAACGGCTGCTTCCGAGCAGACGGATAAGGGAAGAATTTCTTTCTCACGAAACCGGAGCCGCAGGTAAAGGTGAGTGACCCATCCCCGGAGGGGCTATATCAGAAAAATATAAGTATACTTATATAACCTATTCTATCCCTTATTATCCTAGTTAGACCTTAATATTCTTATACTACTTATTATACTTATATAACCCTAGTTAAGTCTTATATAGACTATTGTGAAGGTTATAACTCCTATAGACTTATATAGCCTCTTTAATAGAGAGTAAAGGGTAATACCACTTATCTCCTTATTATATCCTAGTAGAGACTATAAAACTATAACTACTATAAAGAAGCTATAACTCTATAACTTATACTACTTAAATTCTACTACTATAATAAACTCTCTTTACTATTATTAGAATAATTAAAACTCTTAAAACTACTACTAATTTATTGATCTATCTAAGTACTGTAACTCTTAATAGAGCTATAGTACGAGGTAGGTCTATTTATGCTGTTTAACTTCTTATTTAAAGAAATAGATTATGTCTACTACTTTACCTCCTTTAATTAGTAATCAGTTTAACTTACTATCTGGTCATTACAATACTGTCTTTCCTAATGCTAGATTTGAATTAATTCTAGATGGAGAGGATTATAATTCTAGAGTTAAAGGGTATGCTTTAGAATTGATGCTTAGGAAGTTACTTCAAGGTAGTCATGATGAAGGGGGTGATTTGATTAGATTGAGTGACTTTAAGACTATTATTAAGTTAACTGTTATTAGAGATAATAGTAGATATGATGGTTATTTAGATTATCTACACGTTGAAACTATCTTTAGTGCTTTTGAGGGGATTAAACTTTCTTCTCTTAGTTTAGAGGTTTATAAGGACTATAGTCAGTTTATATTGAATAGTTGTGGTATTGAGTTTAGTGAAGGTGTATTTCGTTTTAGTAGTTAAGTTTACTGAGAGTGGAGCTAATGGAACGGTTTAAAGAGTTAGTAGTGGGATTAAGTATTAGTAGTGGATTACTTGTTAAGCCTTTAAATGACAATATGAGGATTATATTAGAGACTAGGGATGGTGGTCTTTCTGTATATGAGTGCTCTAATGAGCGTTTAGGGGCTTTTAAGAGGGTAGTTAATATACTGACTTATGCTAAGGTAATTAAACCTGAGGACAGAGCTATTAATCAGTTAGCTATCTACTTTGAATGTATTCATGGTAAGTGTTATAGTGAGTTATCTGGGGAAGAATTAGAAGTATTAGCTGAGTGTATGTTGAGTGCTTTTAAGTTGAAGATAATTGAGGGTGTGGTAGTACTAGATGTTACTGGCGGTAAAGAGCATAAGAGAAAGGAGTTGGGACCTCCTAGTAAACCTCCTCTACAGTACGATAGTTCGTTATAAAGATAAAGGATAAATAAAGGTTTATTTATATTCTACTATCTCATGGTAGTAATTGTATTTTTATTCTATTTAAAATGAGATAGAGGAAGGTTACCTTTATGAGTCGACTAGTAAGAAAGCAAGCTAGAGCTAAGAAGAATAAAGCACAAAGAAGTACTCGTAGTAGTGAGTATAATCGAGAAGTGGAATTAGAGGTGTTAGCTCAAGAAGAATACCAGCAAAATAAGAGGAGATTCTTTAAACTATCTCCTAGAAATGCTAATCAAGGTTTACTCATTGAGAACATGAGACATTTTAGATTGAACTTTGTATTAGGTCCTGCTGGTTGTGGTAAGACTTTTGTAGCTACCTTATTTGCTTGTGACTTATTAGAAAGAAATATCATTGAGAAGATCGTAGTGACTCGTCCTATGGTAGGGTGTGATGAGGACTATGGATTTGTACCTGGTACTGAGGCTGAGAAGTATTCTGGGTGGGTAGGGCCTGTTATGGAGGTTTTAGAGGGTTATTTTGGTAAGACTCGGGTACAGAACTACCTTAACATGGGAAAGATCGCTATGAAGCCTCTGATGAATATGAGAGGCAGTACTTTTAGGAACTCTTTTGTTATTTTAGATGAAGCTCAGAATACGACTGTAGGACAGATGAAGATGTTCTTAACGCGTATTGGTGAAGGTAGCTCTATTATAGTTAATGGTGATATGGAGCAATCTGATCTACCTAGAGGGGTGAGTAATGGTCTTAGTGATGCATACGAGCGTTTACAAGGCTCTCAACATCTAGGGGTAGTAGAGTTTACTGAGAATGACATTGTAAGAGATCCATTAGTTCGTGAGATCTTAAAAGCTTATAGAAAGTAATACGTCATAATTGGGAGAGTAAATAACTCTCCCAATTTATGCTCTATGCTTATTAACATAGGAAATAGAATTACTATGACTACAACTACTAGTAAAACTGTAGAAGAAGTATTCTTTGATAAAGAACTGATAGAAGGAATCGTTAAAAGCAGTATTGAGCTTTCTGTTGCTAATAATAAGAGAAGAATAGAAAAGCTAGAGAGTACATTAGATACGGTTATTGATCATGTTTACCGTACTAATAGAGAGAAGGTAGTTTTAGTTATTATTCCTACTTTTATTAAAAATACTTATACTCTTGATGAATTCAGAGCATTGGTTAAAAACTTTCAATTCTTAGCTGAAGATAAATATGAAGGATTAATGGCTTCAGTTGTAAATATAAATCCAATTTATATTGAAGAAGAAGAGCAGTTGGGATGGACTAAGCTGATGGACTTAAATAAAGATCCATCGATGTATAAGGGAGATTTTACATTCTTAGTATTTCAAGTTTTTAATGAATTCTTAAACACGAGTCCTGGTACTGATTTTGAAGTACAAATTTTAGCTGGGAGGATGAGTTTAGAACAATGGGAAACTTATACTGATAAAGTAAGTGTATGTGAGTGGCTGCCTTATATCCTTACCAAACCTCTGAGAAAAACAAAAGATTTTTGGACTGATACAACAAGACCCATTAGTAATATTTAAGATTAGAGTATGATCAGTAGAGAGGTTGGGTATATCCCTCTCTTTATGCCTTGCTTTTATTTTTAATAAAAAATGACATCTATTAATACGTTGAATACCAATAAAGGCTTTATATGAATCTAAATAATAAACTATACCAAGCTGGTAAGTATCAATTACTCGTACCTACTTATCAAGAAGATGGTTTTGTACCATTTAGAGAGCGTGATGGGCTAGCTATTCAATCTGAGGTCAGTGAGCAGTTTGAAGATATTCTAGGTAAGGAGTTATTTCAATGTTTGTTACTTGTTTATAAAGATTCCCATAATGACCAACCTTATCATAACTTATTACATATGGTCTGTGTAGCTGACATTGCTTATCAGATTGCACTAGCTTCTAAGAGCGAGTTTGATGTAGTGTCCCTATTGTTAGCTGGTCTATTCCATGATTCTAATCATAGTGGAGGGTTTGCAGCTGACGATACCAACATTCGATTAGCTACTAATTCTCTACGAAGAGTAACTATTAACGCTGTACACTATAATGACGAAGCATTAGATGAATTCTGGAAACTAATTGTTAAAGCACAAAGAATCATTGTTGAAACAGAATACATGAATGGTAAGTTTACTCATGAACCTACCACTTTTGAGTCGATGTGTATCCGAGATGCTGATCTCTTAATGGTGGCTACACCTTATTTTAAAGATATCTTCTTTCCTGGATTGGTTGAGGAAATGAAAGTGTCTCTTGGTAAAGACTTCTCAATGACTTATGAAGATAATCTGAATTGGTTAAAGAAACAAGTCTTTTATACTGAAGCTGGTAAGCAGATGTTAGACGAAACTATTAGTAATTGACACCAACCCACTAAACTAGAGAAAAATTTAAAGGATTTAGAAATGAGTATTCTATCAGATATTGAAATTAAAAGGTCAGTTAAAGAAAATAACATGATTAAACCTTTTATCCAACATCAAGTAAAGGTAAGACCTAAGAAAGACAATCATACTGAAGTAGAGAAAATTGTTAGTTTTGGACTCTCATCAGGTGGGTATGATGTTCGTTTAGATAATCAATTTAAAATATTCACGAATGTTAATAACTCACTTCTTGATCCATTAGCGATGAAAAATGATTATTATGTAGACCATATTGGTGATACATGTATCATTCCTCCTAATAGCTATATCCTAGGATTAACAATTGAAGAGTTTGATATTCCTCGTGATGTATTAGTTGTTGCTGTAGGTAAGAGTACTTATGCTCGACTAGGTCTCTCAGTTAATGTTACACCTATTGAACCTGGCTTTAAAGGTAAGGTAGTTATTGAGATCGCTAATCAAACACCTATTCCTGCTGTTGTTCATGCGAATATGGGTATTGCTCAATTCTTATTCTTGCAAATGAGTAGTGAGTGTGAAGTTTCCTATAATGATCGCAATGGTAAATACCAAAACCAACAGTGTTTGCAAACAGCAATAGTTTAATAGGAAAAGACAAAGTGTTAGGTTATAGGTATCTAGATGAATCAGGAAATCCTATTATCTCAAGCATGTCTTCATAATTCTTTCTGAGATAAAGTGCGTTATTGAAGAGAAAGATAACTTTGAAGAACTGATTAAAGGCCATATAACTAAATATGTCCTTTACACTCCTTCAGGATTAACTCATTCAAAACCTATGAAAGATCCAATTCCAGAAGAGACATATACTATCTCTTTCCCTACTGAAGGTGAATTTTCATATAGTGTAAAGATTAACGATAAGTTTACCTATATTCCTACTCCTTTTGTATTTATGGATCGATTTAATAAAGTAGGTGGATATAGACTCGTTATTAAAGAGAAACTAGTAAAGACTGGAAAGTCTTTTCTCTCGCTGACTAAAGAGAAAAGTTACTTTGAGCTTTATAAAGTGATGGAAGTAGATGGTATTTCTTATATCTCTGAAAATAAACTAGAGAGTTTAGAATTATCTGGAGATCATCTTGATATAATGAAAAGGTATAAATACATTTAAGGATTAATAAAGTTTATGTCTGTATTTACTAAGTTTGATACTTCTTTAAAATTGGAATATTTACCTGAAGTTAGTAAGCATGATTATAGTAAGTGGAAGGTGTTAGAACCTTTTAACTTTTATTCATTAGAGAATAGGTTCTCTAGAGTATCAGGTGAAGCTATTCATATTTGTGTACATAAAGGCTTCATTACAGATGGAGCTACTGTACCTCGTATTTTCTGGGCATTACTACCACCACTTGGTCATTACGGACAAGCTGCTGTCTTACATGACTATTGCCGTTTTATTGGGGTCGCTTACTTAAATGCAGACTTCACTGATCCTATTGTTCTAAGTACTAAAGATGCAGATAGAATCTTTTTAGAAGCAATGAAAGTATTAGGGGTGGGAAAGTTTAAACGACATTTAATGTATTGTGCTGTAAGAGCATACTCCATTATTAAAAGAGCCTAATAATAGAAAAAGAGCAAAATAAAGAGGAATTAGTATTCCTCTTTTTATGCCTTATATTTATTTTGTGATCCATTAACCTATTAAGAATAGAAATGAAAACCTTTATGTAATAGTTAAAATCTATATAAATACATATCACTATTATAGTGAGTAATAATAGAGAAAGCTATGATCATACAACATAAATCCAGGTTAGATAACAGTGTTAACTTTATCTTTCCTACAGGTGAAGAAGCTAGATATGTTAATCGAGAAGATGATAAACTTCTTATTTACCTCTCATCTCAAACAGGATGTAAACAAGCATGTAGGTTTTGTCACTTAACTCAGACAAAGCAAGTAGAAGATACGAATGTTAGCTATACTGACCTTATCAAGCAATTCGATATGGTTTACGAACATTACTACAAGTTTGTTGAAGCAGAGATTATTAAACCAGCAGATACTATTCATTTAAATTTCATGGCTAGAGGAGAGCCTTTACTCAATGCTAGTGTAGTTAGGTCAAATGACTGGGTTAATAAAGAAGAATTTTCCTTAAACCATTTTAAAGAAAGAAGATTGAATGTCTCTACAATTATCCCTAAAGACTATCATCCAGATAGCTTTAGTGTAGAATTATATCCTACTCACTTCTTCTATTCCTTATATAGTCTAAATACAGACTTTAGGAAACGTTGGTTACCTAACGCTCTTGATCCTGAAGAAGCTTTTCATTTACTGAATGAGTATAGTGTAAAGACTGCTATTCCTATTACTATTCACCATACTCTCATTAAAGGTGAGAATGATAGTGTAGAAGAAGCTCTACTCATTCAACAATATATGTCTCGCTTCAAAATAAGTCCTAGGTTCAATTTAGTCAGGTATAACCCATATTCATCACTACAAGGTGAAGAATCGTCTGAGGAGGCTATTAAAGCTTATCTAGAGGTAATTAAACCTTATAGTCAAAGAGTTAGAATTGTTCCTAGAGTAGGTAGGGATGTTTTTGCAAGTTGTGGGACTTTCTTTGATTTTAATGCTAAATAAGAAACTATGAATAATACTCCTATTTTTATTCTCTACCATTCTAATTGTCTAGACGGTAGTGGAGCTGCTTTAGCAGCCTATATGCATTTCCAAGATAATGAGAACTTAAACCTCATTCCAGTCCAGTATAACAAACCTTTACCAAAAGAGCTTTTGGAATATAAAGAGTTATCTAAAGCATATGTTTACATTGTAGACTTTAGTTACTCAAGAGACATCTTAGATGAGTTAGAACAACAAGTAGCTCATTTACAAGTCATCGATCATCATAAGACAGCACAAGAAGCTTTAAAGTGCTGTTCTTATGCTATCTTTGACATGCATAAGTCTGGTGCTGTACTAACCTACGAATTCTTTAACCCAGGTAAAGAAGTTCCTTTGTTCTTTAAGCTAATTAGTGACAGAGATCTATGGAAGTGGGAATATTCTGAAACGAAAGATTTCTGTTCTGCTCTAGATGTCGTAGATAAGAATAACTTTGAAGAATGGGTAGAAGCATTTAAATCCTTTCAAGAAGATCCTGAAGCGTTTCTTAAAGAAGGAAGTGTGGTTAGTAAGTACAAGAATGTTTTAGTAAAGAAAGCTGCTAGGACAAGTAAGATCGTCATTTTTAAAGGTTATAAAGTGCCTATTTTAAATGCTACGAATTTCATTAGTGAGATAGGTAGTTATTTAAATGAAAGCTTAGATCCGAAACATCCATTTAGTATTTCTTACTTTATCACTAACGCTAATGAAGCAGTTTTAAGCTTCAGGAGTAGAAAGGGTGAAGTAGATGTTGAAGTACTTGCAAAGGAGTTAGGTGGTGGTGGTCATGCCTCTGCTGCTGGAGCAACAGTAAGTATTGAGAAATTACAAGAGATCCTCAATAATACTGCCTCTTAAATAGAAGTCTATTAAAAATCAATCTTTAAATCAAAAAGGAATTAACTAATTATGTCTAACTCACAATCTACCATTATTAAAGCCAGTACTGAAATCAGCGAAGAGGTACGTATCAATAAAGAACTAGAAGAGATTGCTTCTAGTTTAAAAACAACAGCTAAAATTAACATCTTTGATAAAGAGACAGTGTTTCATGTATTTAATAAACAAATGAAGCACCAAACCTCTTTGAATCGTTGGAATAAGTTTAGGAATAATCTTAAGAAATACGACCATACAGAAAATGACGTTGTCATTCTTGAAATCCATAAAGACTTAAATGGATATAAAGGATACTTTATTAAACCCTCCTTTATTACTAAATTAGAGTCGTTTAATAGTTATCTGTCTAGCCTAAACAATAATCCACAACTAGTAGCATTACTAGTAACCCGTTATACAAAGACGCTAAAAGCAGTTAATAAAAAGAACTACTCTGATCGAGTGTTCTTTACTGTTGGTCTGATGTATAACTTTTATGATACCTTCCATAACTACACTGATCGGTTTAGCGAAACACTAATTAAGTCACTGCAAGAAGAGTTTAGTAGTCCTACTAATAAGAAAAACATCGATACGAAACTTAATAGCTATACCGTTGAAGATCATCGTAGGCATATTGAGCTTCTTAATAATCCTCTTAATAAACTCGCTCAAGATGTAAATGCCTTGAATGAAATCCTTCATTTTAGTCAGAAGCTTTCTTCAGTTATTCCGCATTTATTAAAAGTAGCTCAAACTAATGAGGGTGTTAATGCTTGACAAAATAACTATTAAGTAAATAAGAGGCACAGTGAGTTATAAAAGCCATAGGCGTTTAATTAGGAATCTCCCTAAACAAGATTTTAAATCTAAGAACGTTAAAAAGCGTTTGAATGCTAAACTACTCCTCCCAGTAGTTAAAGCAGATAGAGATAAACGACTCGCTCTTTTTAATAAACTATATAAAGGAGAAAGTCTAAGGCAGACAGGTAAGACAAGGATTAGGGATACTGTATTTTCGATATATTACTACAGCCCTTATTCTGATAAACCAAAATGGACTAAGTCATTTAAATACACCAGTTAATTTTTAATGACTTAAACGTATCTAATAGAAAAAGAAACCTAACTTGAGTTAGGAGAGTAGTGCTATTCTTTAAAATTACATTAACAAAAAGGAATTAAAATAATGTCCTATATTAGCTTTCTAGAAAATGAAGTTAAGTTATCAGGAAAAGACTTTAGTAGGAGTCTACCTTACACTAAACAGATCTTAGCTATTATTAGTGATGAAGGTCATAGTGGTGGTAGTATGGGTGTATTCTCCAGTATGTTTAAACACTGGATGAAAGACCCTAAAGAACTAGAGAATAATGAACTCTTCTCCCCTATCTGGGAAGTCGTTAAAGACATTCCTCTAGATATCAGAAATGAAGTCCTTTGGTCAGTTAACCGTAGTATGACCTTCACTGCCTTCACGCCTTTAACAGGTGAAGACGATGAATGGATCTATCATAACTACGATCATGAGTGTCTTGCTCAGAATAAAAGATGCGGCAGTATCTTTAAACGAAAAGATGATACTGCTTACAATATTGATGGTCTTATCCATTATACTCCTACTCCTACCTATAGTGACTTTATAGGCTTTACGGGTTCCTATAGTCGTAAAGAAATTACCTTCCCTTATGACTCCTCACAAGAATCTGAACGGAAGTATTTCAAAGATGATGACTATAAGTTCCCTATCATAGAAAGCGATCCTTCTATCTGGTTAAAGAAAGCTAGGGAGCAATTCTTATCAGGTAGAGATCCTATTACTGGTGAGTATAACCAAGCTGCTCTTTTTACAGTAGAAAAAGATGAATTAGTTTCTACTTTTTATACCGTCTATAAAACACTAAAGGAACTAAACAAGGGTGTTGAAGAAAAAGAACAAATCATTGATGACTTCATTAGTGATCTTCACTACTTATACCCTCAAGATAATCAGTATAGACTTATCTTAGATGGTAAGGAACTAATGAGAGCAGTTAGTTATTCTACTGTTCGTAATATCATTAGACTTATCTCTAGTGCTAAAGAGCGTATTCTTAATGGAGGGGATATTTTACTCTTTGTCTATAATGTAAGAAAGGCTAACAAACATTACCAGAACTATCTTGATACGTCTTTTTATTATGTATCTACAGAGAACCTAACTGAACTAGATTCAGTTGTTTACTTTAGTACTTCACGCAATAATATCCATACCACAAGTAAAGAAGCTCATAAGGCACTATATAACGTTTGTAAAGAGCTAGGTCTTGAATATAAAGGACTAAAGAAATAACAGCATAAGAGGAGGAGGAAATTAATCCTCCTCCTTATGACATGTTAAAAGGAATAATGAGTGGTTATGACTAAACAAACAAACCAACATCAAGCTATCATTACTGAATTACAAAGACGAGCTAGTGAGATTAATGTAGATCATACTCTCTCATTTCAGAATTCAGTTAAAAAATTAAACGACACTTATCAATTAATCCAAACTCTAGAAGATCTTGTAAATCAATTACCTGACTTAAAGAAGCAACTAGAGCAAGACTATTTAGAAGCTCTAGCTAATTTTAATCGATATACTCAAGAAGATAATACTGAAGTATTAAATTCAGCTATTACAATCTAAGGAAAATAACCATGATTATTAAACAATACACAAGTACGATGGGATGTTTAAGTAAATACAAGGAGATTACTTATCATGTCCCGTACCTTTCGCAACATCAAAAACAAACCCAGTAAGTACAGTACCATTCCTAATGAAAAGGATGAGGTTAAGTTCGTTTTCTATATCAAAGAGCTTCAGTGGGGTAAACAATGGTTTGTCCCTGACGATGAAGAATTAGAAAGAAACTTGTTCCGTCTTTATTGCGATAATGACAAGTATTCTTTCACGTATTATCGTAAGCTTTGCAATACCAAGTATAGGAGCGAGATGAAAAAAGAACTACATAACTTTCTCAGGAAAGAAGATTATGAGGTTCACCATCATCCTAACCGTAAGATCGGTAATAATTATTGGGATTAATAAAGAGATACAGATTGGAGATGTTCTATCCAATCTGTATCTCTTATACTTATCTTTTTTGTAATTTAAATTATCTCAATTACATATAACTAGTCTGAATAGAAGTTTTATACTTCAATAAGTATTTTAACTCAGAGGAATTCAATCATGAAAGTATTACCTAATCATTTTAACTTTAATCCGACTATTATTATTCATGGACGTATTATCAACGGTTGTCAAGACTTCACACTGGAAGAAGCTCCAGCTATCTTGAAAAAATATAATGTGTCAGACAGCGTCTGGCAAGAAGTTTTAGATGTTTATTCTCCTACATCGACAGATGAGGAGATTACGTCATTTATTAATGTTGGAGATTGGGAAGTTTGTTCTGTTATAGCTAAGCACGGTAGTGATATCCATCGCGATATTCTAGTTAATAATAGAGGAGTTTTTGTTCGCGTAGCAGTAGCCCAGTATGGAAATGATGATCACAGGGATATTCTTGTCAACGACACGCGTGCTAAGGTTCGTGAAGTAATAGCTAAATATGGTAACGACAGCCATCGAGATATCCTCATTACTGATGAGGATAAACATGTACGTGTGATGGTGGTTCGCTATGGTAACGACAACCACCGTCGTATCTTAATCAATGATACAGACCCGTATGTTAGTGGTATAGCAGCTATTTACATTAATTACGAATATATCAATAACTTAAAGGAGAAGTAAATGAAAGTTAGCAATCATGACATCCTCGTTACTGTTATTCGTAAAAAAATAACGAAAAGGATGAAGAAGTGACTGAACACATCTCTTTGGCAGACATTCCTGAAGACATGTCTGACTACACTGTTCGGCTAGCAGTAAAAGACGCTCTTCTGCAAGCAGGCTTTAAACTAGTCTAACACAAAGGGAAAGGGAGTAAACTCTCTTTCCTATTTTGTTATAGTAAAAAAAGCATAAATAGGAGTCCAAAAGGACTCCTCTAACAAAGGATAGTATCATGACAAAAATATTTATCACACACCACATACCTGATCCTGATACTGGTGTTACTCCATATCAAGAGAATTCCAAACGAGAGCACAAGTATCCTATTGGCTCTGTAGTAAAGTGTTTGGAATACGATGCAACTACAGACACTTACAAAGAGACTAAAACAAGTCTCCGTTTGTATGTGGTTGATCACACCCGAGATTGCGACCAAGAACCTCTTTATACGTTATCACACAACACGCCAGAAGAGTTTAAGGAAAAAGAAGCTACTTTAAATAACTGCATTGTTCAATTTACGAATGGTCTCTCGACGACTTTCAAAGGCATTATTCTGAACCACCTTCTGGGACTTTCAGGCTACTCTGAAGATAGTCTCGAACTGTGTGAATAAATAATCAATCATTGTAAGGAACAACATCATGAGTAACATGTACTACATCCAAACATTCAAAATTGAGTATTTCAATAAAAATACTACCAAACCCATGACGTTGAGTTCTATTGTCTCTGATGACTACATGGGATCTTTCGAATTCGAAAATGGTAGTGTTCCAAGAAGTATTCAGTATCTGAAAGACAATGAAGTTAAAATCTTCACCCACTCAGTCATCCCAAACAAAGAAAAAGAACCTGTCACCTTCTATGTCATTACCAGTGATGAAGGTTTCGAAGCTTTCAAGAAAGGGATTGATATTCATCTGGATGGTCACAGTACAGGAATGAAAGCTAAAGAGCATACATATCTCTACGATAAGTTTGTATCGAGTTTTTACAAAGAAAAACCTAGTCCTTATCATCCTGATATGTGGTTGGATGTAACCATGAATGTGAGTCGATATAACACAGAAAATGGCTACTCTATCATGTTCAGTGATAAACTGGATCTGATTCGACGTCTTTATCTTTACCTCAAACAAACTCACAAAACCTTCAATGCTGAAGAAGTTCGAATTGGTGACATGGTTTATGTCTACAACGATAACCGACCAAAGAAGGTGTGTGGGTTGAATGAGGGCAATTCTATTAGTCTGAAGGCTCGTTTTGGTAAAGCTCAGAAATACCATCCTGATGACCTTTGGTCGAAAGAAGACCTCTTGAAGCTACCAGTTGAAGTTCAACAGTACTTTGAACTGTAAACCACTTAGAGTTATACTCTCTCAGATATTTCGAATTCAATTATTACGACGATGCATTCGATAAGTTCTACGAATTGATCAGCAAACTTTAATACATTCAATTCAATCATCCCATTCTTTAAATAAAGGAAAGTATTATGGTTACAAACTCAAACACAACAATTAAAGGTAGTGTACTTAAAGTAATTGGTGTCTTATTGACCTCAGTTTTTGTAATTAGCGGTTGTGGTAGGGATGACGCTAAAATTGCCTCAGCCAACCTCAGTAAGGCTGCTGATAATTTTGAAGTCATGCGGCGTACCGTGTTCTATAATGGTATCACTGGTGAATACATGCTTTCTATTGAAGGACTTTGTTCATTAGGTAAAGCTCAAGAAACTAATGCAGTCACTGTTACATGTAAGACAAGTCCTCGACAATATAAAAAGCACTTCCTAGGACTTTCAGATAACGTGACCTATTTCTCCGAACAGATGGACAGTGTTAATGTTAACGTCCATCACTACCGCGTTGTATTCAAACCGCAAACCATTCTTCCATCACTAGATATTCGAGCTAGTACGTCTGATGCTGTTGATGTCTTCCGAGGGCATTAACCCCTTCTTACTAAATGGAAAAAGAAATGAAACGAGATTTTACAGAAGACCAATTGCGTGAAGCTTTGAACATTATTAAAGAAGATCCTTTCTTGAGGATTGACATCGGTTTTAACGAAGAGGGTAAGATGGTTACTGAACTTCGTATTCGATACATGCCTACCGCAGGTGGAGTACAGTTTAGTGTCAAAGGAGTCTCTTGGAATGGAGAGCATAGCGGTATTTACTTCCATAGTGAGGACGATGCATTCAACTATATCAATGACAAAGCTATTGGCCAAATCATTGAAAGGTGTGACAGACTCAACCGCTTCCGTCAAAACTTAGGAAGAGAGAAGAAGTACGATCATTCTGCCATCATTCTCGAAGTGGTTACAGAACCATGGCAGGCTACCTCACTAGTATCAGGAGAGAAAAATGAGTAAGATTAAAGCCAGCAGTCAAATAAGGATTGTTAAGATCCATGCTTCTCGTGGATATGGTGATGGTCATTGGGAAGTTATTGAGGAAGTGAATAGCAGTACCTACAAACTTCGCTGTGTCGATACTTCAGAAGTTATTTATATCTTCAAAGCACATTGTTTCGAAGATACAGGTACAAGGAAACTAACTCTTCAGAAACGACGAGAATATACTGAAGGAATTGGTAAGCGTTAAATTTCCAATAAATATAAACATTCTTAATAAAAGGAATAATTCAATATGGCTAACGTTATTCAATATCTGCATAAAAAGCATGATAAAGAAAAGATGGCATAAATAGGGAGTCCAAAAGGACTCCCTATGGGTGTGGTGAGTACTAGCAATACTCACCATTTTTACAACAACTCACGAAAAGGAGAAATCCATGAGTGATACTACAGAAATGCGCTCGCACCGCATTTCATCATCACTGGCTTTTAATAGTCCAACGATGATGTTGGTCAAAGCGATTGAGGTGGGTAAATACCAACCTCAACCAAGACCTACCAGTATTATTCTAGTTGAAGACGAATAAGTTTTCATTAGAATAATCAAGGAGAGAATAAAATATTCTCTCCTGTATGATAAAAGGTTATAATAATAAAATATTTATATTAGATGTTTTATTATTATACACCATAAAGGAAAGTTATTGTGAGTCAACTCATCTGGCGAATCGAATTCAATGGCGAAGGTCCTTTCGTCAATGAAGAGTCATTTACGAAAATCCAGAATACCATCTTAAAAGAAGTAGGTGGGGCTGATCGTTTCCATACTACCTTTCTCAACCTTTACACCCAGCGAGTAGACCCTCCTTACATACGGAAAGCATTTAAACATCTTTTTGACAAAGAAACTGCTCTCCCTATAGATAAGGATGTTAAATTTGGCTTTCCTTCTAAAGAAGTCATGGAGGATAGCCTTTGTATTAACCTAGAGGAGTATCCATATAGAAGCATCTACTATACCCAGTTCGCTACGCTATTTAGAGAACTAAAAGGTTTTTGTGTTAAAGTCTATTTAGCTAACCCCCTAGCCCAAGCAACTGAGGAAATAGCTTTTAAATTCTCAGAAGCTCTACTAGTAGAGACGGCTAGTACTATCGAGCAATACAATCAGCTTTAAAAATAATGTATTAGCTAATATAACGTGCTAGCACATATTGTAAGAAGAGTCTTTCCAAACTTAATATATACAAAAAGAGAACCTCTGTGTTCTTTTTTATGCCGTAAAGGAGTTAGTCATGTACATTGTTGAATTCACCACCAGGACCATTGAGATTGAAACAACATCTGTAACAGTTGGTAGTAAACGCTCTCTAACTAATCTCATTATTATCCTAGAGAATAGTAAAAGTGTTCTTCATTGGAAGATTAACGGACACCGTCCTTCAGATATAGGACTCAGTAACGATTCTTTCAGTAAGGAAAAAGTATGAATTAATTAAGGCATAAATAGGAGGTCCAAAAGGACCCCCTAAGGATGATGAGTGCACCAACACTCATCGTTTTTACTAACTACTCACCAGGAGATTCTTCTATGAGTAATAGTGCTACGATACGCGAGTATCGAATTACACCTGCATTAGGACTATTAAGTCCAGTACAGATGTTAAATGCTGCTAAAGATAAAGGTTTATATAAACCCCAATCTACACAGCAAGGTGTGACATTATCTAACCTTCGCAAGCAGTTTAGATAAGACATACAATAAAAGAGAGGCCACCACCTCTCTTTTACTACCACCTATTAAATAGAGAATGGAGAAGTTCTCACATATAATGTTAATATTGCTTTAAATTTATATACTTCTCTTAAAGAGAAACAAATCCTATCTTTCTTTTTTTCTTTGTTACAAGTAAAAATATCTATTACAATAAGAAGCAAAGCAAACAAATCTTATGTCAATCTTCTATAATTATTAAATAACATCTTATTAATTAAAACATGAAAGTTTTAAAAAATAGTACGAGGTCTCTATGCGTGAGATATTGATAGCAGGAGGAATTGAGACTGGACTTGATCCTTACTGGAATAATGTGTCTCTGTTATTACCTTTATCTGGCGATGACGGATCTAAACCTCTTTTAGATGCAACAGGAAAAGCTATTACTTACCATGGTTCAGCACAGATAGTAGAGACTCCTTCTAAATTTGGAGAGGGTAGTCTTTCTGCATTAACAGCTTCAGACTATCTATCCTTTCAAGGCGGGTCTCCTTTTAATTTCAGTAATAATGATTTCACTATTGAATTACAGTTATATGTAAGCTCATCTTCAACAGGTTCTATTCAAGCCATATATGAGGATCGTGTCAATGCAGCGACCGATCTTGTCTGTGCACTTACTTATACTTCTAATAAACTAACTATGTGGATGTGGATCTATGGTGTTCATGTTACAGCAGTTGGTTCAGGTCTTACCGTACCTCCTAATACATTTAATCACTTAGTCTGGTGTCGATCAGGTAATACTATTAGAACATTTATAAATGGTGAAATTAATCAAACCTCCACTTATACAGGAACAGCAGGTGGTGGACCAACAGTGCGTTTATTAGGAAGTACTTATAGTCAGCCAGTAAATGCTTATGCTAATGATATTAGAGTAACTAAAGGTATAGCTCGCTATATAAGTTCTTTTGATCCTCCAACAGAACCTTTCCCAATTAATAGTTAATATAAAAAAGGATTTAGAAATGAGTAAAGAATTAATGTTAATCCAATCCCTAGTTGGTGGAGGGGGGTAACGAATGGCGATATTGTATTTTACGGTGAGTTAGGTCCGAATTTTTTAACTTATGAAGATCTAAGTCTCCATTTTAATGTTGGGGAAGGGCAGCTTAATACTGGAGTAGGGGTAAATCACTGGCTTCGGTTCACTATTGATGATAAAGAAATTATAATTAGTAAGGTTAGTGTTAGACGTTCTTTAACATATAAACATCTATACTCGAAAGGCTTAATCTACGGTACTGATGATGTAGGTCTTTACACCCCTGATGGGTTAGTTGGTGTAAATCAATTAAAGACTATTGTTATTCGAGGACAGGCTTACAAATGTCGGTTAATTAGAGGCTGTGATGGCGTTTCTGGGCTTACGACTGGTAATAGTGGTAATGATCCTGTAGGTACATACAACTCTGAATGGAGTCGATTATTCTATCCAATAGTTACAGATAAGAAAGACGTTGTGTCTTACCAAGGTCCTATGATTGGTAATTATACCGACGATAGTTTAGAAATGAATGTCCGATATAGCTGGTGTCAGGAAGTTCTAAATAGCGGACCTACTACTCAGTCAGTCTTAAGAGGTGGTTTTAGTGTAAGTAGAATGGTTTGGGCAGGTAATGGGAATTACAACGTATGGCGACCATGTCTTGAAAAGATTGACTAATTATTCTACTGCTGAAATATTTAATTCTAGATTATTTCAATTATATATAACTGTTATGACGTCACTAGTTAACAACTCAACATTCTTAAGGTGTTAAACATGGACTATAGAACAAAGTTGGCTGTAGAGTATATCGAAGATAAAATCAATAAGCTATTATTTACAACTGATCCTGATCTTTTTCTTTATCAGGATCAGGGCTTTGCTATTATGCAGCAATGGGATTCTGATACTGTTTCTGGATATGAGCCTACTAATAGATTCTATGTCTGGGTAATAGCTGAGCGTAAAAGAGTGAGTGCTGAAGATTCACTCCAGAATACCATTAAACAGTTTATTGAAGTTATTGAATCTCAACATGAAACTTCCCTTAACTGACTTCATTTCTTTTACGCTTTTAAAAAGCTATGAGAATTATTGGAAAGAGAAGTATCTTAAACCAAACCAAGTAGAATTACGGTCTAGATCTCGATATAGTGCTGTAGACAGATTGAGAGTTCCTGTGCCTGTTCTTATAAGGACTGAACATGGTTCTCTTTTGTTCTCTCTTTCTTCTTCTCCTCAACGTCAGGTAAAGAACCTAACGAATAAATTAGAGGATTTGAGAGTTAAGGTAATTGAGTATTTAGTTCTTAAGGATTCGGTAACAGAAGAAGTCCTAGAGTATTATAGAGAACTAAAACAACACGTAAGCTATCATCGCTATCCAACCAACCACTACTTAAGAAACTTTTATATTATCTCACTTCTAGAGTCAGGCTTTACACTTATTAACGCTAACTTAGGAAGAGGAGTCGATATAGAACAACTTCTTAAACAATACCCTACACAATTCAAGGATTACTTTGGTAATCTTAGTAGTAATTGAAAAACATAATAGAGCTTCCTAAGAAGCTCTATTTATGCCCTATTTATAGATAAGCATTTCAACAGTAAACCCTTTCTAACTATAGAGTAATCAAAAGGAGCAAAGGTACTCAACATGAAGGTAGTTATCAACTCTTTTAAAACCATCGATGAGTTCGAAGTACATTGTACTAAGATGATTCCTCGACTAACGAGATTCAAGCATTCAGAACTACGATTGAATGCTAAAATGGCTGTCTTTGTCAAAACAGATAGAGATATCTTTACCTTATCATTCACACAAGTTCCTGTTAAGCAAATGAAAACGCTACTTAACAGAATGGATATGTTCGATGTTCCAGTAAATGAACTAGGTTATCTAGAAGTTACTGTAACTGAAGAGGATGTGGAAGAGTATCCTGAGTATTTCTCACACTCTACCTCAAAGGTAATAACTTCAAGAGATAAGCATGACTACACTATTCCTTGTGAAGCACCTTTTCATACACTCGTAGCAAAGAAAGCTTTCTTTTTAGAATACCTTTTAAAAGAAGGTCATCTTGTTGCTAAAGCAGGTGTTCAAACAGGAGGTAGTTATTACCATCGCTTGTCTAAACAATATCCCAAACAACTCGTTAGTGGTTATCGATAAGGAAATAAGTCATGAATAAAATCAAACTAGTAAAGAAGCGGGATGTAGAGTTCATAGACTTTACAAGTATTAGGACAAGAATCATCGAAAAGGAGGGGAAGAGTCTAATCTTACATCTTAACCATTCTTACACTGAGGATGACAGATATGTTGTCATTTACCATAATGACTCCGTTTTTCCTATCTTACATTTCTCAGCGACTTGTCAGGTTAGTCAAGTAACTGAAAAAGGATTCTCTGCATACGGTACGATGGTATTGAGAGAAGGACAATGGGGATTCAAAGCTATTGATTCCTCCTTTTATGAAATCTATCACATTCCACATCTACCAGAATGGGAGCGATTAGAAGAAGCAGAACTTGAAGTCGCTGAGAAGTATCTATCTCAATGCGATCTTTCTGAATTCTTAGACTAAAAGAGGAAGGGTGATGTTTATTTTAAAGAAGACACTTCATGCTGAGATTCAGTTAGCTGAGTTCAGAGGCTATCATAAAGCAAGAGAAGATCTGATTAAGGAGAAAGAAACATATGCTGAATTTGATCGTCAGCAATTACTGAACACCTTCATTATTGGTGTAAGTAATGAGTATGAAAATCCTTATATTGGTAAGGTTGTTGATTTCTTTTCTTCTGATCCAGTTATTTGGGACTTTGTAACAAATACTGAATTTGTTTTTATGGGCGCTTTTAAACCCTATACCAAACAGCTATTTGAAGCCTTATTGAAACTCTCTCCTGAAGAACGCGCAGCAGTTATGTTCGTCAATCTGTATAAGGGTAAAGAAGTCTCTTTCAATAAGGTATTGCGTCCTGATACTGCTATACTCTCTCCTGATGAAATCAAACATACCTTAATGACAAATGGTTATGATTGGGAGAAAGGCGTAGGAAATCCCACCATTTCAAAATAATTAGGAATACTGTCTAAAGGTATACATATAACTATCTTTAGACAGTGTCTATAAATAGGAGATTACAATGAAACGTTTAATTAGAACAAGTCTGGAGTCTTTTAGAACTTTAGATTATTTCACTTTAGTTAAAGAGGAGCAAACCATATTACCTAATACAGAAGAAGTTAAAGAAAACATTTGGGTATATCGTGACCCAATGGGAGTGTTTATCGACTGGCACAACCATATGAGAGATCTAGCACTACGTCATGATTTACGACGCAACTTTGAGTTCTAATTTAAAGGAGTTTACTTTGAACTTCCTACAGTTAGTAGCTCTAAGAATAGATAATTCAATCAACGGCATAAAGAGAGGGAATAATCCCTCTCTTTAAATAGACTTACTTAACCTTAAGGATTCTCAGGATCTGGAACTGGATCAGGATCAGGTTCATCATCACCAGGAACTTCCGTATCATCATCACCGTCTTCAAAACCAGCTTTCTCATAAAGTTCAGGATACAGAACTTCATTAAGAGGAGCTAGCGTATTACCAGCACGACGATAGACAGTTTTCTTTTCTTCACTACTCCAAATAAATGGGAATACTAGTGCTTTAAGATCAGCTTGTCTGCGCCATGGTCGAATAGTTGCAGCCATATAAACACCTTCTTAACATGTTAAAAAATAATGAGAGGTTATATTTCTCAAAAGATTCAGCCTAGTTGTGTTTGAAATAGTGTTTTTAATTAGAAGTTAAAAAGAACTTTATTTTAAGTACATATCACTATATTGACAAAGGTTATTACTCATTTAACTCTCCTAGGAGAAGAATAATGTCAGTCTGGCTAAAGATGGATGCTGAGAAACAAAGCGTCGTAGGTAAATTCATTGAACGTGCTTATTATGGTAGAGGTGAATTGCGTTCTTTAATTGACCTAGCACCCAACAGACAAGGTCATCCTGATGATGGTAGGTGTCATTCTCTTAGACTAAGTGGTAAAGCAGAAGATCTTCTTCCTTGGTTAGAGTTGTTTGAAGAACTCACCAAAACAAACCTATCTGAGATTAAGAAAGAATTACGAGATGGAAGGGAAGTTATTACTGCTAGAGTATTACATCCTTCTTTGTTCATGAATTAGTTTTTAGTATCTTCTATGTATGGAGACTTTACCTATGGGTCACCGCATTATCATTCTTCCTTTTGAAGAAGCTGTTTCAACAGCAGTAAAACAAAACATTGAGTACGACAAAAGCATTGGTATTTATAACGAAGGCAATGAAGATATTTACCGAGAAGAAGCCATCTTTCTGTTAACGGTCTTAGGGGAGAATTTCCTCCCGGAAGACCCATCAATCCCTCACATCAAAGTAAAGAAATGAGAAAATACTTTAAAGCAGAAACACACGAAGAACATTTGGAACGTCTCCGCAGTCAATATCCTGGTAGGTATATCTATTGGGAGAAATCTAGAGAAGTCCCTAAAGGAGAAGTCTTTAAAAACTGGACTAAGATCTTTAACGAACGAGAAGCTAAACGACTATCTTCTCAAGTAGATAAAGATTTTAAGACCTACCTTGAAGCAGCAAAACTATCTGAAGATGGTAAAGCTTTAGCGTAAGAAAAGGAAAAAGTGTGGAAGCTATTAAAAAATCTAAATACATTCTAGCTTCATATTGTCAAGATATGAAGGTAGGGCAGAAAAAACCTATTATATTTGATACGGATAAAGGAGAGTATATCTATATCGAAGATGTAGGTTATGTACTAAAGAAAGAAGTAGAGTGTGGTATTATTAATTATGTCTTCCTATACCACATGGAAAAGCATCGCCAGCGCTTTAAAGTAAAAGTCGTCGGTAATGGGGAAAATAAAAGAACTATTGCAGTGAGGACGAAAAATAAGGCTTGGTTTATTAAGCTTTATAAAATCCCTGCTGAACTTATCAATGATAGAAAAGTTGTCCAGTATCCACGACACTTCATCATTTACTAATAATTAAATAAGTAAAAGGGGTTTGAGGCAGCCTCTTTTTTTTAATTTTTAATTATTAGTTCCATCATATGGATTTTCGATAGTCCTATCTTTAACACTAATTTAACGACAAACAAGATGAACCTTATTAACTTGAACGAAAAAGCGATTACCAATATCAAGATTGGTGATGAAGTACGATCCTATCTCACGCATGATATTGGTACAATCAGTGAAGTTGATCTGGAAAATAAGACTATCAGTATTAGTTGGGCTAATGGTCATGAGAGTTCTGAAGTAGCTCATAACAGACTAAAGACTGTTGGTTACGTTAATAAAGTTTCAAACTAAACTACCAAAGAGTTTACAGGGGTCTTTTTAGACTCCTGTATTATGCCTTAGTTTTATTTTTTTATCCAGTTGAGCTAATATATAGGTTAGTTTAATTTGAACATATATCATTATTATAATAAGCTAATAGAATTATAAGAAACAAAAGGAACTTAACATGAAAGAGTATAAATACTTTAAAAGTGATCTAGATGACTTTATAGCTTTCATCATTGCTGCTTCAGCATCAGTAATATTTATCTTAATGCTGGTGTTTAACTTAGGTGTTAGACACGATGTTAAAATGAAACCTGGTACAGAAATTAGAGCTGAGAAAAAAGAAAATGGAAACTAAACAATTCACACAAGAAGAACAACTTCTATTAAAGAGAAAGACAGAAGTCCTTGACTTTCTCACTAAGTACTTTAATCTACTACCTGTAATGAATGGTAAGTATACAACTACTATTTCTGATGTAGTAAGGATTGTGAAGCCAGTATTTATTGATTTAGTTAATGGTAGTCCTAAAGAAGAGTTTTCCTTAACCCTTCATAAAGACAGTAATCTACTTTCTTTTCTAGTAGTTGTAATGGATACAATTAAAGAGCGTTTTTCTTTTCTATCGATTAAAGAAGAGAGAATAGATAAAACTGATGCTGTTGTTGAGATTTCATACACAGTTTCTTTTACTGATGAGGTAGAAGATGACTCAATTAAAGAGTAAACATAAAGTCGTTTATTGTTACACAGAACATGCTTTTATTAGTGACAACTATACTCTTATTAAAGCAGTTATTGATAATGAAGTTTTGTGTAAAGTATTGAAAGATAGTTTGGGATTTGATGAAGGTTTTGTTAATGCCATTAAAGGGATGAAAGATGTAAAAATTCGTTCTTTAGATGACTATACTAAGAACAGGGAGTTAAATAGAGTATATACTCATATTTGTCATTGCATCCCAAGACATCATCCCGAATTTGTTAAAGTGGTAGAAGGACTCAAAAATTCTTCATTCACTGTAAAAGAAATTGAAGGCAATCAATACACTATCGCCAACCTAATAAATAATTATGAATTTGTCATAGAGCAAAGCGATCTCATTACTATCATTCCTGAAGGTAATGAAGCTCCTTATGAGCGTCGAGTAGTATGTGCTGCTAATAAGTCTACTAATACAGATAAGATGGTAACTAGTGCTCGTCATCACGACATTAATATGAACGAGATGATTAAACTCATTCATGAGTTAGAAACGTTGAAAAACGAACCTGTCTCTGACTTTAAATTACAGGGATTTGTTGATCAGCATAATGTCTTTATGACTAGAGAAGAAGCTAAGGCTCTTGCTGTAGGGAATCAACAGATTCGTCGTAAAGTAGGTGGTGATGAAGAAAGACTCTATAGTGAGAACCTTTACTAACATAAATGAGAAAAACAATGTTAATTAAAGACGCTGTTAAATATTTGGAAGTAGGTCGTAACTATGTTAAACCCAAAGGAGATTCTTTCAACAACAGTACTTTCTACTTTTTAACAGAAGAAGGGTTAAACTGGTGCTATGCTGGTTCTGTAGGAGGAATAGTAAAAGGAAAGGACTTAGATAAACTCTTAAGTAACTCTTTCGATATCTATGCTGTCTATAGTGAGAGGAATGACTATTCCATTATCGAAGAACCAGACATTAAGCTAAACTTTGTCGACTTATTAAAATAGTAGAGTGATTAAAATGGCATCCATCTTTACTGACTCCTTTTTCGATAACTTTATCGATTACCCTGGTTGGAATATCTCAGAGAATCCTTTACCATTAGGAACTCTCTACGATTATATCTCCAGTACTTTTCTAGATGGCTTTATTAATTATGTAAATATTAAGAAAGCTTACCTTATTCAACGGTATAGATCACCCGGAGATATTATCCCTTTGGAACAACTGCAACCTTATCGACAATCTAACTCCGTAGTATTACCAGATAGGGATTTAACTGTCGAAGAAGTATTTGAGTTATATACACAAAAAGATATCAATATCCATACCAAGATTAGTACATTTAGAGATGACGTAGTTATTCTATCTCAAGCACTCAGTAATCCTAAGTGCTGGATCTACTTCTATTACGATATGGATTGTAGCGATTGCAGTATAGGTAGGTTTGAGACTGATGAGCCTGAAGAAGTTGTTATAGTTAAACTAGAGCAACACCTAGAAAGCTTTAATAACACCAAAGGACCCTTTAAAGAAATCCCTCTCCATTTCTTTAAAGGATGGATATCTTCCTAAGTAACTATTAAGAGAATAGGTATCTAAATGGATGACATAATTAAAGCACTAGATATTTCTGAAAAAGAATTACCTATAGCTAATCAACTCTTTGCTAACTATATTGAATTTATAAGGAAGATGGAAGCTAGTGAGTATAAAGACGCTAGTATCTATCTATCTAGATGTCGATTTACTGAAAGTAAATTAGAACAAGAAACAGTAGCTAAGATAAGAACACTTTTTAAATATCCAGAAGAATTAAAAAGCATTAATAACCTTTACCTTAATAGCGAATTAATAGTAGAATTATATAAATAAAAAATATGAGACAAATCTTTACTTTAAATAAGCTTTTCTTCTTAGTTGATAAAGAAGTACACGAACATACTCTTACTGCGGTAGTAGATCAGTTATTTAAACCTAGTAAAGGTAGTTCTACTATTATGGTTAATGAAGTTGTTTTAAATATTAACAATGAAGTCTTTAGTATAGAAACTATTTTAGATAAAGAAACAAACGTTCTTTCTTCTAGAATGACTAAAGTGGATAATAAACCAACTACTATTACCTATCTAGGTTTTAAAGTGAATATCCATTCCAAAGAAGATAAGAATCTATCTCTTTTTGGTAAAGTAAAACAATTCATTCAGAAGTTATTCAACTCACCTCTACTACAATTGAGACACTTTAAAAAATGAATACAGATACTATTACGATCTACGAACCTTATGGATAAATAAGAAGAAGTCGCTCGATTAATAGTTGCTGAGCATAGCAACCTGAGTCAAGAGACTCCATAACCTGTATTAACTCAAAAGGAATAACCATGCATCAAGAAAACAACACCACCGCAGTCCTCTCTATCGACTTCTCAAAAATGACTAAGAGTGAAAGAAAAGAAGCTACTGGAACTCTTACAGGTGCTCTTGATGCAGAGCAAGAAGTCTTTTTTGAAGCAGTAGAAAAGCTTGCTAAAGAGTTTGGTATTTCTTCCCTTCAAGCTACAAAGGTAAATTACCTCCGTACACGTAGTCGTTGGACACCAGAGTTGGAGAAAGAACTCATCGAGCGATTAAAAGAAGGTGAGGATATTAACATCCTCGATTTCGGTGTTACTGAAGAATCTCTTGCAGCAGCTACAAAACTCGTCGATGAAGTAGCAGCTAAGTACGAGAAATAGAAATAATAAAAAATACACTACTTCTATAGTTTGCAGGAGTAGTGTGTTCTAGACTAAATTAAGTATACATCATTTATTAGTAGCAGATAGAGAAAGATCTTAATCTTCTAATTTTTGTAGTTGTTAGGTAAAAAAATCCGACATGTCCCTTGCCCCGGTCTTCTAAACCGGTAGCGTAATAAAAGCAGGGAGGAGCTGACTGGATCGTTTCCAGCATGTCGGTCCATTATTTATTCCTATTGTAAAACTTCTATAGCTTGGAATAATAGGAATAAATAATGTACGTCTTAAGGGTCTTTAGTTTAATTGGAAAAAACACCCGGCTCATAACCGGTGAGAGTCTCGGTTCGAATCGCGAGAAGACCCACCATGAATTGTAAGGTAGCAAAAGAGGTATTTAGTAAAGATCTCGCTCAATTCGGGTTGAGTGCTTTAGTTGGCTTTGCTGATGATAATCTTCTGTATGCCTCCTTACTTTCTTTTTTATAATCTTAAAAACAAATAGATCTTATAGTTAAATATCAGATCATTTTATTTTAAAGGCAAGTAATGAGTAAAGAATTGCTAATTAGTTCTACTCCCCCCCCCCCCATGAGTCAAGTCAATGGCGGCCTATACCACTAACGCCGCCTTTAGACGAAAGCTATAATAGTGTTATGATTAGTGTATTAGGTGATTTATATTGTTACGGGAAAGCTACCTTAACCCCTCCTTATCGATTTAGCTCTCATTACCTTATTAATCCTTCAACACTCACAACAACTCCTTTAGCTGTAAGTGATGTACGTACTGATCACGGAATGATAAATATTGGTGATTATATATATTTAATAGGTGGAAGTAATTCGAACGGCGCAGCTTTTAATAAAGTAGAGAGGTATGATATTATAAGTAACACTTTCTCTACTTTATCAAGTTTACCAAATAATGCCAGTTACGTTAAAGCTGGACTATTTGAAGGTAAAATATTTGCTATTAGTGGTGCAGGGGACAGAAAGGTTTACGTTTACGATATTGTAAACGATACATGGGAGAGTCGTACAATTCCGACTGCATTTGACTTTATTTATCGTAATATTGCTTATGTCGATGGCTACTTTTATTGTTTTGGCGGAAGAACACCTCTGGCCGTCGTATCTGATTCCGCAACTCGGTACTCAGTGGAAAACGATACATGGGAATATTTGAATCCCGCCTCTAATATGCCAGCTAACTTTTTAGCTTCTACAGCAGTATTAGGTGATAATATATACATCTTCGGTGGCTTCACAGATAACGGTATTACTACTAACTCGTTTTACTGTTATAAAATAAGCTCAAATGAGTTTGTACTTATTGAAACTGAAGTTTCTCCTGCAAAACGTAGTTATAGTACAATGACAACTTTAGACAATAAAATTTATTTGTACAATGGTAGAGACGATACACTAATTTATGGCGACCTTTGGGAATTCACTCCCTAAGCTAAAGAAGAGTGTTATTTATAGCAAAATGAGGAGAGTATTTGACTCTCCTCAATTATGCCCTCAATAATAAAGTTAGAAAATAACAATTATATATCACCACTATGATAATCTAAACGAACTCTATTTCTAACATGATTACTGATCCTCTTTTCCAACCTGCAAGTAAAGCACCTAAGAAACTTAACAAGCTCATCAATTATGCAATTGTAAAAGCAAGAAATCATAACTCTCACGGTAAGCAATCCGTCTATGCTATTGCTATAGACAGTAAAGGATTAATCCTAGCAGAAGCAGGTAATCGCTATAAAGCAGAACATCCTACTCAAGGACAACAAGTTAATATTTGGAATGTCTATAATAGAAACAAATTCAGTAATACTAAAGAAGGACATTACATTCCAGATAGCACTCATGCTGAGCAATTCCTTATAGAGCGACTAAAACGAGTACCTAAAGAAAAAAGAGCAGGCGTTACGATTATTGTAGCTCGATCTACAACTAAATTAACAGGTACAAATGCTAAACCTTGTATTGTTTGTACTAATAGTCTACTAAGAATCCAGAAGAGATTGGATATTAAACGTGTGTTTTATACAACCTCGGAATAAATAAAGAGAGATATGAATAATACTTTAGTCAATACCTATACTCTAGAAGCAGATTGTGTTACGGATGCTGATGGGTTTATTGGTTCTTGTTTAGAAAGAAGTATTCCAATTAGTGTAGTTATTTTTCAATTCAAATCTGACAAGAATGATGTAACGATGCAGTTTGAAACGACTTTAACTAAAGAAGCCGTTATTGAAATCTTAAAGAAGCAACCTAATAGTAAGCGAATGCTCAACTCTCTTAAAGGTAATTAATACATCATGGATACTGGAATCAAGTCTTTCATTATTCAAACGCTATCAGAATCTACTCGATCTGAACTCAGAGACCATTATTTTTGTGACAGGGAAATTAGCTGGTGGAAGGATTCTGAAGAAGTAGCTTCCGCTTATCTTGGTAGGAATGACGAATTTCATTTTGATCACCAAGGAACTACTTACACTTCTGATAACTGGAATGAGATTAAAGAATTCGTTAAATTAGGTCAGTTAGGTAAAGTAAGTCGAAATGACTCTACAGGTGAAGATACCTATCGCGGCGCTTAAACGACATATAAGACTATTCCTATCCTAATCAAGTGTGAGGTTCTATACAAACTAAGAAGTATAAACCTCATACTAACACAAAGGTAATTGAAACAATGAGTAATTATTATTCCCCTACTATCATTGAAAACAACGGTCAGAATGCTTCTACTTTTGATATCTATTCAAGGTTACTAAGGGATCGTATCATCTTTATCCGTGGAGAAGTAACTGAGACTCTTTCTAACTCAGTCATTGCTCAATTACTCTTTCTAAACAGAGAAAGTAAAACTCGACATATTTCCATCTATATTAATACTGTAGGTGGTTCAGTCTATGATGGTATGTCAATCATTGATACCATGAACTATATCGAAGCACCAGTTCATACACTGTGTATTGGTAAAGCTATGAGTATGGGTGCTATCATCTTAGCAGCAGGTCAAAAAGGTGAACGTGCTATTTTAAGGAATGCACGAGTAATGATTCACCAACCTTCTGGTGGTGCTATTGGTAAAAGTGATGATATTCT
This sequence comes from Acholeplasmataceae bacterium, assembly GCA_023230825.1. Lineage (GTDB taxonomy): Bacteria > Bacillota_I > Bacilli_A > Acholeplasmatales > Acholeplasmataceae > Mariniplasma. Next base: position 46,415 of record JALNWO010000001.1, read on the forward strand.
TAGTCATGCTAATGAAATCATCTCAGTTCGAAATAGCATTGAAGAGCAATTCTCTGAGATGACTGGTCAGTCCATTGAGAAGATTAATGCTGATATGAAAAACGATACCTTCTTAACAGCACAAGAAGCTATTGAATACGGTATTGTAGATAAGATCCTGATTAAAGGAAAATAAATACAATTACATATCACTAAAGAGAGAGTGGGTAAGAGATGCGTAGAGGTACACAATTTATTCAAGCAGTTAAGAAAGTCGCTAGTGACGAGAGTATAGATAAGATTATTATTTTACACTCTAATTGTCTCGACATCTCCTATATCGAGACAACGACTCATAAAGAAGGTCAAGTAACTATTGAAAAACAATGGTTCTCTAAAGGTTATATTTGTAACCCGAAGATTCGTTTTAAGAAAGAAGAAAAAGAAGAGATGGTAAAGCAACTTTTAGAGAAGAGTTATACCCAAACACAAATCTCTAAGTTGTTAGATTTACCTCAATCTACAATCAGTGTTCTGAAGAAGAAGTTTGGTCTAATTAAAGGAAATTAAAGACATGTCTTTGAGCGAATTGGTTAAAGGTAATATTGATAACTTCATTAATGAAAATAGTGAGTTACGAGGCGCTATTAAATTCATTAATCGAATCATCACAACGCCTACATCAGAAGAAGATTTGATTAAACCTAATGTCACTCTGAATATGAGTGATCATAAAGAGATCTCTATCTCTCTTGTTACAGTTGAAGCAGGTGTAAACCAAATCAACCCTGGTAAAGATGAGCAATTCGTAGAAGTAGTTCTTTCTGAGCATGATGATGAATTGACTCAGTGTGAAGTTCGTGGTCTGTGGTATTGGTCTTTAAGTGATATTACCTACGCTATCTATACCTTCATTACTCTGACTGAGTCACGAAGTGCTATGGATATCACTGCATTCGCATTCTCTAGTGAAGAAGTGATGGGGGAGTCTGTATTCATCTCTGAACCACTAGATATCGAAGAAGAGGAAGATGATGAGAATACCAATTCGAATCGTATGAATATCATCAATGATCTCTAATGCAAGTTAAGTAATTCAATTAAAGGCATAATCAGGGAGAGCTAATTGCTCTCCCTATTTTTGTTGTTTATTAAATAAAAGGTGAAAGAAATGGATTTTTATAAAGCTGGTGATGAGAAGTATTACTCTGAAGAAGATAACTCAATGATTATCGAGGAGAAAGAAACAGGTGGTTATGAATTCAAAATCGATGGATTCAGTGTCGATGAGGATGATGATGTTCAAAACATCGCTGACCGCCAAGGCTTTACAATTAGTGAGGATTAATGAAACTCTCAACTAGTGTAAGAAGAGATATCCTTCAATGGTTAGATAACCTTCCCAAAGAAGAACTTTCTTTGAAAGCTATTGATCCTAACACAAACACTTATTCAACTGAGAAGACTTTTAGATATCAAGTGGGTAAGGAACAATACTGTATTGATGTTAAACAACACGTCAGTACAATAGGTGTAAAGTTTGGTTTTAATCTCCCAGCCATTTATACAACTACTTTCTCTTTCTTTAAAATTAAAGATAAGGAAGTAAAGGGTGAATTTTCTTGGGAGCCTATTCATGTAGAGCGCAGGTTCGTAAAGGAAGTAGATTGGATTAAAGATGTACTTCAAGCTATTAGGGAGGGTAGTTTAGAAACCTCTCTAATGACTGACAACGAACCTGTTATTAATGAGATCACAGAGAAAGCTAGGACGTTTCTTAAGGTAGAGCATTTATTAAATCTCGTTAAGGAACATTCAATTGCTTCTTTTAGTAAATATGAAACAGAGGAAGGGATTACTTTCACAGTAAAACTAGAAGATAAAGAAATTAAGTTTATCACAAACTACGATAACTTACATCTTCTCAATCTAGTAACTGATGAGAATAATATCTTTGATATTGAATCTGTTTCCGATACAGTAGAAGTAACTATTTTATTACTTACTTATTTAGGTAAGCTAGTAAAAAAGGAAAAGACGGCATAAATAGGGAGATTATTAGATCTCCCATTTATGCCTTTGAATTAGGTGTTCTCTTACTCACTGCAATGAGTAAGAGAACGAACATTATCTTTCATATATACATTAAAAAATGAAAAAAATGAATACACTACTCAATAACGTTAATTACAAACCTGTTATCAATTGGAATAAAAGTCATCCAGTCACTACTGAAGTGGATGCTCATACTCAAAAATCAACAGGTCATTCCCACTGGGTAATCTCTATCAAGAAAAGTGATGTCGATAGTTTTTTCCGATTTATCGGCGACCAAACTGATAAGAGGAATATATCTACACCAGATCTACTAAACCCGTCCGATGAGGTCAAAGTATACCTTAAAGATCTCAACAAGTTACCTAGAGAGGAGCTTGTAAATAGGACTAGACATCTTACTTACACATGATACAGTCTATATATAAAAAAATATGCATTCTTAAATGAGAGAATGAATTAGTAGAGACTTCTATAAAAGGAGTCTCTACTATACAACCTTTCTTTTTTTTACCAGTCTTTAAGCTTTTGATAATTCTCTTCAGTATACGAAATACCTGTTAAATTATCAGCATTAACATCCCTATAAACATCGACTTGATGATATTTTAATTCATTAATTAGATTATCTAATTCTTTAGCATCTAAGCTATCATCAACATCTAGTCGAATATTCTCTAAAGTCTCTAAAGTTAGAATAAGGTCATTAAGGTAAGTCTCATCATTTTCAATAGATTCTACTGACACTTTAGATTGAGTCTTAACCCCCATAATCTCTTCAACTTGACGCTTACTCCATTCTAAGATATCCTTACTGCGTGTAGAGATATTATCTACTCCACCTGTATCTAAGAAGATATCATAGATATCAACTTGTTCAGTTTGACCTAAACGAGCACATCGAGCAATAGTTTGTGTCCTCTCATATTCTCTAAAAGGCGCATTTAACATGATGATAGTGCTACACATAGTTAGAGGTACTGCGGCACTAAGAGAATCATAGGTAGCAACGAGGATTGTGTAGTCAGGATTATTTCGCATATCACTTAAGATCTTAACTAAGTTCTTATTAGTGTCTGCATAGACAACATGACACTTAACCCCACGCTCTGTAAGTTGCTGTTGTAGACTCAATACTACTTGAACAAAGCTTGTAAAGAATACTGTTTTGCTATTAGAGGCGTTTGCCATATCTAAGAGAGTTAATTTCTTATCCCCTCCTTTCTCATCCATGACTAAATCAATATTAGCAATCTCTAGGTTACACCTAGTCCTAATACCGCCTAGAATCCTTCCTAAGGCTTCTCCTTGAATCTTTAAGGTAACATACTTATAAACACTCCTAGCTTCTCTAAAGACTTGTTTATCAGCACTGTCTAAGTAAGGGATGATGAATTCTTTTTCGAACTTATTACACCATGCAGGTTCAGTCTTATGAATTCTAGGATCATAATTCTTACGAAGAGTAGTAGCTACTTTAAAATATCCATTGATACTGTCAGCTAAACCAGGTTTCTTTAATTTAACCATTTCTAAGCATCTGAGATAGTCCTCAACATAACTATCCATATGTTCTTTATAGTACTTACTTCTTTCTACAACAAAATCACCAATGACTTTCTTAATATGTGGTAAGGTATAATCACTACCGTCTTTTAATTTAACACTATATTCATGAAAGTCAGGCTTATCAGTAATAACAGATTCTTTTGTTATAGTAAATTTAACTAAACCTAATCGATGAGCAATAATATCGTTAGCTTTACTGGAGTTCTTGCCAAAGATTTCTCTAAATCTTTCCTCAGCTCTGCTATTAAATAAGTTATCAATAGTTTTAAGCATAGGAATAACTTCTCTACCCATTGCTTTTAAAGGTGTACCACTCATCCATAATACAAAAGCTTGATTAATGTAAAGACATAAATCAATAAAGTTTTGAGTTCTATTACTAGTACTACCACTCTCATTCATGTTGTGACATTCATCGAGAATAATAGTTACCTCACCTAAACTATCTGCTTTAGTTTTATAAAGCATAGGTAAGAACTTTTCTAAGTATTCGTAATGGATAACATAGATACCTTTTTCTACTGTACTAAAGTTTTCATTAGTACTTAAGAAGTAGTTCTTAGGTTTCTTAAATAATCCCTTAATACTAACTTCCCATGGGTCCTTAATAGCATTTTTAGGACAAACGACAATAACAGTATCTGAGTGTAACATTGCACTCACAGCTAAACTCATATAAGTGTTATGAGTAACTACCCAGTCATCAGCAATGTAGAGTTTATCAGGATGATCAATTTCAATACATTGAACAGGTTCCACTCCTATTTTTTTAATTGATTTGATCTTTATCTTTCTATCATCGGGATTAACAGGTAATACACCATTAACAAAACATTCATTAAAGCGTTTGTAATGAGTAGCGATGTAACCTGCTTGTCGTAATTGATCTTCTACAAAAGCACCCTCTACTTCCCCAACTACTTTAAAAGTAAGGTTGCTATCATCACCACTGATATTACTATTACCAACTCTAACTCTTAATTGATTAACAATTTCTTTTTTGTTTAAGCAAACAGGTAAATCAATAGAGAGGGAGGTGATGTTAAAGATCTTATTATTCTCAAGAATCTGAGCTAAGCTTAAAATGCGGCGACCTAACCATCTAGAATGATAAACACCCCATAAATGCTCTAGACAAGAACGAGTTTTCCTACCATCACTGAATTCAATTTCATAAACCTCCATCTCACCTTGAGGATATACGCCTTTAACAGTAGTTTCCACCCCCGACCAAGCTAAGATCTTATCACCTACCTGAATATCTTTATTTAGAATAAAACCTTGTCTGGTTCTAAGTTTTGTATATAGAGGTTGAGCTTTACCTGTACCAGGCGCTGAGTCTAAAAGATAGCCTCTGAGGTTTAGTTTTTTCGCCTGGCTAGTAAGATGGTTGAAGAAGTCTTGCTGTGCTACTTTAGGTTTAAAGACAAATTGATTTAACTGAGATTGATCTAGAAGAGGTTCTTGAACTTCTTCATTAAGACTGCTTAACCATGTATTCTCTTTTAGACTATCTCTAATTTTAACGAGTACACGATTAGGAGTATGAGTATAACGTCGTTGGATAAGGGATTCGATAATATATAGAAACTCAATACCAAAGAACTTATTAAAAGCAATTTCTTTAGGTTTTTGATAAGAAAATAAATTATCAGTAATTTTACGAGTTCCCCATTGACGTCGAATATCTTCCATAAAGGGGATACTGTCAATACCTTTAATAATAATCAAATCATTTCTTTCTTCTACAGTAATAGAAGAAATTAAAGCAGTAAAGAAATTAAACATGTTTATATAACCTAATAGTTTATTTTTTTTTGTACACTAATCATAGAATGACAGCATAACTGGGAGTCCTAAAAAGGACTCCCTCTATGCCGTTTACCATAGATTAGAATTCCCACATGGGTTTTTCTTCTTCTCCATTTTCATTCACAATAGCGCCAGGTGTACTAACACCTAAAGTAGGTCCATGAAGATCATCTTGTAATCCTGCTTCTGGATGAAAGGGTAGAGCACAGAATAGATCTTTATCAGCAACTACAGCACCACCTTGACGATACTTACCACGAGCGCATGTTAAATACTTAACACCATTAATAGATTCAATATGAATAAGAATCTCTGCATCAACTTCTTGGTTAATCTGAGTAGAGCCTGAATACATACTCTTGTTCACAAACTCTTTAACTAAGTTATCTCTACCTTCACGAACCATCTTAGTAGCATCCGGAGACAGCTGCCAAGGCGTAATGAAAGTGATACCTCTGGCGCTCATGAAATTTCGGACCCTCCTAACAAGATCCCTTTTATCTTCACCAGTTGCTCCTTTTTCACAACCAGTAGTAGGAATCATCATTAAATAATCCAGCATACAAAGCTTTACACAATAACCTAAAGATTCTAACTCAATGATCTTTCTTTCAATATCTCGATAAGTCCAAGCGCTAGGGTTAATACGCATAAAGCGTACATGCCATCCATTAGCACTCCACTTCTCATGGATATATGCCCTCATGTATTCTGAGGTCATGTCACTGATAACAGGGACTTTCTTTTCTGCGTTAAAATACGTATCAGTAAAGATCTTTGTTAAGTTATCAGTAATTTCATCTTCTGCACTAATTCTAAGTAAGAGGGGTTTCTTACCTTCATCTTCTTCCCTTAAGAAAGGAGTATTATAGATAGCAGCATGACGAAATAAAGCTAAGGTAAAACCTGTTTTATGTTGGTGTTGTAATGCGCCTACTAATAATGTCTTACCAGCTCCTAAAGCACCTCTGAAGAATTTATTGATATGTTTAAAACCAAAAACAAAACTACCAATACCTTCTTCTGCTTTCTTAGCTTGGTCAAAGACAGTCTCTACAGCTTTAGAGTCACTGAGATCAAAATCAGCAATAACCGCAGGATCTTCACTATCTCCTTTATTTAAGAAAGGTTCGATCTCTGAAACAGACTGCATTAAATACTTAGGAATATCATCAACATCATCTCTACTGAACTTTAACTTTTTAGCTTTTTCATAAAAGAGTTCAATAGCATTAGTATCTCTTAAATACTTATTTAACTTCTTCTCTAAACTAACTGCACTCCCAGCAATCTCTTCTTCAGTTAACTCTGCTTCAATCATGACTTTCATTGACTCTAGTAATTGAGAGTCATTGCCACAGTCAATAGTAATCTGTTGAAGGAGGGTTAGTTTATCAATCTCACTTTCATTGACGAGTTGTTTAATTGTTTTAATTAAGCAACTAATAGCATCTCTTTCTTGATCTAGACCACCTCCAGTTAATTCAGGGAGCTTTATCAACTCTAACACCTGGAGAACTAAACTAGAAGTAGAAGTACTCTTATGAGGTAATTTAGATTTTAAAAATAGTAAAGTAATACAACTAGCTAAAAGATGTTTATTATTCATATGGCGGGTTTGATACAAATTCTCTTAGTATTTAGATGTAATGTATGAAAACAATTTCTCTTTAATTGGATTTAAATATAGAAAGAGTTCATACTGGACATATCATCTATTAGAGGCTATTTTAATTAATTACTAATTAGCTTGAAATACAACCAAATAGTATAGAAAATAAAAAACTTGGAGTAAACATACAGTGAAGCATTTTAACTCGATACTAATTCCTAATTGGATCGAGCAAGCGATCTTGGCAAATGATAAGTCTTTAGCAGATGTCATTAATTATGATGTCATGCGAGCTATCCTCAGCCCTGAGGACGTGCTCTATCTCTTACAATTTCAACAACTCAACACAGCTAGCTTTGATAATTCTGTACTAGGATCTAGCATTGAAAACCTTTCTTCTTACTGGCGTTCTAATACAGAGTGTCCTGAAGAAGTAGAAACCTTAACTAATATTGCTTATAATAGTGTTAATAATTATGAAGCATTCACATCAGGCATACTAACTCGTTTTAGTACTGCTGCTGTACTAGGGGCGGAAGATAAGGTTTTTGAGATACATGATTTGAGTAAGAACCTAAGTAATTCCGAACTTACTTATGCAATTGTGTTTGGACAAAATTCTCTAAGTACTGAAGCCGTTAATACAATGAGTCTTCAGACTAAATATGACTTAACTGAATCGTTATTAAAAGCACTCTATTCTCGCTTACCAACGGTTCAAGTAGCACTACTTCCTATTACTAAACAATATATTGAACTAATGAAAATTAGAGTAAATACCAACGCACTATAATTAGTTTGTATCTATTTTAAGATTAAATAGTTTGAGATATAAAACCTTTACAATCTCTTAAGAAATTTTACAAGGATTTTTCATAAATGAAGCCTACTAACAAGATTTTCGGTATTAATCAATCGGAAACGCCCGCACTGGGACTTAACAAAGCTATTGATCAGCTCAAAGACAAATTCGATCATGCACAACTGCGTGGATCGGAGAGTCTGGGTAAAGCAGTTTTCTCCTCGGAAGGTCTGGACCCAACGAGTTCTGTAGCTACTGAAGCTCGTGATCTCTATCAGAACGTTCAAGTCTCTCTTGAGAGCGTTTTCAAAGATACCTTTGGTATGGTAGAAGACGCTTCCGGTCGTAGCGTTGCTGCTGTTACTATTTCTGAAGCTGGTCAACGTGCTGCCGCTGCTGCTGCAATCATGGCGACTAACGTCCCTGCTTACCTGCAATCTGCACCACACGTCTCCCGTGGTTCGATGGAATCGATTCCTCTGATCACTGGTACTAACCTTTCTTACACGACCTCTAAGCGTCAATTCTCGGCTGAAGCTTACGATACTCGTGAGCTGCGTGATACGACTGTATACTCGATCATCTATAACCAGAAACACGGTAACCAAGACGAGTTCGCAGAATCCTTCTTCCCAACCGTTACGGTCTCGCCTGATCAAGCTGGCTACACAGTCACAATGAACGTGATGACTGTGATGAATGAAGTTCGCCGTGACATCTCTGGTGATGAAACTGATTTCGGTCGTAAGAACCTGATTCATGCTGTTATTGACCCAACGATTCTGGACAACGATCAAACTCGTCTGGTTCCAGTTTATCGTCCAGAAGCTGCTGCTAACTTCGTTGATCCTGCTCTGGTTCCTCTTGCTTCGTTTGATGTGGCTGGTGAAGCAGTCCCAACGACTTCGCTCTTATTCGATAACCGTATCGATATTCTGGGCATCTCTCAAACTGAAGCGCTGCTTGAAACCGGTATTATGGATTCGACTGATGCTGTTGACTCCAGTCTGTTCCTGGACAACGTCGTGATGAAAGTCACTGACGGTGCGGACGATGAAGTGATTCGTCTGAGCACTCGCCATATGCATGAATCGAACTTCTATCCAGTTGTACAAGGTAACTTCCGTCAACTGCGTCTGATGTTCGATACTAAAGATGTTCTGGTGGGTGGTAGCAGTGGTGCTATTAAAACCGTTCGGGGTGCTGACTCTGTTCTGCTTGCACCTATCGTTACTTCTGAACTGGCTGTTCGTCTGTCGTTCGTTGTTTCGGGTCAGATCAACGTTGAAACGGGTCTTATTTCGCTGCAACGTACTCGTCCAATCGTTTCGGTTATCCGTGACGAACAAGGTAACAAGATTGCTACCGACGATCCTCGCTATCAAACCGTTGTTGATCTCTTTGAAGACGCTGAACTGATCGGTTACACTCTGGATGGTTATCGTACCAACTCGAACCGTCGTCAACGTGGTCAGCTGGTTGATACGACCTATCAATCGCAAATGTATCAGCCACAGCTGCGTAGCCCAATCACGATCCCACGTCCTGAGACTAACGTTTCTCAGACTGATTCGATTGACATCGCTGCACTGCTGGTCGCTACAGGTATTCGTACGACTAACGCTGCTATTGACGAGATCTTCAAAACGCAGACCGTTCTGGCTCAACACTTTAATGCTAATGATCCCGTTTCTGCTACGCCTACTCTGATGGGTGTTGCTCTGGGTCCAATCCGTCCCTTCTATGAGACTGATGTCATTGACGTTGAAGCTGAGATCAACTCGCTCAAATCGCATGAGAAAGTTCAGGATATGCAAGCTGTCCTGCTGAACCGTATCCGTGACGTAGCTTATCGTGCATGGCGTGATTCGGGTTATAAGCCTGTTGCTGATGCACTGGCTGGCGGTATCTCGAAGAAGCCAACTGTACTGATCGGTACTGATCCAGTTATCGCTAACTATCTGATCACTCCAGGAGATGTTCGTACCCTGGGTGCAGAAATGGACTTCAAGATCGTTTCGACCTTTAACCAGCGTGTCAAAGGCCAGATCTTTATTACCTTCATCAATCCGGATTCGGCTAAGTCTGGTGTGCCAGATCCGCTGACCTTCGGTAACATGGGTTGGAAGCCTGAACTGGTTATCGCTCTGCCAACGTACTTCAACGGTGCTAACAGCCGTCAGATTACTGTACAGCCTTGCTTTATCCACTCGATCAACTGCCCGATCCTGGCGCACTTCACTGTTGTTAACCTGGATAAAGTCACTCGCGTTCGTAACCCGATCGCGTTTGAAGAAGTCCAACCTTGAAGTGATAGTCTATTCACTAAGTATAAGCTAGATGGCTTTAAAAGAGTTGATTCTTAACTCTCATTGGCCTATAGCCAAATTGAGTAATCGATAGTGAATAGGCCAATATTGTAATACGCTTACAATGGCATAGATAGGGAGAGCAATTAGCTCTCCCATTTATGCCGTACTTTTATTATTTAAGATATTTTCACATACACATCACTATCTAGTAACTTAGGTAGAAGTGCCTTTAATTATCTATTAATTCGTTCTTTAATTAAACTCCTAGTATTTGTAGTAATCGTTCTTTAGTAGTTAGGGAGAGTACTTTCGGGAGAAGTATTCGTGCCAGCCCAGTAGTGTAATAGATAATTAAGAAGATCAATAATTTTTATAAATTGGGGGAAAATATCGATATGTATAGTGGATTTAATATGCCTAAACATCGATTAGAGAGATCTGATCCATGTAATGGCCATGATTTTAGTCGGGGACCTAGAGTAAATGGAACAGGTACATTCACTCTAGAGGTAGAGTATTTTAATTATACTCAATATCATATTCAAGTGACAGGTAACGATGATGTACCTATGGTCATCTATTCTGATCCGACAACATGTCCTGATCACAAGAATTATTTAAACCATGTCATTATTTGTTATAATTACAAAGTTCGATATGGTTATTTAAATGACTTCCATAGACACGTCAATTCTCAATTAACTGCTGAAACACCGTTAATGAGAAGTCTTCAGATTCAAGTCAATAAAGACTATCCGTTTCATCAGAGTCAAATGACTCGTGAATACAAAATTGCTTTTAAGATTCATATCGAGAAAATCCTAAACTCCCCACAAGGGATCTTTGATGAGAATACCTCGAAAGTCTTATCAGTTAATATTCCTGAAGATAGTCGATTCGTAGAAGTGGGCGCTCCGAATCATATTAACCCAGTCGGTTTAAATAGGGTTAATTTTCCTGCTATGAGTGCGGCTGGATTGACAGAAGAAGAGAAAGAAAAACTCGATAGCACTATGATTGCTTTCCATGCTGATTTAATCGATAATGGAAACGTTATGTCATCGAGATTCTTTAAGCTCCTAGATCAAGTCATAGAACTTAAACCTCGACTTGACTTATCTCGACCTAGTGGATTATATATCTATTATCGGTCAGGAACGAGTCTACGAGGTAGTAGAATTACTGATATGCAATTCTTTAAGTTAGATGAAATTTCTGAAGAAATGGGTTTTTACAGAAAGAGAGAAGATACTTTGTCTTCACTAGAACTAAAGAAACTTCATTTAGAGAAAGAAAAGATCAGAACGGAAAATGAGCGACTAGAAATAGAGCGAGAAGTACTAAAGATAAAGCAGGATATTGACATGTCTAGTGCTGAAGTTAAGCGCGAACAAATCCAACACGATAAAGAAAAGATGAAGGCTGCTAAAAATCCTAGTGCGTGGGAGAAAACAGTTAGAGTATTTTCTGAAGTGGGGAATGCTTTCAAAGCTGCTGCTGCTTTTATTGGTGGAGCATTAGCTTTGTATAAAGTATATGAAATGACAAAGTCTAAATAGCGCGATATATTAAATTATCACTTAGCTTAAAATCTATTGTACTACTTGATACCAAAAAAACAATGGAGAACTCTTCGTGGAAGATCGTCGTCTAGGTAGACTGATAGATGAGGACACCCCTCAATTAAACCGAGTATTAGCAGATGGTGTTGCTACAACTCAATTAAAGCGTGTTGTTGAAGGTTTAGATTTTATTTGGAGAAGTGCTTCAGATAGTTTTGTTCCAGGTTTGACGTATCATGGTATTCGTCATTGCAATCCTAGAGAAATCTATCAGAAAATGACAGCGAGTCGTAAGAACAGCCGACGAGTTTACGAGACGAGTCGGTCTAATGTATTCATGGTAAAGATTTTGCTTAAGTACGAAGGAAATCCATTACCTGATTACTATCTCTGGTTACCTGCACCAGAGGACGGCGGCTATATCGATTTACGTGGATCACGCTTTGTCTTATCTCCTATTCTAAACGACATTGTGTTCTCCCCAGCCAATGAAAACACAATCTTTGTACGTTTACCTCGAACAAGGATTAACTTCGAACGACTCCATCATGTCTTTGCACATAACGAAGCATGTGGGTCTAACGAGTTAAACGATAAAGAGATTGTACAAGTCACGCATGGCAAAATCCATCAAAGTAAAGACTCACCGCATATCAGAGCTAAAACTACACTCATGCATTACCTATTAGGTAGGTATGGGTTTGATAATACGTTTCTGAAGCATGTAGGCTTTATACCTGAAATTGGGTATGAGGATATCAATATCGATAGGTATCCTCCTAGTGATTGGGTTATTTGTGCGTCGTCTGGTAATAGGCCAAAGGCTTGTAATAAGAACACGTACAGACCTTCTAAACTACGACTAGCTATTCCTAAGGATAAATGGAGCCAATCTGTAAAGAATATGGTTGCTGGCTTTTATTATATCGTTGATCATGCGCCTGAAAGGGTAAATTATCAATGGATTAAATACGAGCGTCCTGAAAGGCTTTGGCGTATCCTATTAGGTTTAATGACATATCAAGCAGGTAGAAACGAAGAGATTATTGATGAGAAGATTGTAGATCATTATCGCTCACTTAATCATTACGTTGATACTCAAGCAAAGTTAAAACTACAAAGTATTGGTTTAGGTTATATTGAAGACTTCTATGAGTTGTTATGGTACATCATGGAAAATATTAACCAAATGCTTCTAGACTCTTCTCGTACATTAAACAGCATGTATGGTAAAGAGTTAAACGTAGTTGACTTTGTGATGCAGGATATTAATAACGCTATCTTTCTTTCTGTCTTTGATTTAACTCAACGTCTTAGTACGAAGAAAATCCTAACAGAAAAAGATGTCGTTGCGATCTTTAATCGATATCTCAAAACTGATCTTATCTTCGGTATTAACAAACCCTCACACGGCGAAGTTACAACCCAAGCTATTCCGAATGATAATAAAGCATTGAGATTGACAACATTACTCGTACCTCAGTCAGCGAATGATTCAAAACGAAATAAGAAGTTAAATCTACTTGACCCAGCGATTCGCTATCATCCTAGTATCTCTGAGGTCGGAGGTTATACAGTCCTACCAAAATCTAGTCCTGACGGTAGGCGTCGTTTGAATACTTGTGTGCAAATCGATGAGAACTACAAGATTGTTCGTAATGAGCGGTTTGTAGAGCTTCTTGATACAATCACAGAGCTGACACAGAAGTGATAAACAAATAAGGAAATTTCCCAACCATGTCTGGATTTCATAGTAGTCCGAATTACTTGTCAGCTTTCCCGAAGGGTTATAACCCAAATAACCCCCCACCCTTTAATGTAACTGTTCAATATGTCCCTGAATTGACGCAGTTATATGGATATCTTGCAGGTTCTTTGGTTCAGGAAATTGAAAATCGAAGAGCAGAGAATATTCCACGCACGTTCATGTTCAATAAGATGGCTTATAATGGCTATATGAACGATGACTTTCGTGATCTTCTCATGCAAGCTATTCGAATTTGTTTGGTTAAGCGCTTTTGTCGAAATGAAAGTGATTGGTACGTCATTGTAGATTCTGCTGCGAAAGAAACAATTAATGTCGTTTTAGCAGCAATGGTTCTTACTAACATGACGTTAAGGAGTATGTATCAGCCTGAGCCTCACTTGATGTCTAGTTTTCAAAACGCATTTAGCCTTTTAGAAACCAATGAGCGAGAAGCTGAATTTGTTATTCAGTCAATCAATGCTCAGAATATGCATAACCAACACAACCCAACTATGATGGGAATGCATAATCCTAATACGACACCCATGACACCCATGACACACGGATATAACCCAACAGGAGCAGGTATGATGAACTCTCCCTATCAAGCAATGAACGAACCTATTGTAGAGACTCCAGAGTTCGGTCGCATTCCTCTTTCGATGTATAATCGACTGGTTGCTGAACGAGAGCAACTTCGTCGTCAACAGATGTATAGTCCACAACCACACCAAGCCATGCACAGCCATAGCCAAGGTGGGATGATGAATCACCAACCCCAACAAAATAACCGTAATCCCTTGTTATCTGAGAACGTTCAGCGTCAATTAGTTCGTGCTCCTAATATGGGCATGGGATCAAATGTGATTAATTCATCTGTTCCTTCAGATATGATTAGTCAGTGGGGTGTTGTTGGACATGAGGTGGATGAACATGAAATCTCTCCTCAATCAAGCAATATTCAGCGAGTAGAACCTGTAACTAATAACTTACGACAGGAAAATACTATGACTACACAAGCAACTACAATTACGTCAGTTCGGAATGGGGTTGAATACTTCGGAGAGAAACCAGTCTTTCGCTCAACAGAAGACCCTGATCACTTCTACTGCGAGTTTGACGGAACGCTAGTCGTTTTGTTTACTCCTGAATATCCTGGTATTCCAGCAAATAATCCAGGGAAGAATAAACGAATTTACAAAATCAATAACGTCACAGGTAAGGCTGTCGTTACCCTCATTGACTTAACGGAGCAGGAGAAGATGGATATTGCTCGACATCGTATCTTAATGAACGAAGAAGAAGCACAGCGTCGTTTGAATGCATTGAAGATGGCTGTTGCTTCTCCCATGGTTCATTTGGACGATTGCATTAAAGAAAGGGAAGTTGAATCCGCCTCCTCTGATGAAGTAAGTATTACTGAGGAAGTCATTGAACTACCTGACTATACTCACGTCGTAAAAGAAGACTTATCTACTATTGAAGATACGTCTCGCTTTCATGAAACGCAACGTATTCAAATTGCTTCTGAAGTCGATGAACCATCGGCCTTCACTACGGTAAGTAATCAAGTAACCATTCTACCTGAACTGACTTTTGAAGGTGTTGGTGGTGAAGTAATTAACCGGTTACGTAATGCGCGGTCATTTAAGGCTGTTAGTGACGTTTTTAGCTCAGTACGTAGTTCAACTGACAGTGAAGACGATGATATCGCTGTAGACGCTTATAAACGCCTTATTGACAAACTAGAAGCTATGTTTGTTAAAGCAGTTAATGAACGTCTCCAAATTCAGATCGGTATTGACGTAACTGTTACTGACTGGCATACTGCTTATACGCCTTTGTTAAAAGGTCTGGAAGAGCATTATGGAGCTTTTACTGCTGAAATCTTCTTACGAGACGAAGCTAGTTTTATCAAAGGCGTCTTTAATGAAGTTACAGAAGAGATTATTCTTTCTGTTAAATCATTATTGAATGATAAAGTAGAGATGGATGGTGTAGTTATTATCCCAGAACTCTCTTCTATCACAACCATCAAAGCAAAGATGAATGATCTTGATCTTGACTTTGATTCCTCCAACTCAGTTATGATTAATAGGAAGACACATCCCGTTCTACATGACTTAACTTCTACGATTCTCGATTACCGAACAGGTAATGGTGAGAAAGTGCTGCGAAATATTATTCGCACTCAAGATAATATGGAGTTCTCCATCCATAAAGGTCTTTGGAATTCATCCACTGTTTTCTTAAAGAAACTTTAAAACTTTCCCCTTAAAATAAGGCAAGGCATTCTTTACCTAAGTTACAGCCTAAGTTACAAGGATGCCGTCTTTTTCATTTATTAATCATTCTTATTTTATTCCTTAGTAATTATGAGCTTCTCTAATAGTGCAATGGCGCAAGCCTTTGAAAAATCCGGCATCGTTAAACTCAAAGACGAAACGGCATACAACCTAAATGCTACTCTCTCCGCTACTCATGACGAAAAGAGAGCAGCTTTTAATAGTAAGCAGCAGTCTAAAACACACAACAAAAAAGCAGTAACTAAATAATCTTCCTATATAGAGGAATTTTCACTCATGTCGCAAATCAAAGATATCGAAATTAGTATTTCTGGTGGTAACAATGCAGTTCGTGAAGCAGTCGCTGACGAAGTCGGTCGTGCTTTGGATTTATCTGGATTCAGTAATATCTCGAATATTGATATCGATGCTTCAGAGCAATCAGATTCTCTTTCTTTGTTAGAGAGGGCGACGAATCGATATCCTGATCTACTGGCTACATCGATCACTATCACTACGATCTCTGACCCGAGTGAAGTGGAGGAAGAAGTAACTGAGGTTGAAGAAGAACCTGAGTTCGAGGAAGGTTAAGATATAAAATTAGGAGTTCTTCGGAACTCCTAATTATGCCTCTATTTTTTTTTTTATTATAACAGAGTAGAATGTAATCTAGAATTAATCAATTACATATAACTAGTTTGAATAGAAGTTTTATACTTCGTTGAGTATTTTAACTCAAAGGAAAAATCATCATTCCCTCTTATTTAATCATTAGGATATTTATCATGAACAACATTCACATCATCGTATTCTGCACACTGGTACTTGTCTCCATTCCTTTCTACTTCACTAAAACTTCGTTCTCTTTGATGAAGTGGTTGACGGCAGAAGCTGCTGATAATCCCAAAAAGTATTTTATCAAACAAATACTTGTGATCTTTGTTTCAATTACTGCAATGGTAATTGCTGCGATCTTCTCCCCCTATGCAACAATCCTTTATGTGATCTTGGGATCTATTATTGAATTCTTACCTGCACGTAAAGCTCAACAAGCTAAGATCCGTGATAGGGTGGTCGAAGATATTCTTCAGCAATAAGTAGATGAAGGAATTAGGATTTCATAAAAAAGGATTCTAATTCCTCTCTCTCTTTCTATTAGTTATTTCTGTATTCTAGATTATTTCAGAAACATATAACTAATTTGAATAGTAATACTAATACATCATTTCAAGTACAAAGGAATCTATCATGAACACGAAAACGAAAAGCATCTTGACCGACCTCGCCATTGGTGGTGGTATTATTGCAGCGGGTTGTGCAGCAGTGAAAGTGGTAGGAGAAGATTCTACTTCAAGTTTTCTCAAGAAAGCTGTTGCTTACGCCATTTTCTCTGCGGGTGTGTATCGCGTAACATCCACCATTGTCGAAGCAGCAAATCCGTTCGATATCTAAAACACTAAAAGGAGTCCCTTAATCAGGACTCCTTTTACTACCTTTCTTTTTTTTTCTTTTTGTTGTAGTAAAAAGTAAGGCATAAATAGAGGACCAAATAGATCCTCTATTTATAGTGCTACTTAAAACCCTGAATCTGTTTCATTAGGTTGGTCTGGGATTTCTTCTATTTCTTCTATTTCTTCAATATCAGGAGGACTTTCTACTTCACTGATATTCTCATCAATATCGAAATCAAACGAATCATCACTACTCGATGAAGAATCTTCATCGTCTTCTTCATAAGAGCTAGTATAATTAGTATCACCCATATCCAGTCTTTCTTTTGCTTTCTCTAACTTCTTCTTCATCCTCACATTATCAGCAACGTGTTTGACAAAGGCTGCTAGAGTGTTATGAGCAATAAGATCTTGTTCAGCAAAGAGAGAAGCAAATTCTGAATCATTAAATTTATCAGTAAAGAAACCAACAAGATCAGTCATAATACCTGCATCACTCATTGCCTTACGCATTAAGAATGCTTTAACTGTATCTCTAGCTTTATCTGCAAATCCTTCAGCAATATCACCAAAGACTTCAGAATCAAACATCGCATCAGTAAAGTGGTATTCTACGACTTTATCTACTAATGTCTCTAAAGCTTCGATCTCATTAATCTGATTTTCAATACGTACGTTTTTAGGACGAGGTAATTCAAAGAGTAAGCTATCGATAAAATCTTTACTCACTAATTCGATAATCATTTTCTTAACATTAGGATTATCCTTAGCACTCTTCTCTAATTCCTTAGTTAACTCAATAGCATTAAAGTTCTTAGCGATCGTATTAACAACAGACTCATAGACGTTTTGACTGTAGACACACATCTTTCTACAATGATCAGAGAGTTGAGGATTGAATTTATCCTGATAGAGAATAACTCGTTTAGCGAAGAGAATATTATTACTAACAATAGTTGTAGCATGATCTGGTTGGTGAATATTATCAACTTGTTCAGGAGTTAAGCCAAATGACTTAGCGATATATTTCTCTAAATCCTCCATTAAATCAGCATCAGGTTTAACATAATTCATACCTTCTTGCCGCATCTGAATAGTGGTATCAGGTAATCCAGAATGTCCAGACCAAGCAAAACGAATACCTGCTTTAGCTAACCATTCAGTAATATCACTTGGGTTTTGAACTCCAATAGGCATCGACTCTTGGCGAGTCGTAGCGATCATATTGTAAATCAGTTCTTGTGTTTTAACTGGATCAGGATCTCTTGGATCAAGCACTACATCAATAACAGTTTCACCAATAGAATTCCTAATACTTGCTTTCACATTAGCCATCATGACAATAGCACGAATAGAAGAGAGTACTTTGATCTTATCTAGAATGGATCTACCTACTCCAGCATTATTGTAATCGAAAGCAAAATAAGTGAAGAGTTCTTTTGGAACCCAAAGCGCTTGAGTTAAGTTACCTGCTAAGTGTCTAATTAACATGATTCGATAAATCTCTTGGTTAGTAGAGATCTTTGCAATAGAACCATGAGTTAGATTACGTAATCGAGCTAAGAAGTCAGCTTCAACAACATCTACATAAGCGTTAGTTAATTCTTGCTGATGTAACGGATTACTACAGTCAAAGTTACCGTTATAGTTACTTTTTACTCGTTGTAATAAACTACTAGCAAAGTTTTGATTACTTGGATTCATTTGGAAAGAACCTTGAAAGTCTTTCAATGAATCTTTAGTCAGAAAATTACCAGTAGAATCAAGTAGAATAAAAGCACCTACCTGTCTATTTTCTTGTCCTGGTACAAATACTGGAATAAAAGATTCAGCAGGTGCTTTTAATACAAGAGGCTCACCAATAGAGCGTCGGGTTAATTGGTCTTGGGTTCTAATGATACGAATGGTGTCGTTAGTTTTATGTCGTGATTTATAGACCAGTGAACGAATCGAGCGATCACTCATATCAGTATGCTGGAAGTACTGATCAAACGACTCTGTTGAGAATTCTTTTTCTTCAACAGGAAGCGTCTCCATAGAAATTTCATTTTCTTCGAATGAAACTTTAAAAGAGCTATTAGTTTTATTACTTGCTTTTTTAATAACGTTATTAGAGAGTTCATCTCGTTTAGCAGAGATGATGCTTGGAATCTTTAAGATATTGAAGTTATCAATAACATTAATACCAAGAGATACTTCACTCTCTTCATCTTTATCCGTTACAACTTTAATCTTAACTTGACTATGATCAGTAGATTTCAGATTCTCTGTCCGGATAAGATCCAAGTCCTCTAAGCTAAAACCCGTTTTAAAGTAATCAGGTTCAGGGTTATTTTTATAAGGATTGGCTAAAAGACCTAAGGGTTCTAAAGCCTTAGTAGTTTTATTAAATAAGCCGCCACTATATAATGATTCTGATGAATAGTTAGATCGACCGTTGATTAATTCATCAATTGCATTCTCTGGTAAAACTAAGAGAGGATGACTTCCATCATGAATTAAAATATTCTCGATGATGGTATGTATCTGGTCTTTAATTCTATAGTCTTTATCGAAATAATCTCTAATCTTACTGATTAATTCAGTTTTTAAAGTAGGGTTAAATAGATCAAACTCAGAACTAATTACAATCTCTTTAGTGATAAGATCATGAGGCGAGATAATAGAGGAAATAAGCAGTTGTGCCATCATCTCTATATCGGGCATAGTAGCGAGGATATTCTCAGAATCCCTTTGATTACTTGCAATCTGCTTAGCTCTTTCTTGGAGATGGCGAATAGAAGGAGTGCCTACCTTCATCTCACCTTTATCTGTAAACTCAGGTCGTTTAGTCGACTCATGGAGTTTAGATAAAGCAGCAGCAGTAGGTGGATCAGAACGAATCATCGCCCTGACTGAGATAGTATCGTCATTTGATCCTCTACCACCTATTACATTTTTACTAGGTTGACGAGTTGTTGCCATTTTATATTTAGCCTCAAATATTTTTAATAAGGGAAAAGCTTAAAGTGGATACTAATAACCATATCCCTGAAAAGAAGGTGTCCTACGACAATGGAAACTAATAACCACTATGAAATATTCTCAGACAATTGTTTTAATTTAGCAGAAACAATTGTAATGAAGTCAGAGTATTCAGCCAAAGCGCTAAATAATTATTTACAGTATAGTGCTCCAGGGACTTTCGATCCTAATGATCCTAAGACTTGGAAGTACTACCTTAATTTAGCAGGTGAATACTATCTTTCTGATGAAGTTATGATCATACAATCTGTCGATACTCAAGAGACAATTGTATTTAATAAAGAAAATTTACGACTACATAGAGCAACAGCTAGAGAGTATCGATATGGTACAAAGCTCTATAAAGAACTTTTAGCATTGTATCCTGAACAAGAGCAACTCATCTTAGGTATTCTTTATCCAATTGACATTGATAAGGCTATTGAAGCAGAGGATTGGACAATTCTTGGTTATGCTCCAGAATTCGTAGAGAGTAACGAGTATAGTCTTATTTCTGATATAGAAGCATTCATTAAAAGATTTGTATCTCGCTGGCATATTAAAGGCTATCGTCTAATCGATGAGAACTATGAAGTCGCTTTCTTTGGACAAGTTGCTTTACTTTTACCTGCCCTTATTAATAAACTCCGTTTAGATAGAGCAAAGACTAATCAAGCCCATAGCTTTCATATCAGACAGTACCTCGCCTCTAACTTAGGACTGGATCGTTATTTCGACGTAATGAATTTAGAACAGAGGTTATGGTTCTATAGGAATATTCGTTACATTAATAGAAATGCTGGACATAGTACGACTTTTGAGACTCTAATTGAAAACATCATGTCTAAACGCCATCTAGCTCTCACAAGCTATACAATGGCTCATGATGTTGAGAAAGTCATTGAGGAACTCTCATCCAAACCTATCTTTAAACGAGAGCCTAAGAATAGGTATGTTAGTACTACTTTTTCTGAACCTATTGATTTAGAAACCCTACTTGATAAAGAAGATAGATTAGCTAAAGATAACGTAATTGAAAAAGAAGACAATGCTGAAGATATTGACTTTACTTTCAGACATGCTCTTGCTAATATAGGTCAGACAAAAGTATTAGAATCAGCAATGTATGATTACTCTGATGCTACGCCTTTCCCATTTAGTGACATTTTAATGAACCACTGGCCTTACTTAGCTAATTTAGGTATTTACCGAGCATTCGTTAGAATCACTAACCCTAGAACAGGAGATATTATCCCTCTCTCTGTTAAGGACGCGTATGTCTTAGCTCAGTATTTATTACTTCACGCTTACGGTGTTACACTGGATGAAGTCCAGCCTGTTATCTGTAGAAAGGTTCAAGTAATTCCTTTTCCAAGTACGCAAGATATTCTCAAAATGACTAGTGGGAAGTATTTTGATGAAGAGTTTGTTGAGGATTTAGTTCAATACAATCCTGAACTCACTGACATTATCTCTACAGATTCTTATTGGGAGAAATGTCGAGATATCTTTACAGCACTCCGTTATCAAAGAAATAGAACTGCTTTTGAAGAGCATTTTGTCAAACGTGGTGAAGTACAAGGTATGAGTGCTAGGTTATATGGTGTCAAACTCACCTACTTAGAACCAGCAGGTACAAAATATTCAAATTGGTTTAATGAGAAAGGAATAGACATTGCTGACTTTCCTGAAGAACAGTTTGAATTAATTTATGTACGTATCGTAGAGCAAGCGCTTGGATTAGATGTTAGAACTACCCAGTCATTAAGTAACTTACAAAACTTAATGATTAATATGTTTAGTGAACTCTCTAGTTACAGTATTCAGTTCTTAAAAGAAATCAATGATAATCCTATTAAAATTATAGAATGGCCAGCGATTCGCTTAGGTGATATTAATGCAGAAGCAGAATCTCAAGCCTACTATGTGGATATGGCATTAGATTTCTTTAATATGGAAGCTGATGGAAAGCAAAACGTTCATTATGACATTAGTGAAGGCTTTCGTTATACGAATGCTAAGATAGATGGTGAACATAATCTTAAGTATTGTTTAAGTAAACAATTCAATATTAGTCCCCAGAAAGATTTCTCTAGTATGAATTATAATATTCATAGTCCTGGCTTTAGTATGCAATTACCAAGAAAGACATTATATCCAAACGGACAGTTTCCTTTACCAGGCATTGATACAACTTTTAATATTTTAACAGAAGAACAAAAGAGAAGTTTACCAGATATGTATCAAGATGATTGGTGGAATACTGTTGAGACACCGATGGTGGATTAAAACTAACTACATCTTCTGAAAAGAATTCTTTATAGGTATTTTGAAATAACATGGATAATATTACTCGAACTATTTATGGGTCTACTTTACAAACCTATATGTTTTTAGGTAAAACAGTTAGGTATGTGGATAACACGACCCTTAACGAACGATTCGATATTTTACGAGGTACACTACCGACAGCAGGACAAACCCCTAAGATGGGTTACTTCTCTATTGGTAATGGCGGTCATAGAGCTATTATTGGTGAAAACGGGATTACAATTAATAACCCTGTTATTCACTTAGCTACTGATGCTGCTGCATTTAAACCCATGCCTTTTGTTCTAGTAGACCCTGCTGCGGATCTACCTCCTGCTGAATGCGCTAAGTACGCACTGCGTCGTCCTGAACAAATTAAAGGGAAAGCTTACATCGCCTATTACTTACGTCGTATTGAAAATATCAGTAACAACGTAGAGATGGAAATTAAGGTAGTGGATGGTGACACTGAAGTATCTTCTCCATTTGTTCCTACGGAAGATAACTTATATCCAGAACCACCTGATCTTACACCTGAGAACATTAACGTATTAGATGGTCAATATGCAGTGGCATCGAGTAAACTCTCATTATCTTTTACTCGTGCTGAAGTTGACCATCTTCGTAACGTTGCTAAAGTACTTTATGATAGTGAGCATTACGCTATCATTTCAGAAATTCAAATGGTTTGTGCTGTGGATTATCCTATCCAAGTCAGTCAGCCAGGTGGAAGTTCCTTTAGCTTCTTAGAAACAATTGGTGCTTTGGTTGCAGCTCACTTAAACGTATACTATCAGATGGTTTACTTAAACAATAGCTTAGAGATTGCTGTTGATGCAGGTGCACAAGAACCTCTGTTTAAGACTGAGTTGTTAGTTACTCCGTAAGACTTAAGTAAATTGTTACCAGCTAGGGGTATTTAATTTTACCCCTAGCTTTTTAATTAGAATAAAAAAAGAAATGTTAATTATTCCTCAACCAGATGATCGTACTGCTTGTATTATTGGTATCGATCCAGGAACACGTTTTATGGGTTTAGGCGTAATATTCTTTAATGTTCTTAATTTAGAGATTATCCAATCAGGTAGTACGCTATTGAGAGGAGATGCTCTAATTGAGAATGAAGATCATATCGCTTTTCACGGTAGTCGATTTGCTAGGTTACATGGTATTGAGAATAGATTACATAGCTTCTTCACAAGTCTTAATCCACTCTGTGTAGCTGCTGAGAGTAATTTCATGAATACTAACAGACCAACAGCTTATGGAGCTTTAGTAGAATCTGTTGCTTGTATTAGAAGCGCTTTATTTAGACACCGAGCATTAATGGAGCTAGATTTAATAGAACCTTCTCCAGTTAAAAATGCCGTAGGTTGTAAAGGTAACGCCGGTAAAGAAGACGTCAATGCTGGAGTTGAGCGACTAAATCCTATTTTAAAATACGTAGGTATAAGTGCAATTAAAGATTTAACAGAGCATGAGACTGATGGACTAGCTATTGCTTATTGGCGCTATCTATTATTAGTTAATCACGCTCAAGCACTTAACCAATTTAAAGGCAGTTAATTATGTTCTTAAGTGGTTTGAAAATTCTTTCTATGTTAAGTAGTTTGAAAAGCTTAACAAGTAAGATTAAAATACCGAACAAGATACTTTTTTGGCTGGTATTAGTTATTCTCGTTATCGGTTCTCTTTTTGTTAGTCATTCTTACTATTACCAGAAAGGTAAACAACATCAAAAAGAAAAGATCGAAGAACAAATTAAAAAAGAAAATGAGATAACAAAAGAAGTTATTGAAACTATTAGTAAGCAAGCAGAGATTAGTGAGGAGCGTAGTGAGAAAGAACTCACTGATACTGTTGAAGAGATAGAAGAAGTTATTAAAGAAGAACTGCGATTACACCAACAAAAACAAGAAGAAATTAAAAAAGAGACAAAGATAAAAAAAGCTATTCAATCTAATAAAGAAATACCACTTCTTATAGAAGAAGTTAAAGAAAAGGATTTTCTTGATGATGAACAAGCTAAGATTTTAATCAAACGCGAGTGGATGATCTATTGCATAGATAAAAACACTTCTCTTTGTGAGAATTTTAAATGAAGAAATTTGTATTTATTTCTTTAGCATTTATTACACTAGCTATTACTGCTTGTACTCCGCCTATTAAAAAAGAGTATATGCTCCTACCTGATAGGTATTTACTTGACTGCGAGCAAACACCTCCTTTCACTATCGAAGAGTATCTGTCATTAGAGACTTTTTCTCAGAGAGAGAAATTATTGTTCGATACAACAATCTCTTTAAGGAAAGATATGCTCATGTGTAATCAAAAAAATAAGAACGCACGTCAATACCAATTTGATTTGATTCAAAATCTAGAAGAAAAAGGTATTGGAGTATATAAAATTGAATAGAGATTACTATGATTATAGATGAGATTATTTCAAGAATAGATAGAGAGGCTCCGCTAAAAGACCAATTCTTTGATAATGAAATCGAACTCTTTTACCACGCTTACAATAAAGTAGCTATTCGGACAGGTAGGTTGCATCCTGTTAATGAGGATGACCGAGGAGCTACTTTAATTGAGCTGACAGCTATTTTGTATCCACTAGATAAAAAAGCTGTTAATGTCATGTATTTAGAGGGAGTGAGGATTTCAGAAGGTCGATATACTTTTAAAGAAAGAATGATCCAACGATTCTTAAGTGTGTTTTATTTAATCATAGGTATCTTCGTCTGTACGTATATGTTTACAGTAGTAGTCAGAGGAAAAGATACAGATATGGATTTTACCACTTCTATACTTGAAACATTACTTAAACTATTTGATCTACTCATTGGAACAACTATTTAAAAAAAAGAAATATCGACATGCGTACTAAAGTAAACAAAAAGAAAAAACTTTCACTATCACTTGAAACTATTAGTGAAGGTACTTCAGTAGAAAGAGAATTAGAGATATATGCTTTACTTGACGATCTATCAGTACTAACACAAGCTGATGCTGTAGAACAACAGGAACAATTCTCTATTGTCCCAGTCATTGGTGAAGGTCATAAAGGTTCTACTAGGGTAAGAAAGACCATTAATAAAGATGGTACAACTTTTATTCACACTACAAAAGTTAGGCAGACTGATGGTAGTAATCTAGAGACTGAAGAAGAAACTACTGAGGACATGTTTAATGCTTATAAAGCACTAGCTAATGACGGACTCATTAAAGATCGTTTTTTCTTTCCCGTTAAAGGCCATGACTTATTGTGGGAAGTCGATGTTTTTCCTCAAGATAATGGGGAATATGCTCAGTGGGTGAAAATTGATTTAGAGATTCCGGAAGGAGTTGTCTTAAAAGAACTTCCAGAACTTCCCTTTCCTTATAAAGAAAAGATTGTTAAAAGTAATGATCCTGAAGTTAAAAAGCGAATCGGTAAATTATATAAAGACTTTTTCTCTTTTAAGAAAGGTAATTAAAAGTAAATAGGAGGATTTATTTAGATCCTCCTATTTATGCCTTCTATATTTAATTCTAGATTATTTCAATTACATATAACTGTTATGAGTTGTTATAATAAGTATTTGAAGGAATGTTATAATGAGCACTAAAGAACTAATGGTCTTAGGTTGTGTTACAGCAAGTATTCTTGCTATTGCTATGGTCGTTACAGAAACCTCCCGTATTACACGAGCAGTTATTATTAAATCTAAAAACTGAGCATAAATAGGGAGTCCTTTTGGACTCCCGTCTATGCTGTCTTTTTTTTTTACCAAGGAATGTTATCAACAGACAAGGTTGTCAGATGTGTATGGCCTGTAACGTCTAATGTACCAGTTATCGATACATTGTTTAAGAAACGAGCTGATCCTTGTAACTCCATTTCTCCTGAACCACCATAACTACCTGATCTAGAATAAACACTACCCATAAATCCAATACCAGGAGCATCTAAAGAAATACCACTAGGACTCGTTACACTATTACCGCCATTAGAATGCACACGAGAAGAACCATTAGAACTAATATTGGTATTACCTTGAGTACTGACGCTTGTATTACCTTGGGTGCTAATTGAAGTATTGCCATCAATAGAGCTTGTGTCATTACCTTTTACAGTCAAGTCCTTATTCTTATCAACTAATCCAGTCATGTTACCCACAGCATGGTATTCAATATTAGGACCATTTAATCTAAAGAAAGTACCATCACCATTTCTTAATTCTAGTAACCGTTGTTT
Source organism: Acholeplasmataceae bacterium (assembly GCA_023230825.1). GTDB lineage: Bacteria > Bacillota_I > Bacilli_A > Acholeplasmatales > Acholeplasmataceae > Mariniplasma. Next base: position 73,151 of record JALNWO010000001.1, read on the forward strand.
AGATTGAATAGTGAAATAGTTCTCATCATCATCAGTGATAGTAAAAGTACTTTTATCAGTATCTAACTCAAGTGTCCATTCATGAGGCTCTCCATTAGCTTTACTGGTTTGGAGTAGGATATTCTTCATGTGGGTAGAGATTTGTAAAAAGTATACGTTTTTATTCTCTATACTCGCTTCTTTATTTAAAGAAGGTTCGCCACTAAAAGCATATATCACTGTTTCTAATCGACGTAACTTAATATGATTTTCTAATGTATCCCAGAAATAAGTATTAGTATCTCCAAGAACATAAATCATTACTTTCTCACCACGCCTAACGTTTGGTGCAGTGATTCTATTACTGTTACCTAAAGACAGCCAAGTGGCTTTAATTGTTTTCGTTACATCAACAGTGGAAGTATACTCCTCACCATCTAATTGCGTTCCTTGAGCTTGTAGTGTTTGTACGTTGTCAGTGATCTCACCATTTAAGAACTTAAGTACCTCACTTGGCTTAACTTCAATAGTTAATGAAAAGATATCATCATCTTCATCTTTATTGGCACCAACCTCACCGATTGAAAAATCCTTTAACAAGGAGACGTTTATGCTATTTCCTAAATAGGGAGAGTCAGACATATTTAAAAATAGACCTTCTTTAAAATATGAGTAAAAAGAACATAACTAGAGTAACCATCATGAGATTAATTAGTCTAGAATTAAAAGACTTTAAACCGTTAAGTGTAAATAGAAAAAGATTCTTTAAAATAACCCCTAAGGAAGTTGTCCAAGTTATCTTAGGTACTAACGGTTCAGGTAAGACAAGTATTATTAAAGAGATCGTCCCAGCAGCAGCTAATCCACAACTCTTTCGTAAAGAAGGACATAAAGAAGCGATCTACTATCACAATAATAAGCACTATAAAATTAGATACGAAGCCAAAACAAATAAACATTTTCTTTTTGAAGAACAAGAAAGTGGTGAATACAAAAATTTAAATGAAGGAGGTACTTTACGTGTACAGGAAGAAACTGTATTAAGTATCTTTAAAGTAACGCCGTTTATACGCAGTGTCTTAATTGGTGAAATGAATTTCTCTGATCTAGGTCCTCAAAAAAGACGGGAATTATTTACTATGATGAGTCCTGTACCTTTTGACTATGGGTTAGAATTCTTTGCTAAGGCGAAAGATCGTTTAAATGATACAACAGCTATTTTACGCCATAACAAACGTAAACTCATTGATGAAATAGCTAAGGTAATGAATGATGAACAGTATGAGAAACTACAAAAAGAAAATAAAGAACTACATCATGAATTATCTATTCTTTTAAGAGAAAGAAATAATCAAATCCAACCCTTAGATAAACTAAAGAAAGAAGAAACAGATACTTTAGTAGAGATTAGTCGAATTACTGCTACTATCTTTTCGACAAACATCTTAGCTCCCCAAGATAAAAGCTATTCTTCAATCTCCGATCTACGTGAAGAGATGGTTAAAGAGCGAGAACTTCTCTCTTCATTAAACACACAGTTAAGTGAACGATCTGCTCAATTTGAAAAACTATCTAAAGAAGTAGATATTGTTAATCAGAGTGGTGGTCAGGGTATTGAGGATATCAATGCTAAGATAGAAGAATTAGAAAAAGCTAAACAAGTTCTTATTAGTAAATTACGTAATAAAATTGAACCTCATCAGTACAAGTACATCAAGCAAGGTTTAGATAGCGAAAGTGAGAATTTGTTAAATGAAATCTTCTCTACTTTACCTTTAAATGATGATTTACGTTTCTCTAATACAGAATTTAAAAAGTTAAAAGCTGAAGATGATCAATTGATTGAAAAGCTTCGTCAATTGTCTTTAGATAGAGATAGACTTAACTTCGAACTCAATGAGTTAGATAAGCATAAAGCTAATGGGAGTATTTCTTGTCCTGAATGTAGACATAGTTGGATTATTGGTTATGATCCTCATCAGTACAATAAGAAGAAAACGCAATTAGATGAGACTCTAACTGCTATAACCCAAATTGAAGAGAGAAGAAAAGAATTAGTAAAAGATCTCTCTGATATGCAGGAATTCTTTAACAAGTATAAAGACTATATCCATATTAGGAATAGGAATAATCACTTAAGTATTCTTTGGGAACAATTAGAGTTTGACAATACTGCTTTTAAATATCCTAGACATGTATTAAGTATCATTGATACATTTCAATCAGATTGTCGTATTGTGAATAACATTCTTGATATTGATGAGAAGTTAAATAAAGAACTCACTCTTTTTGAAATGGTTAAGAAAATAGACCAGCAAAAAGTCTCTGAGAATAAAGCAGTCCTAACCCAACTAGAACTGGAAATTAATCAGATCACTTGGAATATTCGAACTAAAAAAGAATACTTAAATAAGCTGACAGTTTATTATAATAGCCTAGCTAGTCTGATTAATGACGTAAAGCCACGCCTAGAGTATCTTCAGAGGCATTTAGAGGACCTACAAGGCGATGTAATAGAATCAGTGAGACAAGATATCCTCTCAGATTTAATTCGCTCTCTACAGTCTAAATTAGCTTTAAATGAAGACATTTTAAATAAGGTAGATTATCAACGAGGATTAGTAGAGCATCTTCAAAATGAAATTACTCAACTTGAAGTTGAAGAGATTGCATTAAAGCGACTTATTGATGAAGTCAGTCCTACAAATGGTTTGATTGCGGAAGGTTTGATGCTTTATATTAATACCATCCTTGACCAAGTCAATCAGATTATTGCTAAGGTATGGTCGTATTCATTTAAGATTCTCCCCTGTGAAGTTAAGACAGAAGGAGAAGTAGGTTTAACTTATCGATTCCCTATTGATATTGCAGATGGTCTTAATGATATCAAAGATATCGTAGATGGGTCTAAAGCTCAAAAAGAAATTACTAACTTAGCCTTTAGAATTATTGCTATGAATTACTTAGGTTTTTCAGACGCTTTTCTTTTCTTAGATGAGTTCGGTGATGGGTTTGACCCCACCCACAAAGCGAGTGCTATTCATGCAGTCAATACAATCATTGAACAAATGAACTTTAGTCAAATCTTTATGGTATCTCACGTAGAAACAAGTTATGGTGCTTTAAAGAATAATGACGTTTGTTTATTAAATGATTTAAACATTCAAGTGCAAGGTGTTTATAATGAACACGTTGAAATGTATTAAATAAAAAGGAAAGATATAAAATGAGTAATCCTTATTTAGATAAAGTTTTTAGTGTCCCTGAAGCTACTCCAGTAGTTACTGAAGCAGAGTTATCTACTAATGTTCATGAAGGTGTTCATCCTGAAGATGACTTTCTTAGTATTGATCAAGAGAAGGTAGACCGATTCCTTCGTTATGCTGAAGCTGCTGCTAAACATTCTGCTGACACTATTACTCAAACTGCTACGTTAATTAGTGATCTAACTCAGTCGATCATTATTCTAACTAAGTACGTGGATGGATTAGTTAAAGAGAATGCGAAACTAAAGGAAGAGCAAAAGTCTATTGCTTTACAAACAGCAAGTACTCAAGTACATAATGAAGCAAAGGAAGTAAAAGAAGAGTTTAAACCTGTTGAATTCCTTGGTAGTATTAATGAGCATCAAAACAAGATGCGGGAAAACTCTCCTTTGATTAAGTTGAATAAGTTAGTCTACAAATACTTCTCTAGTGAGTATATCAACGGCGGACAAGGAAAGATTAAACCTTATACCGATGGTTATCGAGCATTAATTTTTAATGATCTAAAGAAGCATCCTGTAGTAGAGGCTCGTGCTTTATTAGAAGTCATTAATGAGTTAATCTCACGAGAATTAGCTGATCACGGTATTATGTTCCTCTCTGATGAACTGGCTATTAATAAAGCAGTTTTGATCTGGAACTCTAGTTACGCTGTTGTTGTTAGTAATATCACTCACACTCAATTAGGAATCACTCCAGTTGGATTAAACGGTGAGCGCTTTACCTTTAACAGTCTAGAAGAGATTAACGGCTTTGAAGACCTCTTAGCTCGTTTCTAATTATTAAGACTACACTATCTGGAATTCAATGTTCTAGGTAGTGTAGTTCTTTTTATGCTGTATTTTAAGAATTGTTAGTTATATATCACTAGTTAGTAACATCTACAAATATCCTCTCTACCATAAAAGGAAATACAATCATGTCGGAAAATAAACTCACCTCACATCTAACTATTGTAGCTAAGATGCTTAACCTCGATAAAATCTTAACTGATGTTGTATATGCAGCAACTCACGATAATGATTTTTGTGATTACTTCAACGTAAGTGGTAAGACTGTTGTTATTCGTAATTACAAACAAGTGGATTTATATTCTGACACTTCAGAAAGAGTGTTAAATTCAACCACAGAGAAATTAAATGACTTTGTTGTTTGTGTGTACGACAGTAATGCAGATGATGTAGAAGCTATGTTCTCCTTGTCTAAAATCTTGGGTTCTCATCCAACTGCTATTAAAACCCCTGAAGACTTAGTTGTAATGAGTTGTAAGTTGGCTGGTGTTGTTTCTCAATATTTAGGGTTTGAGGGTGAGGATATTAGCCACTTGACTCAATATCTCAGTGATGAAACTGCTGGGCGGGGTAAGAAAGTAATTAATACTATTGGTATTAATTATAAGACCTTGTTGGAAGAAGTAGAGGATACTATAAATCTTTATTTAATTGTTAAAGATATCTTTAATAAGGCTGCTCCACTTAAACCAACTCATCTGAGTATTGTTGATTATTTTAACGTTCACTCTAATTACACTAAACAAAACTTTGATGTCAGTACACGTATTGAGAGAATGTCAGGAAAACTTGTTCTTGTGTTAAAAGTTTTTGATTTTAACGGACGTGTTGTTTTGTCATTAGAGTTAGGTGCTATTGAAACGTTAGCAGACCCTTCACTGAACATTAAAGATTTCGTTACTGAAATCCTTACAAAGTCATTCAGCGTTTTAACTAATATGACTGAATTGCTAAATATCGCAGGAAGTTCTAATCGATATAAAGCTGCTCCAAATGAAGATGAGTTGTATAAAGGCTATCCTGTTCCTCCAACGCATCCCGCCCACCCTTCAAACTACCCTTTCCATCCCTTCCCTCAACAACCAATTTGGATGCCTGATCGTACTGGCACTCCAATTAATCCGATGTATCCCTACAGCTCTTCTTCCATGTCAAATGAAGACGTAGATAAAAACGACCGTTAAGTAAACAGCATAAATAGGGAGAGCAATTAGCTCTCCCAAATATGCCTTTCTTTTTTTCTTTCAGACTTCAAAGATACCATCGTCTTTATCACGAGGATCATTAAATACTTCACCGTCTTCCGTTCTTTGAATAGGACTCTCAGGCTTAGTGCTTATACGACACTCATCAATATCTTCAGGTGTAATCCCTACATCTAGATTACCAGCAATAGAAAATAACTTAACATCTACCATAGTCGTAGGAATAATCCTACCTGCTACAAACTCTAACCATTTTAAAGGATGTTGTCCTTTAGCCATCATTTCTTGAATCTCTGGATCATCTTCAGCTTTATCTCTAAATAGAGCTGGAGTAAATGCAGTAGTATGAAACAATAATGTTTTCTTAAAGTTCTCAGCTTGAGCATTCATCCAATCAAAGAGATCATACATGAACATCCCTTTGAAAGTATTATGACAATAATCTGCTGTTAACTCTTCATTGCTTTTATGGATAAAGGTAATATCCATAGAATGATCAAAGTATTGTAGTAGACGAGCTTTATAAATAAACTCAAACTCTTTTCTTAGCTCATCACTAAAATCATAAGGATAGGTATTAATAACTAGTTGAGGAAAGCCTCTAAAAGGCTCAGCCATATGTTCATTGAATGAATCCTTTAAGATCGAAACAAGAAGAACCTCTACATTAGAGAGAAGAGATAGTTTTAATGTCTCAATATTTCTTAAAGCATATTTTTCTCTGAACATCTCATAAGTAACAGGACCAAACTCATCTCTACGTCGTAAATGATAAAGACCTGTTTTTAAATGAGTTTTAGTATACTCTTCAAAGACTTCTGGAAAGTGTTGTCTTAGCGTACCTAGTCGTGTATCAAGAATTTCATCTAAACTTAGATAATAGATCCGTCTAATTTCTTCAGTAGGTGTCATGTATTAACTTAGTATTAGAATATCAATGGGATTAGGACGAGAAAGATGTAGTAGTGCTAATGTTAATAAGAAACCATTATTCTTAGTTATGAGTTTCTTTACCTCGACTTGATTAGGAATGCGAATAAGTATCTCACTAGGCAATTCCCATGAAGTAAGTTGTGAGGTCTTATTCTCTACTTCTAATCGATTAACTAATAACTCCCTATCCAGTGTAATCAAACCATCTACTACACACGCACAAACCTCATCATATTCTCTTTGATTAGGTGCCCAACTTGATTTAAAAGTAATATGTAAATCAAACAGAAAATCTTGAACTGCTGGACTAGCTTTAAATACAGGTAAAAAAGAAGTAGTAAAGAACCTATCAGTAAAAATAGTATCGTAAGAAACCCTAAGCAAGAATTCGTATAGAAATTGAGCTAATGGACTTCTAGGACCATAAGTACTGCCTTCTGATCTATCAATCGTCGTGTATGCATTCCTAGCAATAGGGAGTTCTGTTACATGCATAGGAAGGATACGTTTAAAAATCTCTTGAATTAAAAGAAGAGGTCTTTTTAGATTAGGTGAATGATGTTCAAAGGTCCGTATTTCCATTTGCTTTTTCTATATCAAATTAAAGTGTGTTATTAAGATGCATACCGTAAAGATAAGAGCGTAATGTAGCAACAGATTCTGCTTCACTGCCTATTTTCATTAATGCTTCAATAGAAGCACCACCAGTAGCATCAATGGATTTATTCATAGCTCTAAAGGCTAGAATATCACCGCCTCGAACTTTCATGAATTCTAATAAGCTCTTCTCTAAATCATAACCTAAGATGACTTGTGCCTCTACGTTAGAAAGCGTAGAGCCTTTAGATTCACCTGTAGCTTGACCAGTAATCTCATCAATAGTGTTGCTATGCTTAGGTAAAGTTTTCTTATCATCTAGAATTTGAGCTTGTCTTCGAATAGGGAGTTGGAGAATGAGGTATTTCTTATTAGAAAGATATTTTGGATTTTGTCCATCATCAATCCAGATACGTTCTCGTAATGCAATACCCCACTCTTCAGCGATATCTATTTTCTCATCCCTTGTAATCGTAGGTTCTTTACCGTTTTCTCTGAATACAACAAGGGATTCTTCGCCTGTAATTAATCTATTTACAAAAGCATCGATATCAGAATCACTCATTTGAGAAAAGGCAACTCGATAATACTCGGCAGTATTACCGCCAGGATCAACACGCTCACAATCAGCTAAGACTTGTGTTTCAAAAGCTTTTCTATTTCCAGCCATAACCTTTCTTCTATATTAGGTGTTAAGTAGACTTCTTACAAAATAACAGTTATAAGAAGTCTAAGTAAGATAAACATTCAAAAGATTGGTTCAAAGCTTAATATTAACGTTGTGAATAATTAACCCTCGTTCTTCAGCTCGTTTAATCATGTCCTTTGTTCCTGGAGATTGACCATCCCAGTAAGTAAGTAGATGACTAGCTTCATAAGACATATCGTCATTTCTTAAAAAGCCTGCTCTCTTACCCAACTCATTCCACTTAGCTGTAAACTTATAACATTCAAAAGGCGTTAACTCACACCACTTAATAATTAGATTATCAGCACCACTAGGAGCATCACCTGAAATAAAAGCAATATGTTTTCCCTTATGCTCTTTAACCAGGTAATCAGTTAAAGTCTTTCTAAACCAACCTACATCAGAGAAGCCTCTCGTACCAGCAATAATGATACGAGAGTCATAATGTTTCTTTCTTAACTCACTGATGTTAGATGGATGAGAACTTACTTGTTCTCGATCAGTACTGGAATCACATCCAGTTTCAGCGATCCTAACCATGTTTCATTCAACCCATCGTTATAAAGAAGACTACGAGTTCCGTACGTAGAGATATCTTTTTCCAATTCAATCTTAACTAAACGACGACGAATGTCTCGGTTAATAGCTAAGCGAGCTTGGCTGTCTGTAATATCAGTATTGACTTCAATACCATCTTCAGAAACACGAGCAATAGGAGGCAGTTCATTTTCCTTTAGATATTCGTTGACTGTCTGTACGAGTGGATGAGGAATAAATTCATCAATGACTTCTTTTTGATCTACTTCTTTATTTTCCATTATTCAAACCTTAAATTAACAAAAGTGAAATTATTACCGTACTTCTCTTTAAAGACAGACCATGTAAAAGTACCTAAATCAGATTCTGCATGATCAGCTTCTATATTTACTATTAAGAAATGAAAGACATTATTAATGCGAATAAGATAATATCCTGTTTCATTAATAGTTCCTTCATTCCAAGCGTATTTATTAATATATACAAACTTAGGAGGAAGTGGATTATCGATGTTAGGAGCTTTTGCTTTGGTGTTATCTTCCACTGCTTTATAAGTAGCTTCAAATTTATCTAGACAAGCTCTATCATAACTGTGATTTAAATCCATATTACTTCCTTATTTTGCTTTCTTATCTTTAAAAGCGTCATATCGAGGGACATCTTTAACAGCTTCAGGAACATCCTTATCTTCTAACCAAAAAGGAACGTAGCGTTTTAAACGCATGTCAAGCAAGTCTTTCGTAGATAATGGTTTATCACCTTGCTCGTAGTGATCCATACAACTATAACCACGAGTATCTAATAGAACATCCCAATCGTAACCTAAAGCTTTAATATCATCGTAAAGTTCTTTAGGAGTGCAGTAGTACTCTGGAGCCATATTCCAGAAGTATTGCATCTGGCACATTTCTGATGTAATATTAACAGCTCTACGTAACTTGACATCAGAATCTAGTTTATTTCTAACTGTAGTTCGAGAAAGCTTGCAGTCTGGATAGAGTTCCAAGTAATAGTTTTGTAAGTTACCACCGATACCAAAACCTTTGCTATTTTTAATATAGTGGAATTCACTCAACGCAGGCTTAACTCCTTCTACCTGAGAAACAATAATAGAAAGACTAAATCCTGAAGAACCATACTTACCACGAAGTTGAGTTACTCTCACTTCGTTTAGATCTGTAGAACCTGTACGTTCATTATCAAATCGATCACTTGGATACTCAGGTCCTTTCGTTCCTCGGTTAGCAAGAATACTTGCTCCATTAGCCCACCAACAGTTATGTGTCAAGAAGGTAAACTTCTCAGGCACACCTTTAATCTTTACGTTAGACTTTAAGTGTTGGAGTTTCTTAGGATTAGGATTATATTGATCCATATTAAACTCAGCACCGATATGAGCAGTCATGATCAAGTAATGTGAGCTTGCCATGGTCAAAGAAGGTAGAGTCATTAAGAACCTAGTCTTTTGCATTCCTTGACGCATGAAGATCATATTAGCACCAGAATCACCAAGACTATTATCATCTTGCATTTTCTCTACGTCTTTCGTAGAGAACTCAGTAAAAGAATCTAATAATGAAAAAGTAGGATATGGAATTTTAATAAAACCATTACGTTCACGATTAAGGTAAGGGGTGTTACCTGTCACCGTTGCTTTATTCTCTGCTTTATCAAAAAGGAATTCTCTAAGAATATCGAAGTATTCGTCACCTTCATGCATTGACTTATCAGTAAACATGAGACGATCTTGATCTACAATACCTTCACCAACTGACATTCCCATTTCATCAGTTTCAATACCATATTCTTCCATGGCATTATGAAGCGAAATGACACGGTCTTCATCTACGTTTAATTCGGTATCGTAGATATGTCCTTTAGCCAGTTTATTCCTAGCTGCCATTTTACCATACATGTAGTGAGCAATGGTAGATTTGAAGTTATTACCGTGACCTACAATACCAGTGATGTGTGCTAATCCACCCACTAGAATATTTTCATTATAGCGACCTTTTACATATCTGCCTGTTGGGATATCAAATAAGCAACCAATAGGCCATAAGGCTTTAGTAGGCATACTAGCAGTCAAGCCAGTAGTCTTTGAATCTTTGTTCTCTTTACTCATTAAGATTATAACCTCATTTTATGATTATCATCGTGAATGTTCTATCGTTCCAAATGATCTCAGGATAGAGTTATTTTTTACATTAAAAAGGAATTACAATAACATGGTTTCTTCAGCACAGAGAACTTTAGCTGAATTGAGCTTATTAAGCACTGATGCTCAAGCAGACATGCAATCCTTATTTACCACCTTCATCCCTCGTTTAGGCGATGAATTACGTAAGGGTTGGCAGACCTTATTAAGCTATACACCTAAAGAAAAGATTATTAGTAATGCTGATCGATTTATCGAATTGGTTGGTAAAGAAAACTATTTAGATATCTCATCTTTCCATATTGCTTGTCCTGAAGGATTAGCTGTTGATTACTTAACCTATACTGATGTTTTAGCTAAAGCTGTAGAGTATGCTTTAGAGACACAAAAGACAAGTGTTAAGAATTTAAAAACACACTTATCTAAAATGCTTAACAATAGTGTCATTTCTTATTCTCCTTCTGGGTTAGAGAAAGCAATTACAGACCGAGTTAAGATTAGAGAGAATATCGTTAAAGAGATTAAAGGTTCTTTATCTAATCAGACTTATCGTAAGATGGCTTATGGTAATGCTATTAACCGTAATAGTGATTGGGTCCAAGTATTTAAGAATATCGATAAGATTCAACTCTTAGATTCTGAAGAGCGTAAATCATTAGCTAAAGATTTGAGTGACGTACAAGAACTACTGGATGCAGTTATTGCTAAAGTAGAGAGTCCAGAGAATAAAAACGTTAATAAACAAGCTGTAAAGTATACTTCTGATTTAGTATATGCTGTAGCAGAAGAAGTTAAGTTTGTAGCTCAGACTTACTATCTAACTGAATCCTTAGTGAATCGTTTATCTGATGGTGTAGATAACACCATTAAAGTATTTGCTAAAAAGTAATACCAAAGTACAGCATAAATAAGGAGACTAAAAAGTCTCCTATTTATGCTCTTTAATGGAATTAGAAATCTTGAGTATTGGTTTCGGGATAAGCTCTATTAGGACCCCAAATAATTCTTACACCACCATTTTTCTGAACATGTGTGGTGGCTGTTCTTGAAAAACCGCCCATGCCATGAATACTTGTTCCATTAATAACTGAACCTGATGACGTTATAATATTACTAGTGACAACACCATCAGGTCCTTTTCCTCTGATTCCTACACCACCACCACCTGCGCCACTACCACCCTGTCCAGCTCTTGCTGGGAGATTACCAGAGCCACCAGTTTGGTTAATATTACCACTTCCACCTCTTTCAGAATACCCACCACCACCTCCGCCTTTTAGTACTGCGGAGCTAGCTTGAGGGCTATTTTGAGAACCTCCTGCACCACCATTTCCACCACCAAAATCTATCCCAGTGGTTCCAGATATATTATAAATCGCATACGTTCCTCCCGCCACTTGTGTAGATGATCCTGATGAGTTACTTCTCCCGCCTTGACCACCATTAGCTACCATAAAGGCCGGGAGAGCTACATCACCATTATCATCATCATTGTTTATTATAGCGATACTGGAATGCCCTCCTGCTCCTCCATGTCCGTTTGTAGCGCCCTGATAACCAGCTCCTCCAACAACGACTTCAACTTTTCTACTGGTAGGAACGTCAACTTTAGCAACCCAACAAAGCGCGCCACCACCACCAGACCCAACAGAACCAGTAGTCCGAGTACCACCTCCACCTCCACCTCCACCTACTGCTACAGCAGAGAAGGAGGTAATTCCTTCAGGAAATTCAAAAATATAAGTGCCGGGTTCAATGAATTCTACTTGACCGCTTAAACCATCGTCGAGAGGAGGGAGTAATCCTACCAATAAATCTTTACTCATAACTTTTAATATCTATAAAATATTTCAATAATTAAGCAATAAAGTCATCAGCACTTAACTTCTCTACACCAATATGAGTATTACCAGGAACAGTTTCTACTTTAGGGATATCATCACCTAATTCCTTAGCATTACCTTTATTTTCTTCAGCTCCACTAGGATTAAAACCAGGTAACTTATCATTAGAAGGCAGTCCCATTAACATATTACCGATCTGTTCAGCAAAGCCTTTAAACGCAGCAGAGTTCTCACCCTCTTTCTCCATCTTCATTAGGTCAAGTTCTTGCTTGCTAAAGTCATTAATCAATCCAGCTAAGGATTGATATGACATCGCGCGAGACATGTCTAAATTCTGCATTCCTTTATTAATTAGCATCTTTCTTAAATTCTGAGAAAGTTCTAATCGTTCAGTAGGACTAAACTCTGGGGACAGTAAAGTAGAGAAATCTAATTCAGGCACAGGTTCTTTTTGCTTACCAGGTTTTCCTTCATCAATTTTAACCATTGAATCAGCAACTGGATTACCTGTAGTATTCATTTATGCACTCCTTTTATTGTTTGTATGTATATTTAAATATTTCAATCACATATCACCTTAGTGTCAGTAATCAATACTCATTGAGGTAATTGCTAATGAAATAAGCTAACAACTAAAAATATTGTCTTCGTATAAGGATTTCTAAGCATATGATACTTCACTTAAAGGAGCTTTATATAGGACCGTTATGTTTAACTGGCTAAGGTCAAAGATAAAAACGAAGCGTAAGAAAATCATTATTGATGAAGTTCATGATAAAGAAATAGATGTTTATACAAAAACACTTGTTCTCTTTGAGCTTCTTGGTAAAGAACACTTCCGTATTTTCTATACTCAACACTTTCTGTTTGATCTATACTTACCTAATGCAAAGGAGTTAGTTAAACTACTTAGGGAGTTAAATAGAACTGTTGAAAATAAACGCCCTATTAACGAAAACCGTTTATCATTTCCTCTAAATAATTTTGATAATGATAGTTTCTTTTATCAAGATGAAAGTTACTTAAATAAATTTAACTATTTAGAGGCTATCAAAAAAGAAGTTATTAAACTTATAACAAATGTACAAACCTATCAGAGTTCTGATGAAGATCTCATTCTCCCCACTAAGGAGTATTATGAAAGGAACTTGTATTCCGTTATTTCTGATTTACAGTCCTTTGCTGAACTGATTATCAGAAGAGTGTGATGACTTCAACATTTCATGGATTAACTTACGTCTATGCAGAAGCGAAGCAAAAATACGCAACTCAATAGGCTACTTACCTCTAAAGATAAAAATGCTTATTCAGTAACAGGCATGAAAGGTGTCTTAGCACACATCTTTCGTAAGTATCTGTCGAGATTAAAAGTTGATGAACCTAACTGGTCATTAAAGATTAATCAATACATTAAGAAATACGAACATGAAGGTATTTCTAAACGACAAAGGTCGAGTATTGGTAATAACCTCACAAAAGCCTTATCCGCAAGAGAGATGTCTTGGATTACATTTCTAAGAGGTCTTAACTTTCTAGGCGCTATTAAAATTGAATTTACAGTAAAAGCAACTTTTCACAATAATCGAGTTATCGAAGAACATGTGGAGTTTACTTATGACGAAACAGAAGTGAAATTTGACTTTGAAGAACAGGAAAGGAAATAAAAATGAGTATCTTAAAGGTATTTAAAAAGCAAGACAGGTCAACGCTACCCGTAGCAGTATCTAAGAAAATTAACTTTAACCTACCTACTGTTAATGTACACAAGTTAGGAGATGATGGTGAGGATCATATTAATATCCATCCCATCTATGCAGAAACAGAATTAGGTAAAATGCTCTCTATGCATGACTATACTCCATTTACTCATCCTGTTCTTGGAACTTTCTCTACTTTGATTGGATATTGGTTTTATATCAAGACAAAAGGAATGAGTGATGATTTCAGACTGGGTCGAGACGGAAAAGCTTTTCGTAAGAAAGCCGGTGAGATGCAACAGTTTCGTTTAGAGAACTTTCAAGAATATATCTTGGACGGTTACTATGAAATGATTTCTCAAAATGAAAATGTAAAAGAATTATTTCTAGCATCTACTCTCCCCTTTACACAATATTGGATTTCTAGTAAAGTACGAGCTGTTCCTCCTGGTCTAGAATTTATTAATTCTGGATTACATTCTCTTAGAGAAAACATGAAGTTAGGCATTGAACCTGATCGACCTGATTTTGTTCGAGACTTCAAAGAGCTAATTCGATATTAAAGAATATATTTAGGGAGGGTTATTTACCCTCCCTATTTATGCTCTTATTTTTTATAAAAATTGAATTTCGTAACATGGTAGTTATACATAACTAGTTTGAATTATGTTTTTATTTATCTGAAGGAATATCTAACATGAAAGTACTGCGTAATCATTTTAACAATAACCCAACTGTTGTTATTCATGGACGTATTATCAACGGTTGTAGGAACTTTACATTAGAAGAAGCACCTAATATCTTAAAGTACTATAAAGTACCAGATGACATTTGGCAAGAGGTCTTAGATGTTTACTCTCCTACGTCCACTGACGAAGAAATCGAATCTTTCATCAATGATGAGAATTTCTATATCCGTAAGTTAGTAGCTATCTATGGCAATGATAAACATAGAGATGCTCTCATTAACGATAAAAGTATGGATGTTAGAAATTCAGTAGCTATCTACGGTAACGATTCACATCGAGACATTCTAGTCAAAGATAAAATTTCGTTTATACGTGAGGCAGTGGCTCGGCACGGCAATAGCAGTCAACACGATATCTTAGTCAAGGATGAAGATTGGGTTGTTAGGGTTAACGTAGCTAGGTTTGGCAGCAATTCTCACCGAGAACTTCTTAAAAACGATACTGACTTACATGTTAGAAATATAGCAATCTTTAAATTAAGAAAGAAATAAAAGAAAAGCATTCATTCTAGAAGAGATCCTTTAATTAGGGTCTCCTCTACCTCTCTTTCTTTTTTTCTTTGTTACAAGTAAGATTCAGCCTTTAACGGCGTGATAGTATAGTAATGATTTATAGAGATTTGACATGGATCTTAATACCGTTAATAACCGAGTAGCTAATAGTGTCTACTTGAGTAAGCCTACAGATAAAGTCGCTGTAGCAGATATTTATAAAGATAAAAAACAAGGCGTTATCAATAGCATCCGTGACATAGGTAAAGAATATGGTTTTAATGAATCCCTCACTGCTTTACTTAGAGGAAGTCAAGATGTTATCCGTCTCTTTCCTGTAGTGAAGTCAGGATTAGAAGGTTTATCTAAAGAGAATATTCTAAATCGAGTAATGACTAGTACTAATCTACTTCGTGGTGTGGGTGCTAATCAGTTACCAGAGGGTTGGAATAATACAGTAGATAACTTCTATAAAAACTACGGTGACTATGTTGTTCAAATAGGTAATGTAAGTAGGGTTGTTAATGGGACTAATTTTGATAACTTACAATCAGTAGGTAATTTAGTTAATCGATTAGCAGGCGAAAGCACATTACTATTTGAAGATAATGATGGATTAGCCTCCTTATCAGCTTCCATTATTAAAGAAGCTACTCAATACGGAATTCCTAATAGTTTTGATAAAGTGTTACAAACTGTTCAAAACTCTGACATTATGCTAAAGACAGCTAATAGCTGCATTCCTGTAGCTATTGAATATAGTGATATTGGAATGTTAAGATCAATTAGTAGAACATTAGGTCAGGGTAATCTACTTAACAATATTCCATCTGTATTAAGTACCTTCTCTCGTCAATACGGTAGTTTCTTTGGTGAGACTTTCCTAGATACTAAGAACCTTCTTAATTCTCTATTAGAAACTTTCGATGAAGTCGATGAAGGGTGGAGAACGTATGAACGTTCTGGTACTTCTACTGAGATTGATGATGTTTATGTCATGACTACAGCTTCGGCTGATATGAAGAACCTAATTAGTGGTGTGAAGACTTCTTATGAGTGGGATGATCAAAAACTACAGATAGGTACTTCCTTTAGTAGGGTAAGTGTGGATGAAGAGATCAAACGCCAATTACCTAGAAAAGCGGATATTAATTACTATAACGAAGTCAGTCCGTATTTAGATATTTAAAAAAAGGAATAAATAGACAATGGCTTCATATTTAGAAAAAAGATTTGAAGAACAACGTAATTATGTTTTAGGTATTGATAACAGGAGTTGGTTACGTGATTCTTTACTAGCCAGAGGAGCTTTATCAAAATTAGATGAAGATTCCCCTATCTACTATTCTACTGCTGATACCAAATATACTGATACGACATTAGGTGGTAACTTTGCTATTAACCCTCCTCCTCAATGGACGCGTAGTGCTGATATTAAAAGAAGAGGGAGAAGTAAGTATGGTCACGGTATGGGAAGAGCTTATAGTGAAAGAATTGATGACTACAGTCAGCTTGTCCATATGCGTTTAGGTGTAGCGTCTTTTAACTCACTATCTACTTTCGTTGGAAACTTCTATAACCATAACTTAGGCACTTTATCTAGAACAGGTCGTGGTCCTGGCGTTATGTTCATGGCAGGTAAAGCAGTAGGTTTCGTTGTCGCTATTGCTGCTTGGAAGATTCAAGCCCTTATGTTAATTGGACAAGGCGTCGCATTCTTCTTGGAAAAAGGTTCTACTCGGTTTTATAAGTTAAAACCTACTATGCCTATTTACTGGAATACAGTGCAAACCATTGTTAACCAATTAGCAGTTAACTTAGGCGTATCTCCTAGAGCTATTCAAAATGCCCCAGTAGGTAATGCAATCTTACAAGGGTATCAGTTTACTGAAGGTGATGCTAATCGACTCAGAGAGGCTTTTCCTGGCTTATTTACTAGAATGGGTTCTATTGATGTTTGGGCATTAGCTAATAGATCTCAACGTATGTATATTAACCAAATCTCTAAAGCAGATAATTTATACGGTAAATATGAAGGCGGGATTAAAGATAGTTTAGAAAATGATATTAGAGAACTCTATCAAGGTGAAGTGACTGATCCTGGTAGACGCGCTTATGTTGATTATCTAGATAGTTGGTTAAATACCGCAGCAGGAACTCCAGAAGGTGTTGTTACTGATGAACAAGGTCAGATTGTTAGTGCGGGTATTGAGACGATAAACTCCTTAGAAAGAGGAGATGTTCCTAGACTCGTCGACTACTATGAAGCTGAACTTTATGATGGTAGTGCTTTTATTACCTTTAGAGTTAACTATACGGGTTCAGTCTCTGATTCTGTTTCTAACCAATCAGGAGAATCCGATATCGGTAATACTCTAAATGGCTTAGTAAGTAAAGCTAAAGAAGCTACCTTTGCATTTGCTGGAGGTAACATCGCTCCTGGTGTAGGTGAAGTTATTAAAATGGCTGGCAACTTTGTATCAGGTGCTCTAGATAGTTTTGGATTGACTGGTGTAGTTAACGCAGCAGTAGGCGGGGCTTTTGTTGATATTCCTAGTCAATGGAAGAGTTCTTCTGCTTCATTTAACAAATCCACTTACACAATCGATTTAGTCTCTCCTTATAACCATCCAATGGCTAAACTGATGTTTCAGTATATTCCAATGGCTATGTTAATGGCAGCAGCTTTCCCAAGATCAACAGGTACGCAATCGTATTACGCTCCACCTATGTTAGAGTTCTATGACCAAGGTCGTGCACAAACTCGATTAGGTATGATTAGTGATCTTAGTTTTGAGAGAGGTTTCACTAACTTAGGTTTTAACCATAGTAACCGAGCTATGGGAATTAGGGCTACGTTTAGTATTGCTGATATGTCTAATATTGTTCATGTACCTATTTCTGTTAATAATGGTTTATTAGAATTGATTACTGGTACAGTATTAGGTGGTGGTAGAGGTGCTGTTACAGGCATTATGAAAAACATCGGTAATCAGATGTTCGATGATGAAAGTCCTTTTAACGACTATTTAGGCGTCATAGCGGGCTTAAGCGTAGCTGACCAGGTCTTCACCTTACGTAAAGCTAAACTACGTGCTACAAGAGCTTTAATGAACTGGGAACGATGGACTTCTCCAGCTCGCTTAGCTCATATTACAGGTGACTGGATTCCTTCTAGACTTCTTTCAATGCTTTATCCAGTTAACCATAAACTGGGATAATAGTAATCACAGCATAAAAAGGGAGAGCTAATTGCTCTCCCCTTTATGCCCTATTAAATATTTCTACGTGTATTTACAATTGGAGTAGGCCAGTTATCTTTATTTCGTTGCCGATTAAAGTAAGCAGCTTCCTCTGGAGTAGTAGGTTTATTTAAACCACTGACCTTACTAAATAGTTCAGTCATACTGTCTTTACTTAGTGCATGACTAATCTTAGAGATGTCTTTACTCATTGACTGTAGTACAGTGAGTTGCTCTTGAGCAATGTCTCTTGATTTTGTCATAGCTTCTAAATGAAGATCTTTATCAGTTTGTTGCTTAGCAGCAGCTTGCTGATACATTGTCTCAGGCATGAGACCAGTGATGCTTTGATTCCCTAAAGCAGTGGGCATACCAGTGCGCTTATCCTCAGAAGGATAAATACCAACACGCCCTTTGTTTTCCTCTACTGCTTTTTCAGCTGTAGTGGTGAGATTTCCACCTGTTACACTAAAACGTACTTTATTATCCCCAATTTTTGACATCAGAGTGTTAAAAGCAGTTAGTGAGTTTCTGATAGTTACATCACCAGCTTGTTTATTAATAAGCTGACCAATGATAATTTCATTGTTTCTACTCACTGTTTGGTCAGCGTTAGAACCATTACCAGAGCTTAATACACCTACTTTATTATTTCCTGACCAAATCTCATAAACAGAACCTTGAGATTTATTAACACTAGGAATAAGTTCGTATGTACCTGGCTTAAAGTTATCACTGAGTTCAATAGTAGAGAAAACTTCACCATTGGACAATTGTAATTTACCTACCATTACTTTTTCTTTAGTTGTAGTGCGTGTTAAAGATAAGGTAAGGGTAGTTTTTGTAGAGATATTATTCTCTCCAACAGAAGTACGAGGATCATGACCTTGTATTCGATTAGAAGTAATACCTGTACCACCTAGAGGATTATCTGAAGGTGTTGATACGTTAACATTAGCTCCAACTTCAGAACGATACTCACTTGGATCACGACCACCATCTTCTTTAGGTATAATAGAGCCGCCTAAAGGAAGTGTGGAAGATCTACTTACAGTTTCAGGTGCTACTGTCGGTACATTAGATTCACTGATTGAAGTATTAATCCCTTCACTAGAACCTGTAGCAGGTAGAATTACACCACTGTGTGTATCTGGTGGTGGAAAGTGTCCTGTCTCAGTACCAGCTTTAATCCCTAAATGGCGTTTACGTACAGAACGAATACGACTCTGGAAATAATTAATGATATCAGCAAAAGTTCTTGGTCTGCGTGTTTCCTTATCATAGAAAACCCATTTATTAGCATTAGCTGCTTTAGGTAAGAGTTGAGCTGCTACAGCACCAGGGTTATTACCCATGGCTTTTAAAAAGCTAGTAGCTCCACCTGGACCTAAGAAGTGCGCTAAATAAAGATCTAACATACTAATTTTCCTATTAGGGAAATTATTCGTTAGTGTCTTATGGTTTTCTTTCATGTACTCAGCAGTCATTAAAGAGTTAGCAATGGGATCTAAACGACTTACACCTGGTTGGAGTCCATACTTACCTCCATAGCGTTTAATCATTGCTTCCCACGTACTTTTAATAAACTGTCCTAAACCCATTGCAGAAGAAGTACCTGGCCTAGCTTGGTTCCTAAAATCAGATTCTAATCCAATATAGGTAGCTAGATCCGTAGCACTGACTCCAGCAGCTTTTGCTACACCATCAATCATGTCCTTATAATGCAAATAGCTGTTATCTCCTGTCGGTAAAGGGATACCTTCGTACTTAGTATCAGTTCCTTTACCTAAAGAAACTTCACCTAAGTCAGTTGGTAATGCACCTCGATCTTCACCGGGTAGACCAAAACCACTCACTTGACCATGAATACCGTAGACTTGAGGTTCACTTTTTGTCCTGTACATCGAACCATGATCTGCACCACTTGCATGTGCTTCTGTTCGATTAATAGGACTGCCTAAACCTCGTACATTTGATTGTTCTTGTGGTATAAAGGTAGATAGCGCAGCTTTAGTAGAAGAACTCGTAGTATTTAGTGCCTGTTCTTGGTTAAGCTTAGTATCACTTGCTTCTTTCTCAATAGCTTTGATATTTATTTCAACAGTCTTGCTATCTGTGTTGAGTTCAATATCATCCCAAGGAGAATCAGTAATAGACCAAACACTAACTTTTATTCCGTCTACAGTTGTCATGACAGAGCTAACGATTCTAGCAAATTCTAATCTATCACTAGCACCCATCATGTCTAACTGATATTGTACTAGGTTAGATTTTGTTTTTTGCTGAATAATAGAAGCAGCAGTCGTATAAACAGGTAAGAAACGTAAACTAAACCAACGGTTAAATAAAGCAGCTCTTTCGCTAGATGGACTACTAATACCAAAGTGAGGAAGGAAGGTTTCATGCACACTACTTAAATCACCTTCCCAGATAACAGTTTCATTATCTTGAACTCTTAATCCTTCAGTACAGTATGATTCTAACTCCCTTAAGATCTTTACTTTACTTAATGTAAATTCAGATAAGCCGTAAGTTTTAAAACGTACAGCATCAACTGCTTTAATATAACTAGGTACGCGGTTATTAATTAGTTCTACTTTAGAAGCATAACTACTTGTAATAGTTTTACCTGCTTCTTTAACAGATTGTCCGTGTAGTAATTTAGGATCAGCTTCTTTACTTTCTTCTCCTTCTTTCTTAGGTTGTTCCGTAGCTTTATCCTCAGGATTTGCACTTTGCTCTTTAAGAAGTTCTGCACGTTTCTTATTACCGATCTTAGTACTTAGTTTCTTATCGACTTCATTCCAAATAGAATCAACTTCCACAGGACCCATAACTAAAGGTTTCTCTGAGAAAGGGTTAGAATCTACTTCATAAGGTCCATTTTTGAAACGAGTAGCTTGATGGTATCTAATCTTATCTTCTGGTTTTAACTTGTCTACTTTTTGTAAATCAGTATTACCAGCGATACGACTAATGATTCCAATATGGATTAAGAAAATAGGAATAAACCTTAACCTTAGCCATTCATCAACGCGAGCATATTCTTCTTCATCATCAATCTCTATTTTTAAAGCATTAAGAATTTCTCTAGGATCAATCGTGCTTCTTAAACTCGGAATTCCTTCTGGACTAAAGTTTAAATGACTTGTTAATTTATCTTCCAATGCAAAAATGCGTTCAAAAGCAGAGTCATCTGAACTAAAGCCGTATTGAGCAATTCGATAAGAAGAAACTTCACCAGGTTTTGGCCTAGTTACGTATTTGTAAATACTGTAAGCTGCATGTGCTGTTCCTGCTATAGCTAAACCTTTAAGAATGATAGGAGAAGCGATAATGCCAGCAGTAGCACCTAACCCAATACCTAAAGTACGTAGAGCAAGACCAAATGCAGGTTTAACTAACCGCATTGCTGCATTATCAACCACTCTACCGACAACACGAGCATTCTTAATTAATCCAACACCTTTCTTAGCAGCCCATTTACCACCAGCAAAACCTTTACGTAAGCTCTGACCAGAGAATAGTCGCTTGATAAATCCACCAGCTTTTTTAATTGGTTTAATTTTATTAAGTGTAGCACCTATATTCTTAGTAGCATTCGCTACATTTTTAGCACCAGCTCGTATTGAAGTAGCAGCTTTCTTACCTGTAGCAAGCCCGCCTCTAAAACCACCAGGACCTTTAGCAACCTTAGCAGCTCCTCTACCAAAGATCTTACCAAGACCTTTACCTATCGCCTTACCGCCTAATAGACTACCTAAGAGAGAACCTACAGATCCTAAAGAACTTATTCCTAGCTTACCTAAAATAGCCTTTAGCGCTTTACCTTTTAATCCACCAAATAGATTCCCGAATAAATCATTAAAGATATTACTTTGTTCACCCTTTTCTTCACTCTGAGTATCTACTTCATCCGAGACCTCACTAGTAGCTCTACTCATTAAATCTTCGTATGAGCCTTTACGTGGTCCTTTTTCTCTTTGCTCTCTATCCTTATCGATTTTAAGCATCTCTTTTAATACATCAAGAGTTTGACTTAATTTATCAGTAAGAGAAAGATTCATGGTATCGATACTGTCAGTGACAGGACTTTCTTCATCCTCTTTAGTCTTCTTACTAAACCAGTTATAGTTACTAGCAAAATCTAACGCTTTATTCTTTAAAGTTTCTACGTGGTTTTTAATTGGTCCAAAACCTACACCAACGCCAGAAAGACCCAAAGTAAACCGGCTCTTTTTAATAGCGTTAGTGATTCGAGTAATTCTACTCTCACCGTCTATTTCTCCTTTCTTGAATCGCTTAAAAGGATTGAGATTATTAAAGACACCTAAACGAGGTGAAGTACTGTCATCATCTTTACTAATGACTTCTTCTGCATCTTTAACAAATGCTTTAATTTGATCAATGACTTTCTTACCTTCTTCTGTAAGAGGATCTAAATTCGTGACATTGTCTAAGATTTCTTTAAAATCAATACCAGATAGTCTACCTTCTATATCAGTCTGAGCTTTCTGATATAAATCTTTAACTTTCTGAACAACATCTTCTTTTTCTAAAAGACGTTTAGCAGCTTCAGCTTCTGTAATGACATATTCTTTAACTTGTCGTGCTTTTGATCTAGCCTTTACTTTAGCGTCTTGTAAGTTTTTAAAGAATTTACTCTCAGTGAGTTTTTCTCTACCTTCTCTAACCCGACCTTTTATACTGTATTTATCATCTAAGTTATCAAAGAGTTCCTTAGCGTCTTTAAAGTAATCAGGTTTCTTTACTTCAGGTAGTTCATCATCATAATCACCATCTACATAAAACTCAATTAAGCGCTTAGGATCAATTCTGCCTTCTTTAATAATACCTGCTTCTTCTAAATAACTACTTAAACCAGATTCTACATAGTTCTGAATAACACGATGATTAGAAGAAATAGTACTACCTAAATCTCTAAAACGGTTAGAGAATTCTACTTCACGTTCTTTAAACTCATCATCCTTATAATACTCTTTAAATAAATCACTAACTGTCTTAGCATCCTCTTCACCTAAATCAGCAAAGAACTCAGCACTACTAAAGTTTTCTCTAGAAGGTAGGATTTCTCTATAGTTATCACTTAAGAACTTAATAGCTAATCTACGTCTTAACTCAGGATCGAGATTCTCTCCTCCGATTTCATCAATTAGATTATAAGCATCGCTCTTTACCCACTTACCACCATCCTTATTGATAATGTCACGAACAATGGATTGTCCGATACTAGAGCTATCTGTAAAACTATTAGAAGTATAATCGTAAGCTACTAATCCTGCTCTTTCATTACCTGTTCTTAAGATGTGAATTTCACGATGAATCCTAGAGAGTAAACCCGGTATAATCTCAGTTAAAGATTTAGAGTCCTGTCGTTTCCATACAGCTGGTTTATTAATACTACTGATATTATCTACTGCTATATCTGTACGGGATTTATCGCTTTGAATTAATCCACCTAAAATACGAGCAGCAGGTGAAAGTAGTCGATCTTTCTTACCGTATTCTTCTAACCAAGGTTTGTAGTTTCTAGTAATGAAGTTTAACTGCCCACCTAATCGCCGAAGTCTTGGTCTTTCATTGAGCTTTTCTTGGATACGCCCACCAAAAGCATGAGCTAAGATAGTTGGTAAGAAACCACCTATCATCTCACCAGCCATGCGCTGATTAGACATCCCTCCCAGACCACTCATACCAGACATCATTGATGCACTCGATGCCATCATATCAGCACCGAACAACATAGACTGAATACCAGTAGAGACTTCTTTAATAGCCTGACGGCTATTACGCATCATGTTCTCACGCATCTGTTGGAAATCATCAGCACGATTACCAAAGAAACGGTTAAAGCTTGTTCGCGTAACTCCTTGAGCAAAACGAGCACGAGTATCTTCATGCTGCTCTACTTTTAGTAAGTCAGGCTTTTTAACTTCTTTAATTAATTCAGATAAAGCACTAGCTTGAAGAACTTGAGCTTCTCGCAAAACTTCTAAAGTTTTACCTTGAATAAAGTATTGCTTTAATTGTAATTCTAAACTCTTTCTTTGGAAGTTAATCTGTAGCTTATCATTATAAGCATTTAAACGACTAACACCTGTAGCAATTTTCTCTAGTTGATTATGAGTGCGAATTTGATGACGGCCTTCTACAGCCATTTTTACTGCTTCTCGTGCCTCAGTTCTTACTTCAGCATTTTCATCAGCTTCGACTTGTTCACCAAAGATCTCTTTTAATGTATTACTAATTTGCTCTTCAAAGACTTGAGTCTCAGTAAGAGAACGTTCTGTTTTCTCTCTATCTCTAGCCCAAGCATCTACTCGACCTTTTACTCCTTTAGGAATATAGTCACCAGCTAGATTACTCAAGCTCTCAACAGTACGTTTAACAGGAGAGATGACTTTACTATACTCTTGAACTCCTTCATCGTATAGTTGTTTTACACCCTCTCCTAACTCCATTAAATCACCGACAGCCTGACCATACCCCACAGGTAAAGTCTTACTAGCGACTGTTCTAGCGGTACTAGAAGAGAGCATAGAACTACCTGCTCCTGACAGTATGCCCTTCGCAAAGTCTTTAACCTTATCAAATCTAGTCTTAGGCTTGTCGTTAAATAAATCCCCAAACCCATCGTCAAAATTATCGAAAGGGTCTGTGATAAAATCTTCAGTTTTCTTAACCATGTAAGAAAGCTCCGTTATTTTAATATTCAATAGCACTCTATATATGAGTGTTTCTCAATTAGAGGTCATAACATGTCTGTGTCTAATCTAGACAAAGCATTTAATATTAGTATTCTCTATCTAACACCATTGAATCTAAGAGGCTTAGGATTAATCGATACACTGGATACTTACGATGTAAATGGTGAGTTCAGTGATCGTGGTCTTTACTCTATTGATTACTTTGGTCCAGTAGGAGATCTACGACGTTCTCGTCGACTTGCATATATTGATATCAAGATGGAGGTTATTCATCCTCTTATCTATAAATCCTTAGTAAAACTAAAAGGCTTTTACGAAGATATTATCCTAGGTAAGAAATATGCTATTTGGAATAAACTCACTAAAGACTTCGAACCAGCAGATGCATTAACTGGTCAAACTGGTTTTAATTTCTTTCTTAATCACTGGATGGATATTGATCTCGTTAGAAATAAGAGTACAGCTAGAAACGAGAGAGTTACTTTTATTGAGAATAATAAAAGTAAAGCACTTACTAATAAAATCCTAGTTATTCCAGCAGGTATTAGGGACATGACAGTAGGTGCAGATGGTAGACCAGTTAGTGATGAGATCAATAATATCTACCGTCGATTAATTGGGGTATCAAACACTATTACTGAAGCAGCTATTGAACACAACCCAGAACTCTTTGATAATTCTCGATTACGATTACAATTAGTCTTTAATGAGTTATATGAGTATATTACCCAATTACTTAAAGGAAAAAAGAAACTCATTACAGGGAAGCTAACCTCACGTAGAATCCATAATGGGACTTCAAACGTTATTAGTGCTTATATCCCTACAGTAAAGCGCTTAGGTGAGCCAGGATCTATCTCAGTTAATAATACCATTGTAGGATTACAACAATTCTTAGTCTCTATTGGTCAAACAGCTAAGTATTATATTAAGAATGGTCCATTAAAAGAAGTATTCATCTCTCCTGACCTACCAGCTCGACTCATTAACAAAAAGACACTAGAGCAAGAAGAAGTCGATATCTCTATTGAAGCTTATGATTACTGGATGTCAAATGAAGGTCTTGATAGAGTACTCAGTGAATTTGCTAATGGTAATATCAGACACCAGCCTGTTGAGATTGAAGATCATTATGTCGCTTTGATTTATAAAGGACCTGATAATACTTTTAAAATCTTCTACGATATTAGAGAATTACCTGCTAACTTCTCTAAGAAGTATGTTAGTCCTATTACGCTATTAGAACTCCTATACCTCTCTGTTTATGAGACTTCAGCACAATACCCAGCCTTCACTACTCGCTATCCCGTATCAGGAGATGGCTCAATCTATCCTTCTTTCTCTTATGTTAAAACAACAGTGAAGTCTGAGAAGAGATATCCTCTAAATGAAGTATGGCAAAAAGACGATACTCTACCTATTGCTTTTGAGTTCCCTTTACTTAATTCGAGTTTCTACGATACTCTGACTCCACACACTTCGAGGCTTGCTGGTCTCGGCGCTGATTATGATGGTGATAACGCCTTAGCCCTTATTTATAAGGGATAATTCAAGAAAAGTGTATAACACCTTATCCTAGTAGTATGAAAGTCGTTAAAAACTTTTATAACTTATATAGATAATGTCGAAGCTTTTACTAATAAAAATACTCAAAGTAATTTTATTAACCATATACATTTTTCATTATTATTCCTTATTTATATTACGTCACCTATTAGTAGAAATACTAATACAATAAACCTCTTTAATTGACGGGAAAAGACTGTTAAAGTCTATCTACCAAGCTATGCATTGGAAACAACATAGTGGCTGAACTAATCACTCAGGTAAGGTAATAAAGATAGAACTGGTTTAATCCGCAGCGAAGCTCCTAGAGATACTTTCTATAAGTATACGGAGTGCGTTCAACGACTAATGAAAGGCGTGTGTTAATTATAACACTAAACCGAGTAAAGTAGCGCCTAGTGGTAGGGTGTGTAGATTGAGAATGGGTCTACACAGTAAAACCCTTTAAAGCGAAATGGGAGGCACCTGACTGCTATTGTTAGAATAGTAAAAGGTGAAGATATAGTCTGAGCGTCTAGGGAAAGCCTAGAGTAGTAGTTATCTTAACTACGGGTATAGATTAACGAGCTATACTGAACATAACTGAGAATGTCATTTAATGCTTTATATACCGATGAAGCAAAAGAAGAAATACGGAAATTCTTAACTGAACCTAGAGCATATTTAAATACTAATGGTGAATTAAGAATGAGTGCTTCTTTCCCCACTATTGATTTAGTACTCTATAACCTAACTTCTAGGAAGTAGAAAAAGAAATGTTAATTTACGATACTTATTATAAACGCAGAGCTTCTTTTCGATTAGGTCAGATTGCTTCTCCTAGGAAAAATCCTTTAGAGACGATGGAAATGCCTAAAGGTTCCGTTTACCATTACTTAGGTGAAAGTGCTACACAAGTAGGTCCACCTGAAGATCTCTACATCTATCGAGCAGTTAGTGATCCTATTCAAATGAATGTGGTCTCTAGTTATAGTACTGATTTTGAATGGAGAGGTAATCCTACTGTATTAGGTAGGAATATTCAATCTGATATTGCTAAGTACTTACGACTGCATCGACGCTATCGTCGTTTCCCTGAAGTCAGTAAGATCAAAGGTACACCTCATATTCAGTTACTTATTAACTACGCTAACATTAATAAGAGTTATCGATATATCCAAAATCGATACTCTAGTTATAATGCTTGGTATAATAAGTTTGCTAGTGTATTAAGTAATGTTAATGAAGTAGCTACTAAGACTAATAGACAACAGTTCTTAATCTTTAGTTTACCTGAATTTATTCCTAGTGCTTCGCATCTACTCATAGCAGAAGGTCAAGCTGTTATTACAGGTAACTTATTAAATAGCTTTAGCTCTAATGAAAGTAGAGTTATTTTAGAGTTGTGGAAGTGGTTAAGTGAAGCTAGAACTAATTCATTGTTTAATCTGATTAGTCCTCAGAACTACGATAAAGTCAACATCATCTTCCAGGACATGGGAGTATGGGTGGGTTATCGGTTAGATTCATTAAATAACTTTAGACTCCCTAGTAAGGAAGAATTAAAAGCTTATGAAGATGATCCTACTGGTAAAGTTGAGCCTAATACTAAAGGTATTCTACCTGACTTATTAAAACGTACTTTCTTACGTGGATTAACTACTGTTACTAAGTTTAGGAATGGGGAGTTAATTGAAGAAGAAGAAGAACAAGATGTACTTGATGATGAGTTAGATGAAGAAGAAGATATTCAAGTACTCGATAAGGATGCTTCAGGTAATGCCGTTGTCTCTAGTCTGAAAAACATTAAAAAGAGTTTAGATGAAGCTGAAGCTTCTCGTGCTGAAAAAGAAGTCTTATCTCGTATTCAATCTATCGAACGAGAGTTAGAAAAAAGAAATGAGGCGAGTGACTTTATCAGTACTATCGATGGTATTGATTTAGAAGAGTTTAGTAATCTCATTGATGAGGATCTTAGTGCTTTAGATAAAATCAATGAGAGATTGGTTTTAAATAAAGAAGTGGTGGGTCATTCTACGGTAGGTACTGGTTTAGGTGAACTAACTGAAAGAAATAAGAACCTACCTAATACCTTTGAAGATGGGTTAATGCGTATTGCTACAGACTATGCTGAAGCTGGTTTGTTATCTGCTACGGATTACCAACGCTTTGTTAGGCATAGTGAAGCTTATAAGTCAATTAAGATGCCTAATGGACAGACATTAGAAGAGTATATTCAGATCGATAAGAAAGACTTAGAGATCGATTATAATAAACCCGTTCCTTCTGTTGATACTGTTAATGATCCTAGCTTGATTGGTTCTACAATGGTAGAGTTTAACCGTAAGTATAATACGGAGCTTCTCTATAAAGACATTGCTAGGATGGTTCTAAATATGCAGTTCGGTGGCGTAGCTGTCACTAACATGAATATCTACAAGCAAGAAACTGTCTTAGGTAGTAATTACGTTTATGAAGTTAGGTTAGTTCCCGTAGATGGAGAGCCTGGTACGGTTCGCTTTACGATTCCAGAAGTATCTAAAGACGGTACATTTAGAATCAATGGTGTGAAGTATCGGTTTAGAACTCAGCAAGCGGCTCAATTACCTATTAAGAAAACAGCTCCGTATCAAGTAGCATTAACAAGTTACTACGGGAAGCTCTTTATTAATCGAACACAAAGAAAGGTTAATGATTACGGTAGTTGGATTACTCGCTACATTAAAATGGAAGCATTAGAAGGGACAACAGATAAGATTCGTGATGTAGAGACCTTTCCTACTTTCAAAGCTAATGTTAAGCGTCCTAGAATCTTTACTATCTTAGCTCAGACTTTTAAACAGTTCTCTGTTAAAGTAGATGCATTATCAGAAAGACTTTCTTTTGTTTTAGATGAAGACATCTTAAAAGAGAAAGACCCTACTACTTATAATGCTCTTGTAGATG
The DNA here is from genome assembly GCA_023230825.1 of Acholeplasmataceae bacterium. Lineage (GTDB taxonomy): Bacteria > Bacillota_I > Bacilli_A > Acholeplasmatales > Acholeplasmataceae > Mariniplasma. The sequence goes on from JALNWO010000001.1 coordinate 102,547, forward strand.
AAGGGTTTATTCCTTGTGGTATTGTAGGTAATGATTTCTTAGTTGTTAATATTAACAATGAATTCTTTATCAATCGAAAAGAAGGTAAAGAGGACATTGGTACTATTGAAACTATTTTAGACTTAGATATTCGAAAAGCACCTATCGAATATATTGAAGCAGGCATTAGTGGTAAAGACATCCCTGTTGGTTTCATGTTAGGTTTAGAGATGGGTTTAGAGCAACTCATTGTCTTACTTCAACCTAGGATTCGACGTGTTCCTAAAGGTCAGTCTGTTAAACTTGAAGATGATGAGTATCGTTTAATTTTTGAAGATGAAACATTAGTCTTTAATAAAAACGATAAGACGGCTACTTTACTCTTAGCTGGCTTTACTAAGTTTCACCGTAGCCTACGCCTTTATACAGTTAATGATTTCAATAGTGTTGCTGCTTATATTAACGTATTAGAAGAACATGGGATGACTTCCCGTATTGCTGCAAGTATTGATACGCTTAATAAACTCTTTATTGACCCTATCATTAGAGAGTTATTAGTAGATATGAATGAACCTACTCATTTTAGAGGCTTGCTACTGCGTTGTGCTGAGCTATTGGTGGATGATTATGTCCCTGATGTAAAAGACCGTGTACGGGGCTATGAGAGGTTTGCAGGGGCTGTTTATAGTGAGCTAATCAAAGCTTATCGTGCTCATCAGTTTAAACCTTCTCGTTTTAAGCAACCTATTGATATGGCTCCCTTTACTGTATTCAATAACATCAGTACTGATCCAGCTAAACTCTTAGTTCACGATATCAATCCAGTAGAAGACGCTAAGCAAATTGATGCTTTGTCTTATACAGGTTCAGGTGGTCGTAGTAGTCGTTCTATGACTAAAGAGACGCGTCTTTATACTGATAAGGATCAAGGTCTAGTTTCTGAATCTACGGTTGATTCTGCTAAAGTAGCTATTAATAACTACAGTTCAGCAAAGCCTAAGTTAACTAGTGTACGTGGTACTTATGAGCAATTCAATTTAGAAGAAGATGGTGTAGGTAGCTTAATTAGTACTGCTGCCTCATTATCTCCTTACGTGCTGTACGATGATTAACAATTAAATAATATTTGTATATTGTTTAACTAGTCCACTTAGTTAGTAATAACTAATGTGAATGCTTCTTAATTGCTGGGAAAGGCTTAGAGCTAAAGTAACCACTGCGAGACGAAAGTCAAAGCCAAGGTTTGAAAATACTTTAGATTGCTCAATCAGCAGCGGAGATTCTACGTCTTATTATTTATAGTAAGATATGAATAGCGTTCAACGATCAATCCCTTATCAGGATGTAGGTCACAAGTGTGATCCAAACAGAAGCCTTCCTAATCACTAGGAAGAAGATATGATCTAGACATCTAGGGAAAGCCTAGAGCTGCAAGTAAAGTTGCGGGTTAGTCCTAACGAGACTAATTGAATACAATCGGGAAAAAGGGTCTCCTTTATCGGGGTCCAGCACGGTCATGGAATTGCATGTACAGGGTATACTGCTCCTGTAGTTAGGACAGGTAAAGAAGCTAGCTTAGCTCAACAAACTAGTGAAGTGTTTGCTAAAGCTGCTGAACAAGACGGTGAAGTTATCTCTGTTAAACCAGAAGGTATTATTGTTCGCTACGCAGATGGTAGTGAAGAAGGCTATCCTTGTGGGAAAGTCTTTGGTAATAGTGCTTCATTATCTTTTCCTTTTAACATTGTAAGTAATGTTAGTAAAGGAGAGGTATTTAAAGCAGGAGATATTCTCACGTATAATACGGAGTTCTTCACTAAAGATACATTAGCTAGAAATACTGTTGTCTGGAAGAATGCTGTGCAAGTAAACGTAGCTTTAGTTGAAGTACCTTCTACTTATGAAGATGCTTCAGCCATTACTCAACGCTTAGCTAGTAAACTTACTTCTAAGATCTCAGAACCTATTAACATCACTGTTCGGTTTAACCAAGCTATTCATGACTTAGTTAAAGTAGGTGATAAAGTTAAAGCTGATGACCATCTTTGTGTTATTGAAGATGAAGTTACAGCAGGTAGTGATCTTTTCGATCAGGACTCCTTAGATAACTTACGCATTCTGCGCTCTCAAACACCTCGTGCTAAAGTCGATGGTGTTGTAGATAAGATCGAGGTCTTCTATAATGGCGAGCTTGAGGAGATGTCAGAATCATTAGCTGAAGTAGCGATGGCTGCTGATAAACGTTTAGCTAAAGAGTTATCTTCAGTAGGTAAGAAGCCCATGACAGGTTCTACCTTAGGAGAGAGCTATCGTATTGAGGGTAATGTTTTACAGTTAGATGAACTTGTTATTCGTGTTCATGTTACTGAAGACAAAGGGATGGGTAATGGTGATAAAGCCGTATTTGCTAACCAGTTAAAAACTATTATCTCTGAAGTATTACCTGATCCTGTTCAAACAGAATCTGGCGTAGAGGTAGATGCTTTATTTGGTATTAAGTCAGTCGGTAACCGTATCGTTAACTCACCTTACGATATTGGTATTGATGCTAGACTCATGACTAAAGCAACTGAGCGAGCTATTGCTGCTTATACCACTCCTATTAAAGGTTGATATTAATTATAGTAGAAAGAGGTTCCTTTTATCAGGAGTCTCTTTCTTTTTTTTTTAAGCCTTTAGAGGGTTTAGGTTAAATAAGTCTTTTAAACCTATGAGATAATATAAACAGTCCCTTAGCTTAAGGATATTTTTAAAATGAAGAAAGTAGATAGAGAACACACCACTCTCCAAACATTATCAACAGCTGTTGAATTTGGATTAGGTGTAGCTCAAGAAGTTTTAACAGGTAGTGACTTAGGTTCTTTCTTAAGTAAGAATGGTCGCACTAACCTAGCCCAACAAATGTTAACTGATATTCAAACTAAATTTAATAAAGAATTAGGAGCTGCTCAATATGCTAAGCGATAAAATTGTTAAAGCTAGTATTCCACTTACAGCTCTTTGGACTGAAAATGATTTAGTAGCCACTGCATACGAAGGCTCTCCATTAGCTTTACTAATTCATCATCAATTAGAAAAGAATATTCAAAGTAATGTTTTTTATGCTTCAAATAAAGACTTTGGTAATTCTGATTTAGAAACTCGTTTAACGACTATTGCTAATAATCTAGCTAACATCGGTTCTCTCAATGGTGTTGAGTCTGTAACGGGTATTGATACTAACCAAGTCTTAGATACGCATATTAGTGCTGCTGCTGGTAAGATTAAACAACATATCAGTATTATTAAAAACGTCGTTAAACCTGCTGTTATGGATTTAATTGAACGTATTAATGCTGCTTTAAAATCCGTTACTAATGAATCGATCTTAGATGTAGAGATTATTCAGTTTGAAGTCCCTAAGAGTTTTTCTAATAACTTCTTTGTAGCACCTCTTGGTAAGTACCAAGATAAGGATAATGCAATTCCTTATAAGTTAGTTGGTTTACCTAATTTAGACTGGACTACTTTAGTTGAGAAATTAGCGATTGGTGATTCTGAAGTTGATGACGAAAACTTAAGCTTTATTCTGTCTGCTGGTAAAGAAAACATCCAGCAACTATTTGATTCTGTTTTTGGTAATGGACAATCTCCAGTTAAAACTAATAAGAATATTGGTGATTTCTTAAAAGATAGTAAGTTTAACACCCAATACAACTTAGCGATGTATCTGTGGGCTAATAACTTTTTTGATAATCCAGTAGAAGGCACTAATGCTACCTTAATTGATTACAATAATCAATTAGCAGCTATTCGTGAAATGGCAGGTGCTAATTTACAGCGATTAGTACAAGTACATCAAAGTAACTTAGAAAGTAAAGTCTTAGTTAAAAGCTTTGGTGATGGTTATGTTGAAGTCTATTCCAACGTATATGAAGACTTTTTAGAAAATGGTGGAGTGCCAGAAGCATTACTGGGTCTGATCTACTCTGATAGCAAGTCTTATACGTACGATAATATCATTGCTCGTACTGCTGAATTAGAGCGTATTTGGAATACTCAAGTCGGTAGTCTTAAGCTCAATGAAAAAGCTCGTCGGGCTAACTTTATTTATCGTATTGCTCTAGCTTCGTTTCATGAACAGATGTTAGAGGAGCAAGACGGACAAGCAGGACTGGATAATAACATCCTCTCTATTTTAGAGAAAGCACGTAATATTCTAGACGCTCTTCGTCCTGAAGAACTCAATAATATCACTGAAGTCTCTTTACTGTTAGAGTGTAGAGCGCGTTTTCCTAACACGGCTTCTGAGCAATTCTTACGAGATATTGTTGATGTAGTGGCTGATTGTCCTGATACTGATGTAGAAGAAGCTGCTGCTGTAGCTACTCTGCGTTATATTACGACTTGGATCTCAAACCAACTCTCAGTTAAATACGCACGTTAATAAAAAAGCTAATTATGGATATTTCTACTTTAAAAAGAGATCCAGCATTAGTAACCAGTAAACTCATCAGTAGTGGCGATCAATACTTAGCCAAAGAAAGAATTAAGATCATGATTCCTGCTTTCTATGAAGCAAAGCAATTAATGACTTATGGTACAGAAACGTACTTTCTTGGTTTTTATTGTATCATCACTGCTGATGGTCATTATGCTATTGACATTGCTCCGACTATGATTCAAACTGAACCTAGTCAAATCACCCGTGTAGATATTGATGATATGGAATATATTGTCATGATCTATGATAAAGGTGATGCAGTTATTGCTAATGATAACGTTGTAAAAAACGAAGCTATTGGTTACGCTGTCTTTAACGAGATTCTCTCTAAAGGGTTATTCCCTTGGTGGATGACTTATGAAGATGCTGCTAAAGTATTTTCTAAAATGCGAGAATTCACAGGCTCTTCTGTAGGCGATAACCGAGTACTTTATGAAGTTATTATCTCTACATTAGCGCGAGATCCTGATAATAAATCATTACAATATCGACAAGGCTTTAGTAATAAAGCAGAACTAATTTCTAGACCTCCTTCTTGGGCACCGTTACGAAGCGTTCAGTACTCAGCTACTAACACCGTAGCTAAAATATCAGGTAGTTATTTTGAGGAAGGTGTTATTAGTGCTATTAATGACCCTACTGATCGAATCGAGCGTGGTGAGAAAATCCTAAGACTTTAACTAAGAGAAAAAAATAAACATGCTTAATTCGATTGTGTTTGAATGCACAGCTATGAGAGGGCTAAATAAGAAAGGCATTATTCCAGCAATGGATGAGTACGGCTATAGAAAAGTCGTACTCGGTGCTTTAAATGTATTTAGTCGTAAAGGTGAATACTACGCTTTAGAAGGTGCTGAAGATCTATTTAAGAATAGTTCTATCTTCATGAGGAAAGTAGAAGGCGAAGCATTACGAGGAGAGTTAGGTCATCCTATTCCTACTCCTGGTATGTCTGAGGAACAATTCTCTATTCGTATTCGTCAGGTCATTGAACCTCGTATCTGTTTACATATTCGTCGTGTCTGGTTAGATCACACTAATGTAAAAGACGATATGGGTAGGACTGTCATTGCTATTATGGGTGAAGTCGCTCCTAGTGGTGAATTGGGTCATATCCTAGAGAAAGCGTTTAATAATCCTTATGAGAACGTGGCTTTCTCTATTCGTTGTTTCTCTGATGTAGACCGCTCCTTTGGCGGAGCTGTTACTCGTAAGATGCGAGAGATTGTGACTTGGGATTATGTATCTGAACCTGGAATTAAAGTAGCAGATAAATATTACAGTCCTTCTCTAGAAAATAACGATATTATCCTACCTAAAAAGCAAGAGATTTTAAGAGCTGATACAGTAGATAACCTGATCAATCGAAAATACTCTAGAAGTTTCTTAAGGAAAGTAAGTGAAAATAAAGATCTTACTTATTCTGAAGAATCTGTATTTTTAACAACTGATGAGTTATTTACTAGCTTAGGTTGGAATAATGTAGAGAAACCACCCGCTTTCCATAATTGGTAATTTAACAGCATAAATGGGAGTCTTAAATGACTCCTATTTATGACGTCTTTTTTTTATATCTTAACTAGAATTAACGCTTAAGTAAAAAGGATGGTCTTTTCCCTTACGATGCTTTAGATGTATGGTGTCGTAATAGAGAGTCTTATTGACTTCCTAATACATTGGTTTTCTAATCAACGCGTTCAAAAACTGGTCTCCAACATCGGTATAATGTATAAGCACCACCACTATTAATGACATTAGTAGCACTTGCTTTGTCATAAGGTCTAATATCCGTAATACTTGGGGTGCTCCAGCCATAACCTATAATAAAAGCTTGATTCTCGTTATTAGCGTTTACTTCTCTACACCAAAAAGATTGCTCTCTAGCATTTACACTATTGGCTGCTAGATTAGCGTATTTTGGTCCTGTATAAGTATACCCCCAACCATTATATACGGAAGCTGATAAAATTGGTAAAAATAATCTGCAAAATTCACTATGGTTAGGTTCTAACTTCATTGCATTTACATAACTAGGTAGGCTATGGGTTTCATCACTTACTCTAATAGCCCTGCAAATATATTTTACACCAGCTATCTCTATCTCTACTCCATGGATGAGACCTCTGCTATTTAACGCGTTCCAAGTTACAGATTGATAAACGTTAGAACTGGGTATATATAATTGCTTATCATCTAAAGTAAAAGATAACCAACTACTACTATTTAAACTAGTTCCACCACTTAAACCAAAATGATTGACTAAGCTAGCGTTAGTCATTAAACCACCAACTTGACCATGATACATGTAAGGGACTTTTATCCTATCCCCTCCATCTACTGTTTTTATTAATAGTTCTTTACTCATGTTAAATATCACTTATATAAATAAAATAGGAGATCTTCTTAAGGATCTCCTATTTATGCTGTCTTTCCATTACCACGTAGCTAAATCAATACCTTCTGGCGGTGTATACTCAAACCATTTATTTTGATAGGCGATTGGAGATGATGTACTGCCGCCATATGTGTATATTTTATTATTATAGTGAAATAATAATGGAGAACTTAGTGGTTTACCATTAAGGTGAGGATGTACTGCATCATTTCTTAATGTTATATCTGTGAAAGTTAAAGTAGTTAAATCTAATTTAGTGAAGTTACTATCAAACAAATATAAGTTCTTACCGACTTGAACGTAACCGCAATTATTTTGATTAATCGCATTAGTAAAATTAATAGCCGTAAAAGTTTCAGTTAGATGATTAAATAGATAACCTTCCCTAGTAGAAGCAGAGGCTCCCGTTCCTAAGAGATAAAAATCATTACCTAACCTAGCATTTACAGAAGGTTGAAAAAAATAAGGCCATTCTGTTAATGTAGTAAAGGTAAGACTAAACGTATCTAGATTTAACTTAGCTATTCTTTTTAATGCGCTGTTAAAGAGATATAAAATATTTCCAAATTGCACACCAGGAACATAAGAAAAGTCTCCTAAACCAACTATTTGTCTGGTTGTCAGTTGTGCTGTATTTAAATCGATTTCATAGTAAGTATTAGGGGTATAGACTCTGGGGTATGTTAATGTTGAATCGTCATCTGTTATTAGCCTAGAACCACTGAGTGCTTTACCTGTTCCTTCAGGGTCGTTAAAGAAACTCCAGTTATTTGATGGGATGTGATAAATTGATACGTATCTAGGGGGATCTATGCCATAACCCCTATACCCTCCTCGCATCACTAAATATTCACCTTTACTCCATGAGAGTGTTATAGAAGTACCTGTACATATTGAGTCAGGACTGCTTTGCATCTCAGTAGCTTGACGCCACCCCCCTCCATCTTGTTAGATGAGGTGGTTATTAAGAATTCTCTACTCATGTTATTTCATTACCAAATAGTTGTTGTAGATATCTTAGCTAAATAAGCAGATGCTGATCTAAAAGGCCAATACGGAAAAGCTCCAGTTCTAGCATCATCAATATTATCTAATTCATCTTCATTAGTTGTTCTGTATAGATAATGATCGTCTCTATTTTCTTGTACACTTAATGACCATAATCCACCAAACTCTGTCTTACTCCAATAATTACCAATAACTCCTCTAGCCATGAATAAAGGATAATCAGGTTTTATTCCACTACCATAAGAAAGAAGTCCCTTACCATTTCTAAAGACAAAGACTTTTTCCTTAATAACATCTTTAGCCTTTAATAACACAATAAAGGATTGAGACATAGTTAAGTACTTTGTAATAACTTCATCTGAATAGAGTTCTTCTTTACTTACAAAGTAAGGATTAATAGGAGATTGACTTAAACCTAATTGAGTCAAATCTAAGAAACGTCTTGAATCTAAATAACGATCAAGAAAGTTAAATGAAGAGAAGTCAACATTAAGTAAGTTTACACCTGTTCTAATAAATAGTCCATCTTGGTAGGTATGTAGATAACCACCAATAACTAATAGAACTGTACAATCTTCACATTCGCTATCTATCTTAATACCAAACCCATCTTTCATAGGTCTGTTATCAGAGAGTTTAAAGAGTTTATCTTCAGTAATAGGCTCGAAGTGTAGTTCACCTAAATTCTCAAAACTAATCAATCCAACATGATTAACTTGTGCAATATCTAAAGACTTTACACAATCTCTAACATAAGCACCATTCACATCATAGTCTGTCGCATGGATATAACCATTGATACTAACTAAGATATGTTTATAGAAATGTTCGAAGTCTGTATCTTCTCTAGTTAACTTAATACCTGTTTTACCATCTTTACCTTGATCATCAATACTAGATGAACCATCTGTCAACCATACCTTATACCCAGCTCTAAAAGCATCTTGGTATTTTACAAAGTGTTGCTTTAATTCTGGGATGATGTGTTGTGTAGGTAAGGTGTTATTACCATTAAGTACTAACATCTCAGCTACAGTTTGTTCTGTACCACTTAACTCTGTGCGTATTTCTTCAGCGTCCAGAGATAGTGTCTCTGGTAAGATAGGATGCTGTAGAACAAACACAACTTCTCTATATTGGTTAAATAGATCAATACAACGAATATTACTACTATCAATCTCTTCCCATTGACTAAAGGGTTCTTTACTTTTTACGAAAGTAGTTATTAAAGTATACATATTTAGAATCTCTTCCCTAATCACTAGTATTAGTACTCAATGGATTACGATTAAGAAGATAATAGGGCAAACTTAATGATATAGTCCTGAACGACATATTTTTTTATTTAAAATAAATAACTGCCTCGGAGTTTTTCCTCATGGCTACAAGTCCTATCGTACCAACCTATCCCTTTGATCCAACAGGGACTGCTGTTAGTAATAGAGTTACTAATGAGCAACATCCCTTAACGGCATCGAATTATAGGGATTACCAATTAATTATTCCGAGATATGCTCCGTTCTATGAGACGGGACTTGTCTTGCGTTATCGAGATTTAAGTGGTAATATTCGTCCATTAACATTTGGTATCGATTACTATTTAGGTCACCAGTTTCAATCCGCTAGTCGTAGTGTTGGTAAGAGTTTATATGGTTCTATCTATATTCTAGATAAAACGCTCACTGGTATCATTATTATTGATAACTACCAAACTATCGGCGGTATGTGGAATATTGACGAGAATAAGATCGCTGAGATTTTAGCTGATCGAACTCATAATCCACTAATCACAACTTGGGAGCAAGTCAACGACTTACCTGTTTATTTCCCGCCTATCGACCATCCATGGAATATCTATGACATGGTGGGTATGAGCGATGTTAAAGAAGCGTTAGATAGCATTCAAGATGCTATTCGTGCTAGTGGTGAAGGTAGTATTGATGACCACATCAATAACCATAACAACCCTCACAACGTAACTAAAGCTCAAGTCGGTCTAGGTAATGTTAATAACTATAACATCGCAACAGATGCTCAGACCGTAACAGGTACAGCTACTAATTTATACGTCGTTCCTTCTGGTGTTAGAGCGGCTATTACACAACTCGCTATTACGCCATTAACGACTCACACTAATAACTTATCAAATCCCCACAATGTGACTAAGGGACAAGTGGGACTTGGTAATGTTAATAACTTTGCTACCGCCACTATTACCGAAACCACTATTGGTTCTAGTTCTAGTTTATATACCACACCTGCTGGTGTACGAGGTGCAATTGATGAACTCGTTGCTATTCCGTTAGCTGATCATATTAACGATCAATCTAACCCTCACCAGGTCAATAAAGCCCAAGTGGGTCTGGGTAATGTGAATAACTACGGTACTGCAAACAATAGTCAGACAATTGATGGTGTAGCAACCGATCTTTACGTAACACCTGCTGGATTGAAAGCTGCGCTCGTAGCAGCAGGAACAGGTGGTGGTGGTGGTGAGATTTCTGATCACGTTGCTGATATGAATAACCCCCACCAAGTCACTAAGACGCAAGTGGGTTTAGGTAACGTAGATAACTATAGTACTGCTACTGTCCAAGAAACTGTTTTAGGTGCTGCAAATAACTTATTTGTCACACCTGAGGGAGCTTCTGCACTTATTGAGAATTTAGTTGGTACTTCATTGACCAACCACGTTAGTGCTATTAATAATCCTCACCAAGTCACTAAAGGACAAGTAGGCTTAGGTAATGTAAGTAACTTTGGTACTGCTTCAGTGGCAGAAACACTTGAAGGGACTTCAGAGAATTTATTTACTACGCCTTTAGGAGTATTTACTTTAGTTAAGAATTTAGCTGAAGATCCTCTTAATGCTCACGTAGCTAATACTAATAATCCTCACAGTGTGACTAAGACGCAAGTAGGATTAGGCAGTGTTAACAACTATGGTACAGCTACCCCTGCTGAAGCTAGTACAGGTACAGCAAATAACTTATATGTAACACCTGAAGGATTAACTAGCGCTATTAATACTAGAGCTGTTACTCCCTTAAATAATCACCTTAGTGACACTAATAACCCCCACAGTGTAACAGCTGCTCAGATTGGTGCTTACGATCAAGGACAGGTTAATACACTTCTTCAATCTAAGTTAAATACTACTGCAACTGCTGCTGACAGTAGTAAGTTAGAAGGTAAGACTTTAGCTGAAATCTTTACTGATGTCGCTGCTATGACTGTCGATAACAGTAATAAATTAGAAGGTAAAACACTTACTGAAATCAAGGCTGAGATTGGATCTGGAGAAGCTGACGATACAACCCGTTTTGATGGTTATACAGTTACAGAATATGCTGATTACATCATTAAACAGAATAAGACACCAGTTTATGATACTATCTTAGCTCCTGTAGGTAATGCTTCTACACCTGTTGAATACTATATTCCTTTGGATGTAGGTTTCATTGATCCAGTTTCCTCTACTAATGTGCGAGCTGCTCTATATCGTTTTGATTTATTTAGCACTAAAGCAGAAGAGAAATTGGTAACGAGTTACTATATTTATCAAAAAGGCTCTGTTATTCGCTGGTATGGTAATAATGGTAGTGATATTGTTAAAGGTGTTTATTATGCTTTTAGTAGTGATGCTGAAATCATTGATGAAACCACTTTTAATAAAGTATATCTGTACCTGCACTTAGAATATACAGGGTTAGCTGATAGATCTATTCGTGTTACTCGTTTAGCTGGTGAGAACAGTGGTAAGATTGATCGTGATACATATCCCATCGTACCTACCTTACCATCTGGTGCTTTTGCAGCAAGTGAAGATCCTGATATTATTCAGAGCTTTATTGGTCCTCAGGGAGTTGCTGGTGAAGATGGTGAGCAAGGCGTTCCTGGTGTAGGCGTAGAAAGAGAATTAGTCACAGGCACACTTAATCCTTCAGATTTTATTGAGATAACTGAATTTGATTGGGACAGTGTTATTCAAGCTATGGTATCTACAGTTGCTGATCCTGATGATTATTTTGATGCTATTTCTAAACTCACTATTATTAGACGCTCAACTAACATTACTGTTACTAACGTTTCAACCGAAACTCTGAACTACCGAATTACAGGTATTAAATAAAGGTATAATAAACAATGTCTAATCCGATTATCGTAAGGTATGATTTAGATAGGACTGGTATCAGTCCAGATAACAGAGTGGTCGGTGAAATCCATGAATTATCTAATCGACGTATTCGACCCATTTCACCACACTGTGGTCCTTTCTTCTTAGATAACCTTCTTGTTAGAGATAGTTTGACTCAACAAGAGTTAGTAATGGGAGTGGACTGGGAGCCTTCAGAACTCTACACGGTGGCTTCCTTAGATTTAGCTAAAGAGATCTATGCTCTAATCTTAATTACTAATCCTGATGTATCTAACTCTGTAGAGATTGATTATCAAGTAGTGGGTGGTGAGTATAGCTTTAACACGTATGCTATTGTAAAGATGATCGAGGATCTAGAACTCGATAATCGTCCTGTAGATTGGCCTAACATTATTGGTAAGCCAGATGAATTCACACCAGCACCTCACTTACATGACGTAGGTGATACTTTTGGTTGGGAATATACAGTACAAGCGCTTTACAATATCCGTGACGCTATTCTGATGGGTGATAGGGCTTCTCATGATCAAATTTTAGATTATATTGATAGTCAAATCACCTCTTTTGATGATTTGGTTAGTAATCACATTAATAACACCAATAACCCTCACAGTGTAACTAAAGCTCAAGTAGGGTTAGGTAATGTGAGTAACTTTAGTACTGCTACACCCGCCCAAACATCAACAGGTACAGCTACTAACCTATTTGTCACGCCTGAGGGTGTAACTTTAGCTATTACTAATAGAGCAGTTACACCTTTAAACACTCACATTAGTAATACTAGCAATCCGCATAACGTAACCAAAGCACAAGTAGGATTAGGTAGTGTTAATAATTACAGTACAGCCACACCAGCAGAAACCAATACAGGTACAGCAAGTAACCTGTATGTAACACCTGCTGGTGTACTTAATGCTATTAACACTAGGGCGGTTACGCCGCTTAATGCCTTTATCGCACGAAGGGACAACCCTCATGTTGTGACGAAGCCTCAAGTAGGGTTAGGTAACGTAGATAACTTTGCTACAGCAAACAATAGTCAGGCAGTGGCAGGTACAGCTACTAACTTATTCATTACTCCAGCGAGTTTGAAGGCAACGATTGATAGTAGAGTTCCAGCTGGTATGGTGGATCACGTCACTAATATCAATAACCCTCACCAAGTGACAAAAGCACAAGTGGGATTAGGATTAGTTGATAACTATGGCACAGCTTCATCTAGTCAAGCTGTGACTGGGACAGCTACTAACCTCTTTGTAACTCCAGCAGGTCTACGCGCCGCAATTGATAATCGTGTGCCTTCTGGTTTTGCTACTCACCTTACTAATACTAATAATCCACATAGTGTAACAAAAGCACAAGTGGGTCTTGGTAATGTGAATAACTACGGCACGGCTACACCAGCAGAGGCTAACACAGGAACAGCAAGTAACCTGTATGTAACACCTGCTGGTCTGTTAAATGCTATTAATACTAGAGCAGTTACACCATTAACAACTCACACGAGTAATACCAGTAACCCTCACAACGTAACTGCTGCTCAGGTAGGCGCTTATACTAAATCAGAGATCGATACCATGGTCTCTAATTTAAGTAATTCTTACCTGCCTTTAGCAGGTGGTTCCATGACTGGCAGGATTACTAACACACCTAATGCTGCAACTCGTGTTCAGATGGATTCCAGTCCAACAACATTAGGAGCCATCCTTTTCGATGCTGGCACAACAGCTACAGGAGATGCTGAGGTTGCTGGTTTCTCTTTCCGAGCTGGTACTAACATTGTTAAGATGGGTCTTAATAATACGGGTGTTTTTGGTTGGGGTGGTGGTACAAGATCGCCTTGGTCTTTCTATTCGTTAAACAACGGTGATGTTGTCGCATCAGGTGATGTTACAGCTTACTCTGATCCTCGTTTAAAAGAAAATGTGAAACCTATTCTTAATGCTCTAGATATTAATAGAAAATTAAGTGGAAAGTATTTCATATGGAAAGACTTACCTCATGTAAGAAATAAAGCTGGTACGAGTGATCTAGGTGTTATGGCTGATGAAGTAGAGGCTGTTCTTCCTGAAGCAGTTAAAGAGTCTGTTGAGTATGATGGTCAGACTTATAAGACTGTAGCCTATGGAAAAATTGTTCCAGTACTTATTGAAGCCGTTAAGGAATTAGAGTTAAAAGTATTGCGTTTGGAATCAATGTTATAATACATTTTTAAGTATGTACTTTATCTAAATTAGGGACTTTTTACAAGTCCCTAATTTATACTGTTTTAAATGTAAATAAAGGAAAATATAAATGAGTTTGCCTGATTGGACTGATGATCCCTTAACTCCTCTTTCAATTGGAGACATCAGGGACGAATGGGGCGCAACATTTGGGAACCCTAGACTTAGTTGGTTTTATGCAAACGGTCCTTATGTTGATGCTAATGCTAAAGGATATCCATTTGGTGTAGAGACAAATATCCCTACCTCTGGGCGTATTAGTATTAGTAATTTCTACGGTAGTGCAGCTGATGTAGCTATTTGTAATAGAACAGGTAAATGGGCTACTTATATTGCACGAAATACCAACTCTGGTGGTTTAGGTAGACTTAACCCTATCAACTATGTTTGGAGAGGTTTAAGATTTCCTATTTTCCCTTTCTTGACAGATTATCCTGCTCCCTTTACATCTACTGAAAATCTAATCTTTAAAACACCTGACGTTACCCAAGGTCAATTAGCGTTATACGGTTTAGAAGATGCTAACGTTGTTTGTATTGGTCCTGATGATTATCTTTATATCAACTTCTATAGCTTTACTGACCACATTGTAAGACCTGGTATCTCCATTCTTAACCCTGTTACAGGTCAGTTCACTGCCTATCATGGACAGAACTATATTGAGAACATGGATGGTACTGGTGGCTTAGGCGGAGAGATGGTAGTCTACGCAGGTAAAGATCTCCCAGCTAGTGGTGTATTCTTTCCTGGTTATACTTACGACGGCTCTCCTCACTATTGGGTGAGGATGGAGGTGAGATTAAGACGTAGGAATGACACATTTGCTTGGGGTAATTCAGCTGGATTAATGTATCGTGGCGAGCATAATGAGAACAATGTTATCTCTTACTCTGGTATCTCATCTTTAGTTGGCTTTAACTCTGGTACACTAATTAATAATAAAGATAGCGGTTGGTTAAAAGTAACGTTAAATAATAAAGAGTTATATGTAGCTAAGAAAAACGTTAGACGAAATGTTACACTATCTCAATTAAACGCAGCTAACCTCGTTACAGGCAATAGAACAGTTACTGTCAGAGGAGTTAATTATCGTATTCGATTACTAACTGCTTCTGAATGGGTTTCTTTATTCCCACCTTTATCGAGAGAGACACTATTAGGTTATTCCGGTGTTAAGTTAGCACAGTTTGAGCAAAGTGAGTTTGTAAGACATACTGAATTAGCTCAAGTAATTAGTAAAGGTGGGTATGCTCCTGAATGGCCATTTAACTCTACTCGTACCTTTGATTTCATTCGAAATTATCAGAGTTGGGGTGGTCATGGTGGTGGGTATCTCAGACCAGGTCATATTCAAAACTTTGTTCCTGGTACAGGTACTATGTATAGTTCCCGCTTATTATGGAACTACGGCTATCCTTTAGCCAGTCTTCTTCAGGATGGTACGGCTCGTGGGGCTGATGGTGCTCAATGGAAGTGGACTATTAGTGAATCTGAATACTGGGCAGAATTTGAAGAAGGTGCTATTCAACATGGTATTCAGTATACTGCTGGTGCTGTAACCATTCCTCCTTCATCACCAAGTCCTATTGGTAGTGGTACATTTACTTCTTCTAGGAACTATGAATTGGGTTGGCGGCCTGTGTTAGAAGAAATTTAAAACGAGATAGAAAATGAGTAAAGATTTATTGATAGGAGTAGGTGGAGGGGAGGGGGTAGCACCTCCTGGACAGGTTCTTTGGGGAGTAAATATTGTCAACTCTTACTACGGTCCTAATGGTTTATTCCCCTTTGTTGTTCCTCAAGGCGTTTATTCTATTTGTGCTGTCACAGTGGGTAGGGGTGGTTATGGACCGGGACATACGAGTGGCAGGACTGCCGCCGGAGGTGGTGGAGGATTATCCTATCGTAATGATATTCCAGTGACTCCTGGCGAAACATTGACTATTGACTTCAATGCCGAACATGTAGGTATTCGTAGAGATGCTGAATGGTTATGCTATGCTCAATGCAGTGCTGCTAGTAGAACGGGCGGTTTAGGTGGTAAAAGCCTCTCTGTTATACATACTGGTGGTGGAAATGGTGGTCTCGGCGCGAATAATACAGGCAGTACAGTCCAGCGTTTAGGAGGTGGTGGAGCTGGGGGGTATACTAGTAACGGCGGAAATGGTGGTGGACATAACACTACTCAGACCACTAGTTTTGATGGTGGTAGTGGAGGTAACTATAATGCTTCATTCAACACATGTTCTGGTGGATTTGGTGTAACCTTACTGGGATCACGCGTACCTGGATCTAATGGAGTTCCTGTAGGCTCTCCTTACCCTCCTAATGTGAATAATACTTCCACTGCACTACGTAACGCTCCTCCTAGAGGTGGTGGTAGATATGGTGGTGGTGCTGCTGTTATTTATAATACTACCTCTGGTAATGTGAATGGTCAGTCTTCTGGTGGTGTAAGAATTATTTGGGGTGAAGGTAGGTCTTACCCTTATAATGCTTTAGATGTATAAGGCATAAATGGGAGGTTAGAAAACCTCCCATTTATGCTGTACTAAAGAGAATACTAACTAAAACAAAGGAATAAGAGATGTTGATTTCCTTGAGTGTATCCTTCATTTTTTTATTCTTCAGGTGTGTATTCCCAAATCCTAGCTTCTGGTACATCACCTATTACTATGAAACTATAGAAGTATATCTTTCCGTTTAATACACAAGGAAAGCAACTAGTAGACGATAACCACATATTAAAAGGATCAGGAACAGGTATTTCAGTTACTTTATTTGTAACATCATTATACTTATAGAAAGAAGCACCAATAGTACTATTACCAGCTATGAAATAAATATCATCACCTAACGAACATCCTCTTCCCCATACACCACCGCCAGCATCATTAAACTCCCATTCCTCATCTAGCTCAATATACTCAATTGTTTCATCTAATAAATTATACTTAGATATTAATTTAATTCTATCAGGCTTAGTTAAATCTACGCGGGGTAAAATACTATATATGTAATTTTTATGCAGAACTCTTAATACAGGGTTTCTGGGCATAATTATATTTTTATATACTTTAGTATTAGTGCTTAGATTAACTACATCCATAACTTGATCACTTATCGCGTATAAATGATTATCAAACACAAAACCATTCCAACTGGGTAAGGTAAATGGATTTGTTAATGCTAAAGATGAAATATGATCTGAAGCATAAGGTTTGATTTTAAGCATTCCTACGTTAGCTGTAGTCCCACCAATATAACCACCTAATGAATAAATAAACTCACCATCAGTAACAACTCCATACCTATTTCTAGTAAGTAATTGAGTTATTGACCAAGCTATCCTCAGATAAATTCTTCTTGATATTGGATCGATGATGAAGTATTTAACACTACCACTCTTCAATCTCGTGAGAACTTATTAATATTTCTTTAGACATAATTATTACAGATTCTCCTGTATGTATTCTTGCAGGACAGTTAACTGTTCTCGCAGAGAATTATTCTCATTAACTAATTGATTTACATCAGCAGTTAATGTAGTGTTAGAAGTAATCAAGTTTTGTCTGGCTTGTTCTAAAGACTCATGTTCTTGTTGTGGTACTAACTTAGTCTCACTTAACTTAATTACCTTCACCTCAGGCTCTAAACCAATGTTATCTTTAACTAAATCTTCGATCTTACTAATAAGACTGTCTAACGGAATTTCATCAGCTATAGCTCCTAACTTTACTGCTAAAGCAATAACATTATACGGAACACCACCTACTAAAGGACAATTCTTAATATAAGAAGTAGGGACAACAATTTGCTGTCCGCTATCGGATCGTAATGTAACTAGTCTAACATTATTCTGAGCATCAGTTTCATAAACAGTCTTATCTAGATCTACTGGGTAATAGACTTCTGTATAGGGGTCTTTCCCCCAGCTCTGCATTTCACTAAAACTGCGAAGTGCTGTACACTCATAGACAACGTTAGCAACGATTTGGGTATCAAAAGGAGCTTCTAGTTCATAAATACCTTTAGCTCCAACTACTGGAATAACACTCATTACTTATCCTTAGAGTTTTCTTAACTCATGCTCTTCTTACAAAGAACTAAGTGATTAATATTTTCAATAGAAGTAGTTAAGTAGAGCTTACCATTCCTAAAGACTTTTAAGATACCATTAGGTGGAATATCAAAATCTTGGAAATCTTCAGCTAAGTAGATCATTTGTTGCATAACTGTAAACCAATCCCGAGTACGTTTTGTCATTCGGTTAAAATCAGTATCTGTTGATGAAACAGCAATCCAATCAGGATAGACCTCGTTGATTCGGTATTGTGCGTCTCTATTCTCATTACTACCAATAGACACAACAGCTAAACTCCTCCAAGGCCAACCAGTTACCATCGAGTAGTTGTTAATATGTGCTACAGGATAACCTACAGTATTTGCTTGAATGATAGTAGGAACTTCTCTATAATCTAACACTGAGCTATAAATACCTTTAACCGCTTGCTGATCTGGTACTGCTAATTTATTCCAAACAGGCACGTATACAAATTCAGTGCGTTTGAAAATATCAGGTAAGATTTCAGCCCACTCTTCACGCGTGTGGTTGGAATTACTTAAGATATGGTCTTGAATAGCGTCTTTAATAGAATCAATGTTATTACCAGCAATACCATAAATAAGAATACCCCAATCACTTGGAATAATGCGAGAAGAGTTATTAGGGTCGTGATAATTAAAAGAATCAACTCGAAGATACGTTTCTGGATAACCTTCTTTAGCTGCTTGGATCTTTGCAGCAGTATCAGTCATTGTAATAGCTTCTAAAAGCGCTTGTACCTCAGCACCAGGTCTAAAGAAGATATCTAAAGGATATTGACCACTTGCTTCAATAGGTGGGACTACAGTGATAGTGTAATTAGGATATTGTACTCTGAAAGCAGAGTCTGAGAACCAGATAGTAATATTTGCATTAGTTACTTTCATTGTCCAGCTAACGAACTCTGGAACATAATAAGTCCCATCAGTACGAATAGCACCCGCTGAGAAACTCTCTGCTGTAGCACTAAAAGCAGTAATTAACTCATTTAGGATTTCAACATGATCGACTTGTACACCAGGATTATTAATCGTATAGTCGTAAACAAATTTACTTACCGCTAAGATGTGGTCTCGAACAGCAATAGGCATCTCAGTATCAACACCCTCATCTTGACATTCAAATGAGATGATGGTAATGTTCGGAGCCTGTTGTTTATTACTATAAACTCCTTTATCTTTAGCGTAAGTAAGGGAGAGAGTATGAATCTCTCCTACCTCATTAACAGCATGGGAATTATTATCAAATAACCCTGCGTGAGGTGCGAATCCTTTAATAACAAACATAAATACTCCAGCGTATTTTTTAATCTAGAAATTAAAATTCTATTTTTTCTATTAGAAATCATAGGATTGACTATGACTAAGGTAATAACAAAAGATGTTTCATTTAATAAGAAAAATATTCCCTTTCATAAAAGAAATGATTATTGGCAGGGGTTCTGTTTGGCAGTCTTTCCAGTACGATAAAAGAAGGTTCTTTTTCTTCGTCATTGTCTCTCTATCTATTTTCATAGCAGTTAATACAACAGGCTATTATTTAGAGGATGCGAGGAGACGCATTTTTAGTAAGTTAAATAACGTACCTTACATTTCTTTAAAAGATGATTTAAGAAAGACAGAAAAAGAAATTGAAAGGCTAAAATCTATTATCACTTACTATGAATCTAGATATGGTTTATACGAAGACTAAATTGAAATTAATGCATTTGCTCTTCTATATGAGTATCGATATGAAAAGGAAAAGGAAGTGGAAGCGACGGTTGAGCAAACTAAACTACCTTATGATTTAGCTATCTGGACTGACGGAGGATGTCGTCCTAACCCAGGCCATGGTGGTGTAGGAATTCATGGTTATTTTTACAAACAGAAAGAATCCAAGACAGGTAATGGTCATCCTACCCATATTCTAACTAATGAAGGGTATATTCTTAAAGCTGACTACAAACAAATTGAGAAGAGTAAATTTCGTTCAATTGCTGAAATTGAAGTAGTCTCTTATATTGATGTCGTTGCAGCAAATCCTAACAGCTCGAATAATCGAGCAGAGTTACTAGCTTTAACTATCGGATTAGAAAAAGCTGTTCAGTATGGTGTGTTGAGTCTAACATGTTATCTTGATTCTCAATACACGATTGATAGATACAACAGCATCGAAAAAGGTAAAGCTAATAACTGGACATCTAACGGTGAGAAGGTTAAGAACTGGGACCTTTTAGAAAGACTCTACCAAGCTCACATTAAAGCTAAAGAGGCAGAATTCAAAGTCTCCATTAAAAAAGTGGCGGGTCATTCAGGTGAACCGGGTAATGAAGCTGCTGATCAACTAGCCTCTATTGGCGTGGCTTTAACTGCAAATGGAGAAGCTGCTTTTGAATGTGTAATATCAGACGCTAAAGGATATTGGAAATCTGATGTAGAACGTCATCCATTCCTGCAATCTCAGTGCTGTTATTTCCATACGAATCCTAATGATATTAAATCAGGAACTTATCTTCTTGGTAGTCATGGTAAAAAGAGTGAACTTCTTGGCACTAGAATGACTGAAGGTAGTTATGCTATTGTTCAGATCGATGAGGGTGTTGATGTACTAGAATCAGTAAGAGATACAGCTGTTAACAAATCAGACTACTTTGGTAGACATTGTTTAATGTTTGCTAACTTAGATAAGATCTTCAATCCTAATGTCTTTAGTTTAATCACGACTTATAAAGATCGTGTTATGCTTCAAAAACCAAAAGAGCAAGATCTTTATCTCTTATCAACAAGATCAGATAGAATGTTTGTTGAAGCACTAGAACCACCTCGACTAGCATGGCGAGCTATGGATGCGCTTAATTATCTAAACAGCATCTATCAGGATGTTGAGAGGAAATCTGGTAAAGTCGTCGTTACTGATATCACTCATTACTTCTACGAATCTATCGAAAAAGCAGGTAAAGGAAAAAATAGTGAACCTATTCTTCTTACTCAATTAAAGAAAGAGTTCGTAGTAGGATATAGAAATTTAGATGTTGATGCTCATTGTAAATATGAAGATAATGAGTATAAATTAACAACACGCCTAATCTTAGGTGTAGATATGCCTAATAGGAACTCTCTAAAGCGCTTAGAGGGCCTTAATCCTACTATTGAGCTAGTTACCTGGCCTGAGTCAGAAACTAGCTTCAGATACGCTGTAATCATTCGAGTCGACGGTGCTAGAGGTATTTGGGCGGGTTATTATTCTAATTTCTTATTTGTTCCTAAAAAGAAATAAATGCTTCTTTATAGAAAGGGTTGGTTAATGTTATGGTCACATGTAACAACTAAGTAGACTTTTTATTTTTTATTAACTCTTTCCAGTGTTCTTTCACTATGAAAAAAAGCAATTTCTTAAAAGTCTGCCTGGGTAACGTGATTAAGTTCTTTGCTGGTATCATGTTACCTAATCGCATGAAGAGAATTGTCTTCGTTTCATCCCTAGCTTGTCAGATGAGTCCTGAGAAGAAGTTAAGTCCTGAAACCATTAATAAACTCAATCTACTTATGGATCTCGTAGAAGATAGTAAGAGTTTAGAGTTGGGTTCGGACTTCTCTAATGCTATTTGGAAAAATCGTCAATGTCTTACTGTCTGTCAAAAAGTTGCTCAAGAAGAAGTCAGTGATGATCAGTCCGTTTCTTCTATAGTAGCTTCAATTAAGGAGTCAACAGCACATTGGTTGAAATACGGAGACGAGAAGTTAATGGAACGGGATATTCAATTCCTAGTAGAAAACAAAGAAGTAATTGCTGGTCGCTTTTAAAAACGCATAAACTAGGGACTCCTTTTACAGAGTCCCTAGTTTTGCCTTAAGTGTTAAACAACGTTATTTCGATGACATATCACTAAATGGATAGAGCTAACTTCTCTTTCATTCAGCTCAACAAGAGAGTTAAGTAGTATAAAAAAATATTCACTTACTTCTTCTTGTGTAAGAGCTAAGCTTGCAAGCTTATTTTTAATTAGTGGTAAAAAATAAAGTATTTCTTAATAAGGAAAATTTACATGTCGTCGATCAAACCTGAAACCTTAGAACTCTCGAAAATCATTGATGAAGCTTCTACTATCTCTAAAGATGGTGCTGTTGAATACAATAGCGATCTGTATGAGAATCTACTCAAAGCCCGAGGTGTTGAACTCAAAGACGCTAAAGTGGTTAACTCTGCAAACGTTGAGATTGCAGTTGCTCTGGCTCACAGTGGTGGTAGCAAAGCTATTCCAGTTCTAGCAGGTAACAAAGACTTAGAGCGGGTTACAGGTAAACTAAATCAAGGTAATGCTGAGATTTGGTTTGATACCCGTCGTGAAGTTACGACTCGCAATCCTAAGACGGGTGAAACGGGTGTTTCTTATGGTGCGACCTCCATGGGTGTTAACCTGAAAGGTCTGAAAGGTGGACAAGCTGCTGCTGTTAAAGCAGAACTCAAAGAGCTGGCTGCTAAGAAGCTCGGTAAGAAGTAATTCTTATTACTGAAGTAAAGTAAATGTAAAGGAGGGAGAGCATTTGCTCTCCTTCTTATGCTGGTTATTTTTCTTTTGTTATTCTAGATAAAGGATTTAAGACATGCGTAATATATTTAATACTCTAGCAGTAATACTCTTTATAATTGCTATTATTTCAGCTGTTATAATTAATCTCACCACTCCCTCTTATAGCGTAAATCAAATTACACGAGCTGTAGGATATTGTGCTAATCAAGGTCTAAGTTATCAACTAACTTCCACTTTCATTTTTCCAGGGAAGAAAACCATTACTTCAATCAATTGTATTGAACCTAATTCAATCACTCCTGTACCAGAGCACGTACTTGGAAAAAAATAAATGCAGTCAATAAGTAAAATCTATAGCCCGAGTATTAACTCGGGCTAATATGCTATATTTTTTCAATAACACATCATCTTTATATAGTTAACATTTATTGGCATAAAAAGTACTTTGAAAGTACTCTATAATAATTATCTCTTAAATATAACATATCTTCTTTATTCAATAGGTAGTCTTTTATGGTGAGTGGTTATGGGTATTTCTGATATTTTCCTAAATGACGAATTATGTTTTAAAGATAATGAAGATATGGAGAATCCATCTAATACTGAAGTTAGAGCTGAACTTTTGAATGACAGTATGATGAAGCGTAGATTATTTCAACTAGGCTTTGGACTTAAGCATCGTATATTGGTAGAAGAGCATCATTTTCTTTTTCAAACAGAATTTATGATTATACCTAGTCATGCTGGTGAATCAATATTAGGTAAATCACACCTAATACGTACAGAAACCGTTGCAGCTAAGCACTTGCTATTGAATGACGGGTGTGAAGTGGGAGGGAATTTCAGATAATGCTTTGTATAGAAAGGGAAAACGAAAAGGATGTTTTTATCAAGTATCTCTGTTCAGATGCTAATATTCGTTTACAAAAAGAAAGAGTTTCTCAGAGAGAATTTAAACACCCTATCTCTGTGCTACACTATGAATTTTTTTCGCAGATAACGTTACCGAATTTCCTCACCCTAGAACCTGAGTCTCCAATAAGAATATTTAGTCATGATCCTAGTAGCATAATTTATAAGAAAGGTCCTGTTGGGTTAAAGCATAGTTTATCGAACTTATTTTATACGGATTAAATAAATGGATTTAACAGACGTTTTTGATATACCTAATATTGATTCAGAAATCCTTCATTTACCAGAATCTGATAACAGTCATGAATGTAGTAAAGAAGAACTTGAAGATTTAGATCTTGATGATACTGATGTAATTGTATCGAAAAAACATATGCGCCGCAATCCTTCTAAACCTCCTATAGCTAATTATCTAGACGGCTCTTCTCTTTATATGCCTTCTATGGAAATAACAGATCTTACTTCTGCTTTTGAAAAAGATATGTATGTGGTCTATAAAGCTGAAACAATGATTCTAGCTCAGACTAGAGACTTCCATATTCTTCAATATACATTTGAAGCGAGTGTCGAGAATAACTATTTAATTAAACTAATGGAGTAAATACCTAATGATCCATTTAGATAAGTGTTGGGAGATTAATCCTTGTAGCACTTTTGACTTTATGTCATCAAAGACGGAAGAACTCCATAACGGATTAATTAGACAAGTTAGATTTGACGAAGGTAATTATGACAACGAAGAAATGACAGAAAGTAACTATTTGAGTCATCGTAATCCCTTGAGTTTTTACTTAGATCATGCTGTGGTTGAAGATGATTATGTTATTAGTGAACAATTCAATAAAGACTACACCGTCTTCTTTGGTCATGGTGATACAGCTATAACTACTATCTTTATCCCAATAATAACAGTTATGTTCTTAAGACATGAATAACAAAAAATAACGCTTTTTATTAAAGAGGATATAGTATTGCTAGACTACAAATTAAGAGATGATTTTATATTTCATACAGAGTCTTATTGGGATAAATTTGAAATCCATGATAAAGGTATTAATGAAATAGAATTCTTGTTAACACCTACTGATATTTTAAGTAAGAGATTAGAAGCTGATTGGGGAAGTATTCTCTACTCTGATGTACATGATTTTATCAGGGAGAAACTATCTGGTGAAGGGTTTGCTTATACTCTTACAGAAGTTACAGACGGTTATACTTTTCTATCTTTGCTTATGATGGACTATAATACCAGCCTAATGAATAATCTAGACTAAGGAGTAAAAAAAGAAGATATGTCTTTTACTTCAGTATTAGGTATACAAAATAATTAAAAACGCATCTCACTAATAGTCTGTATTCTAATGGATATTAAAAACATATCACTAACTGGTATAGTTTAGCAATATACATTTAATCTCCCTTCATTTATCTCTATTAGGGCTAAAAATTAATGTCTAACAACTTTAACGCTACTGCACCTAAAATTTTATATGACAAAATTGATCCTATTGAATCTATCAATGAATCTAACAATCATTTTGATCCAAAAGAAGTAGCTGGTCTTACCGGATCTAGTTCTAATCAAGAAGTAAGTAGCAATGCTTTTGTTCCTACTAGCATCCGAGGATCTCGTGTGTCAGAAGCAGCCGTTAATAAAGATCTTACCCTACCTCAGTGGTTAGCTTCTATTTGTCCTTTTATTGATTTCGACTCAGCTCGCTTTTCTGAACTGTGTTGGGCTATCCGAGCTGATCATAATCTCTCTACTGTTACGCGTATCAAACATTTCAGCAGTAACACCACTGCTAATACAAATGAGATCTTCGATTTCCTTCGAGATAAGTATAAGATTCATTATGAATCTGATCATACCTTCCGTACTTTCCAGGAAGATCCTAAAGTAAAAGGTGTCTTAGGTCTTTACCTTATCGCTGGTAAAAGCAATGGTACGCCCATTATCATTGCTACAGGTGATAAGGAATTGGTTGATGAAGTCATCAACCCTATCAGTGAGCGTTATAATGAGCCTTCCGTTATTACTATTGAAGAACTCAGTAACTTCTCTAAAGATGGTCCTATTACTTCCACTATTGAGATGGTTGAAGGAAAGGTCTCTAAAGTAGGCCATGATGCTTTCTATCCGTTCTTGAAGCTTAAAGACGATACCCCCTTCTCTATTAAAGAATTCGCTAAGCGTTATAAAGAGAGTTCTTCTAATATCCTGCTTCTCATTGGTGATGTCGGTCTTGGGAAGTCTGTTCTCTTGAAAGCACTAATGATGGAATTGGGCTTTAAGAAAAACGGTGTTGCTAATGGTAATAACACCACAATGAATCCTCAATTTATCGAATGGTTGAAGGATTTCAAGGACAATAGTATTGTCGTTATTGAAGACGCTCATGACCTTGTACTGAGTCGTGATGAAGGTAACGCGCAAATGTCTAACGTTTTGAACTATGCTGAAGGTATTACCTCTCGCAATAACAAACTCGTTATCTCCACGAACTTAACTGATACTTCTAAAGTGGATCGTGCTCTGCTTCGTGCAGGTCGTTGCTATGATGTATTGGAATTTCGTGAACTGCGCGGTGAAGAGATTAATGCGGCTCGTACCGCAATTGGTCTAGACGCTATTGAAGTAACTGAAGCTGCTCAGATGAGTTTGGCTAAAGCGCTTAACTTTGAAGAGACTACAGAACGTCATAAACCTTCTGGTGGCGTGGGCTTCTAATCTATAAAACAAAAAAAGGAAAGTAATTTCATGTCTAAAGTAGTCTTTAGTAAATTGTACCGTAAGTTGTTAGCTGGTGAACTTCTTGATGGCTTGCAACCTATGGGCGAAGGTTTAACTTCTCGCTCTCAATATGAGTTGGACGGTTATCGTTTTGTCTTTTATGTACTCATTCGTCCTGAACAGTCTAAGATCGTCTCTGAGAGTAAAAACATCAGTTATACAGGCGCGTACTACTTCGGGCCTCTTCCGAACAACGTAGAGGGTTTAAAAGCCCTCCCAGAGGGTGTTATCTATAACACTGTAGTTAGCTCTACTGTAACTACTGGTTTGGATGAAGAAGCGCTCAATAAAGTTATCAATACTGCTATTGACGACTTCTACGATAAAGCCAGTGTTTATGGTTTGACTGAATCTGCTTTGTTGGTTTAAGTAATCATTCTTAGGGAGTCTTTAGGACTCCCTAAGTTTGCCTTTCTTTCTTTTTTTTTTACTATAACAAAATAATTGGAGATTAGAAATAATCAATTACATATAACTATTGTGAATAGACTTCCCCAATCCACTCATTCAAAGGAAAATCATGGTACTGAACCTTACCTCAGAAGAAGTGAGTCAAATACAAACTGTCGTAGTTGAGGCAAATGTCGAAGAAAAAGAGTTATTGAATGAAACCCTCCGCACAGCTAACACGCGGCAAGAAATTCTCAAGCTTTCTTTTAACGTCGCCACTTATTGCTCCCTTTACAATTGCAAAGCAGTAATTCTTAAAGGTCCCAACCCTAATTCAAGTGAGTTAAGCGCTCAGTTGCGCTCATTAGGCATTCTTGCTTTATTCACTACGGATAAAGTTAAGGTATGATTATACAGCATAATTGGGAGAGCTAATTGCTCTCCCGGTTTATGCCTTTCTTTTTTTCTACTTAAGTAGTTATATTAGAAATTTTGTTGTTGTTGACCAACACGCTCCACACCTCGTGCATAGCCTTCACGGAGTGCTTGTACATCAGAGCTAATAGAATCAATAAAGCTTGTACGGAATGCTGGGTTAGCACCTAAGGTATTAATATTCCGGAGAATTCCTTGTGCTAAGGTATCAACACCTACACCGTATTGCATGATACCACCGAACTCGATATCTAGGTTACGGGTTTCCATTGCCGAAGTAATTTCACGACGACCTAAGATATCGCCAGTACTACGTGGGAAAAGGTTAGTTACTAAGAAAGCTTGAACTACGTTTGCCCAGTGTGGATCAGGTTCAATAAAGAGCATGGTGAACGTGTAGTTATCTGGTAACCAGTCTGCGATGTTACGACCACCTGGGAGTGTAGACACACCTGCCACTTTGGAGTCTTCGTTCATCATCAGCATCTGGATATAATAACGCCAGAAACGACTCGTCGCCATCCCATATCGATCGATCCAGGACATGGTTACGTTAGTCTGAGCAATCGTCACGTTAGTGAATTCATGCTGGACCTGACCACCGCCACCAATAGCATGTTCAGCTGTCTCAACGGTCAGTGTAGCATTAAGACCGTCAATTCGCATTGCTTGTTCTTCTACTAGCTGCCGTAGTGTACCACGTAGAAACTCAGGCTCAGGACAATAGTCAAACCCTCGTGGCGCTTCCATCAGAATAGGAATGAGCGGACGACCAACGTGCGCAGCATTACTAATCCAGTTAGGAAGGTTATTTGAATAACCCATTTGACCTGGTAAGGTTAAGTTTACCATGGGTGCATAGGCTAAACGAGCATAACCAACTCTGTTCTTCAGAATTTCTTCATCATTACGCATTTTTCATTCTTACCTTGTTAACACTCCTCCCTTATTAGAGAGGAGCAGTCTGTTTATCTCGTTATTTAGTTAAGCCCGAACACCTTGATCGGCAGGAGCATCTACAATACGGAAGCCCTCAATCGAGTACGTACCGACAGTCTTCATAACACCTGCGTAAAGCTTGATATTCGTCTTCCAGCTAAATCCACGTTGTGCATCTCGACCAGTAATTGTCGACTCAGGAATAATAATGACACGATCATCGAATCGACCTACAACATTCTCACGAATCTCTCTATCAATAGAGTCACAGAGTTGCTGGTCAGTCATCTTCGAAATACCGGTATGATTACGCCAGCTTTGCTCTGCTACAGTTTCTAGTTCAGCAACAATGAAAGCATTGATCATGCTAGTGAAGATAGAAGTATCGTTAGGATAAACGGACTTATACGCAGGAATCATTACACGCTTAGTATCGTAGGATTGAACAGTCATCAGACCTGCATCCCAATCTTTGTTACGTGCAGTAATAGGCGTAAAGGTAACGTTGATCTTAGCAAACGTATCTACAATATGGTTAGGTGGCTCTGGATTAGCAGTACCTTCCCAGAAACCATTACCTGCACCCATATAGGCAGCAAACTTAGAAGCCAGTTCAATAGTCAGTGGTAAATTACCCCGCCATTTATCTTCTAAGTACGTACCACTTCGACCCATGATGTGAGCGCGGAAGGTAGGCGTTCCAAATACGTTAGATTCAGGGAACATCAGTGCGCGAGTTCGAATAGAGATCGCTAAGGAGTTCTCTTGAGAAGAAGTCAGCACTGGTCCTTGAATATCAAACGGCGTAAGGATAACGTTCGTATTCTTACGCAGAGCGATAAACTTAAGCATCTCATACTTCGTATCCAGTGAGAAGCCTGTATCATAAAGAACAGATTCTACGCGACGAGCAGTATCTTGCAGATGAGAGTTGGGATCACCATATTGACTAAAGAATTCCCGAGCCAGTAAATCAAACGTCTGAGCAGTCATCGTACCATCACCACCACCACGAGCATACTGAACACTATTCTCAGAGAGAATAACTGCGTCAGCATTACTGCGATCGATTTGGTAGGAGTAATAAGGTACACCAGTAGAAGTGGTTCCACCGATAAAGTTAAAGACGTGTTCTTCATCACTACCGTCATTACGGAAGTCAGAGAACAGAGCTGGCATTAAGTTAACTTCAGCTTCATAGAAATCTTTAACTAAAGTATCGATATAGTTCGTATAGATATACTCGTTACCAAAAGGACCAATGGTATCTGGTAACTGAGGATCACCTTTACGTTCCCAAGCAGGAATGAATAGATCACCTACGAAGATATCTTGATCTAAACGACGTGAGTAAGCATCGACTTTAAAGCATCCATCAATATATTGTTCAGCTGATAAAGTTTCAACAATTTTTGGGAGCGTGTATTCATCACGACGCTCTAAGCATTGGAAGCGATATGGGTAAGCCCGTGCTTCTTCAATGATAGTTTGGTCTACTGGAATAGAACTACGAGTAGTAGGTGCATAAATACGAGCACCAATGTTATTACCATAAGCACCAAAATCCGACACCCGAAGGTCACGAATTGGAAACTTACGAGATTGAGCGCCTGTAGATACATCGACTTGCGCACCGTTACCGATTGTACCTTTACCAAACATGTCTTCATTAGTAACAGGATCTGGTAGAATCTCTTCTGCCACCATCATGACTTTAAAGCCAGGTACAGTATCACCCGTTTCAACAGGTAGATTGGTCACAGAGTCATAAACAATACTACCGTCTTCAGCATTACGTTCATAAAGCGGAATGTCTGTTTCTAATACGTCTAAAGAAATACGTAAAGTTGCTGGATCAGGAGCATCGGCAGGACGCAGTCGCTGATACATTTGTGAAGCGTTGCCACGACGCTGCATGGCGTTCGAGACGATTAAGTGGTGTTGCGCGTATTTACTACGCACATCAAAAGTTTTGCTACCAAAGATAACTTCCCTACTTGCTCCGCTTGCTAACACACCCGTAGTAGGACCACGTTCTGCAAAGATGACAGTCAGTGGGCAGTGAGTAGGGCGCTGTTCCGGCTCCAGTACAGGTACAGTGGTAGAACTGTCCTTAGTACCTTGTAATAGCGCCAGAGGCGTAGCATTGATAATTTCAGTGCTCATGAGGTATTCCTACATTCAAATAAAAAAGTTATTATTTCTAATAACTGCTTGTTTATTGTCGTTATACACTAACTATTAGTTAAGTCAATAGATTTATCTAGAAATTCATCTATTTAAATAACATTAGTGTAGTTAATATTTTTTTAAAGAATGACATTTTTTAAAAAAGCAAGAATTATACTCCTTGCATAAGATTGCGTGTACATGCCGGGATTATTAAACTGCTTGTATCTTTTGAATTCGCTTAATAACTCCATTAAATTCCTTGTGGAGTAATAACATGTTATTAGTAAGGATCTAGAAAAATGACCGTACTTAAAACGGCTTACGATACAACTATTGGTAAGTTGAAATCTCAAGACAATGCAGATGTAGCTATTAAACAAGCTATTTTAACTGGTGAGTTAGGAGCTAGTGATAAAGTTAATACCATTATGCGTATTAAAAATAAAGCGATTGAGGAGATCCCAGCTTTATTATTTCCCCGAGTACTCCATGTCAATGAAGAAGAGCGTGTCTTTGTAGATATGCGTTACTTCACAACTCAAGGTATTGGATTAGCAGATATCAGGATTAATAACCGTCCTGAATTTGACTTTTCTAGTTATTGGGCAAGTTATCAATATCGTTGGATTTCTGAACGTCCTAGCAACCTAAGGATTATCTCTCCTATTGGTATGGCTGCTTACGCTAACTGGGTTAGTGATATGATCTCTAAACGACTGTCGTTAGATATTAGAGAGAGTATTCCTCTAAAAGTAATTACTGCTTACTACTACGCTTATCAATTCCAAGATGCTGAGTTTAGTGAAGTAGAGAAGAATAACATCTTCCGTTTAATTAGTCGTAATCTTCATACACCTATTGATATTGTACTTCAGCTCATTGCTAATGCTGAGCCAATTAATAATCTTCAAGATTATTGTAATGCTTTAAAACAAATCATTGGTAGTATTCGTTTAGATAAACTCACGCCTGGACTATTACTTTCATTAGTTCAAGGGTCTTGGTTTGGTGTTAATGCTAGAGAGATTATTGCTGTTGCTTTAGAACACCCTCCGACTTGGCTAGCTATCGTTACATCAGCGCTAAATAATAGGATTTATAAATCTACACCTATTATGAAAGCAATTGAACGTTCTCTTAATCGAGTTAGCATCAGTGATGCAGCACTAACATTCAAACGAGCCTCTGGTGTAGAAGCTCATTTTAATTAAGAAGATTTAAAACCATGCAGAAATACGATTACTTAACTGACTATGTATTAAAAAATGTATGGTGCTCTCCTCGTTTAGATTATACCTTTGTTATTGAACCAAAAAGAATAACACATCGGTATGGCGAATGGAACACAGTTAACACAGGTTGGAGAATTGTTTCTTTACCTAAAAAGTCTACTCGCTTTCACGTATTTCAATACGGTCAAATCTATCCCTTACTACTTAACTTACCTAACAGTAGAAATAACTGGACCCTCATTAGTCAAGCTTGTAATGAGCAAAATATGTTGGTTGATATCTATACGAAAGATGGTATCATGCTTCCTAGAACCAAGGCATGGTATCAGGTAACGAGAGATAACAACTTAATTATGGCTATTGAAGAGAGTGATGTTATTGACGCTCCCTATGGTGATGAACCTATCTATTTTAGGTTCTATACCAATGCCTATTTTAGAAGTCCACGCTCATATCCCCAATCACAAGCTGTTACTATCACTGGTAAGCGTATTGATACAGTTACTGAAATTGTCACGTATCAAAACCAGGTAGAAGCCTTGAGATTACAACATGGTGCAGTGTTCTGCTTTGTTAATGGTATCTATGTGAATAGCATTACTCCACTAACAGCTAGAATAGGTGATGAGGTAGAATATGTTTACGATAGCTCTATTAAGAAAATTGTTACATTTAAGTTAAGTGAACTAAAAGAATTTGAGAGTACTTTAGATAATCGAAGGAAGTTCCTTTTAAACTATCCTCGTGATCCTGGTGATGAACCTATTGTTGATTATAAAGATGATATTGACGTTTACTTAATGAAACGTGATTCACCTATTAGTAATCGTTATAGAGGTAGGTATTATAGTCATAATAGTTCAGATTGGTTAAGAAACTTAACTCATCGAGATTATAGCATTCCCGTTCAACTCATCAATAGTTATATTCAAGCTAATCCAGAATGGCCTAATTCAAACGATATTGAAATCCAACTCTTTATTAGGCACGGTGGATTTGATCACAAGTTAATTTTTGAAGATAGCCGTATCCACGAACTCTATAAACTCAGTGATGAAAAGATTCCCAGAGCTATGGTAGGGATTGATTCTACTTTAGAGTATTGGAGAGCAGCACATTTGGAAGCTTCTTTCTATACAAAAGCGATGGGTATTAAAATCACTGAAGTGGATAGGGAATTAACTGAAGACCTCTTAGGTTATAACGCAATCAGTAAAGTGTTAGGTGATACACCTAACTTACTTTATCCTAAGATGGGTCCTATGGTGGCTGATGTTCCTTATGGACTTCAATACCAATGTACAGGTTTTGAGTATGATGATGACGGTAAGTTACTAGGTTACAATCACCATACTGGAACGAGTCAGTGGCCTATTCGAAATGATGATGCTAAATTCGTAGAACTCATTGCTAACTATAGCGACCGTTTACTAGATGAGTATTATGGTTCTCCTGAAGTAGCTATTGATCCTCTTTACGAATATCGTTGCTATACTTGTCCTATTATTAATGGTATTCCTAGTAATGAGTGGACTGATGTAACAGACTCTGGTAACTATCACATTGATAACGATAATCGTTTAATTTGGTTAGTCAATCCAAATACTACCTATACATTAGTTCGTTCTAATCGACGTAATTTAGTGTATAGTACTTCTATTACACCTACTTCAGCCACTACTCGCTTTGCAATTAAACAACAGTCCTTTAGAGAAGGAGTGTTATTAGAGCACAATATGCAAATCCCAATGGGGGAATTAGATATTTGGCTAAACGGACATTCTTTAATTGAAGGTGTGGATTATAAGGTTGAGTTTCCTGAGGTAGTTATCATTGGTAAGAAGTGGTTAAAAGTCCCTCAAGATGGTCCTCAGGATATTACGATTCGCTTCACTAATTTTTGTGATTCTGACCTCAACTATAATAGAGCTGGGGATAGAGGTTATGTCAACCACGGTGTTATTAGCCATAATGACGTTTTCAATATCTTAGATGATAAAGTCTTACGCATTATTATCGGTGGTAAGACTTACATGCGTCAAGATGTAGAATTTGCTGAAGATCATGGTGGTGGAACTGATCCACATCCTTTAAATGGACAACCTTATTTTGTTAGGGATATCATTGTTCCTACACGAGGTTTAACGGATCAAAGTGCTTATGAGTTAAGGGATAAGAGTTTAGTGATTGATCAAAAGGTGAGTGACTATATGTCTATTCATTTACCTAATCCACATTATGGAAATCCTAACGCTGTACTTGAAAGGTATCCTGTTGTCTCACCGTTCATTAATATCATCCTTCATGACTTACGAGCTGGTATTTTAAACGATCCTCGTATTCAAGGTTGGTATACAGATATGGAGGTGAGGGAAATTGTTAGTGATTACGAAAGATATCTTATCTTTGATCCTACTCAGCCTGAGAATCAATTAGATCCTACTTATGTAGTTTGTGTACCTCATGTATTTGACTATGTGGTAGAGGTCAATCTCTTTATCTACCGATTCTTAGATAGAGTAGTCAAGCTCTATTGTAATAACCTAATTCAACTTTCTCATTTCTTAAAGTTAGAAGAATACTAAACCTCTAAAGAGAGTATCAATGAGTAATACGCCTTTTCTTAACCCTCTTGGTATTGACGGGAGGGCTTTAGTTCAAGATCCCTATAGTACATGGAAGATATGGAACTATAGTGAGATTTATTTTGGAGCAGGGAGTCCATCCACTGCTATTTATATCCCTAAAGTCAATGACCTCATTCTGAATTTAGATGAAGGTATCTTCTATATTGTTCTTCAGATTGATCCCGTTAGTTATATTCCTGTAATTAAACGTTATGTCATCAGCACGGCTTCCGAAGAAGATGGTAATGGACTTCTACTTGGTGTAGGCGTTGGTTCGGCTTCAGAGTTGAATCGTGTTTATATCAACAAAACCACTATTCCTTATTCAGCAGTTGTCGATAGGAGGAAATGGGTGGGTGGATCTGATGCTGCCTATGCTATCGCTTATCGTGGTTCTCCTGTATCAGGTAGTCCTATGGAGGTCATCTCAATTATGTATGACACCAATAGTTCTACTATCTTAGGTAATGAGATTCCACTGGAGGATGTTACTGCACCTGGTTTTGCTAATTGTAAAGTTATTAAACCTTTCTATACGAAGGTTGATTTACAAGATAATGAGATTGTTACTATCATTGTTTATAATAATGAGAATACAGCCATTGAGCGAGGACAGCTACTTGTTGAAAATACAGCCTGGATTCGAGATCAAACTGATAGTCTGAAATACATTGTCGATATCTTCTGCACTTCACCCTTCATTAAAGATACTGATCCTGATCTTATTGTCTATCCTCTTAATCTACCAAAGAACGCTTTAAACTTATTTGGTACAGTTCTTTATAGTGATGGTGAACAACGTACCTTACCAGTTAATGGTGGTAAGTTCTCTATGATGGGTCTTTCTGGTTTCGTAGCAACTTATCCTAACCAAACAGATGAATGGGTATCAAACTATCAATCAGATCAAAATGAGGCTGTTCATGGAGCTGTAGTGGGTCAACATTATTCCATGACAAAACCCTATCGCGTCAAAGTAACTCAAGTCCAAGGAATGTATTCTGTTAAACTCTTTGGATTCCCTGTATGGATTAACGCAGTCAATGGCTACACTATGCGTTGGTTCTTATACAGTTTAGAGAGACAAGAGTGGTTTGATGTCACTCCTTACGTTCGTGTTGGTGCGAATAGCCCTGCGTTTGATCCTACCCTTTATGGTGTTAACCAACAAATTCAATGGGTAATTGAATTAAAAGATGTTGACCCTGTCTATGGTGACTGGACTCATACTCAGGTTATTAATATCGCCTTAATGCGTCAAGGAACAGAAGTCATCATGCCTCGCTGGACAGTAAGAGATCAGGGTCAGGCTGAACCTTACGGACGTGATATTGAATGTCAAATGACTTTCATCAACCAGAACTTACGTCAGCTTAATTTTGGTTCTGGTTTAGCTACAAAAGCTCAATGGTTAGAAAAAGCGTATTATGAACTTAACCCGCTTTATAATTCCTTAGCTGAAACTAAACCTATTGAACCCGATTATATTAAGATTAGAACAGGGTCTGGTTTAGAGATGGAAATCAGTGTGGATGATTGGAATAGTGATATTCCGACTAACCTTCCAATTGTCGCTAATGAAACCCTTTTCTTACATTTCGTAAAACGTACTGCTGATAGTGAACTACAGTTAGCTGTTGGTGGGTGGTCTGTAAGACAACTGTAACATGTCATAAATAAGAGAGCTAAATGCTCTCTTATTTTTTTCTTTAGAAAAAAGGTCAGTAATGAGTAAGGAACTGCTATTAATTAGTTCTGCCCCCCCCCTCCCCTCCAGGCATATTTACTAAGTTAAAACCTGCTACTGA
Organism: Acholeplasmataceae bacterium; assembly: GCA_023230825.1. Classification (GTDB taxonomy): domain Bacteria; phylum Bacillota_I; class Bacilli_A; order Acholeplasmatales; family Acholeplasmataceae; genus Mariniplasma. The sequence goes on from JALNWO010000001.1 coordinate 138,723, forward strand.
CGTAAGATTCCATCTCCAGTCAGTTGATGGTGTAATCAAAGATGTCAGTTCTTATAACCATGTTATTAATAATAGTGGACATATTACTGTCGATAGTGAAGGGTTTATTAATAACGGTAACACATCAGGCTTCTTAGAAATATCAAGTGCTAATTTTCCTTCTCTAATGCAAGACTTTACAGTAGAGATGAGAGTTAAAATTGCAGATTTATCTAAACTATATCACCAAATGGTGGGTAACTGGACTAGTAGGAACTTTCAATTTACTTACCGTGGGGTTAGTGGTAATTATTTTGGATTTGAAGATACGCCTGGTTGGGTTATTTCCCCTTATAGTCCTGAATTAAATACTTATATGCATATAGCATTTGTAAGACATAATAATGTTTTCTTTTGTTATAAGAATGGAGTTAAAGCTCAGTTAAGTCGTTTACCTACAGACGAGGTTAGAAGAACTGAGAATATCAAGATATTCCAAGTTTATGGTAGTACAGGTTATTCCTTGATAGGCGGGTTGTATGATGTAAGATTTTCCCAGAGTGCTGTATATACTGATAACTTTGAAATCAACCCTTTACCCTTAGTCTAGTGCAGTTCACTATATGTCATAAATAGGAGATCCTTTTGAGATCTCCTATTATGCTCTTAAAAGAGATTCACTGAACTACTGTACATATTTCGATAATTGTTTAATGAATTAGCACTATCAAAGTTTTTAAAACTAGATTCAGTAGTGCGGCGAGATCGCAGCCTTTGTTCTCTAGCTTTCTCAATTAACTCATGCATGTTATTAATACTTCTATCGTTTTTTACAGTATTTCTATCGAGATGTTTTAATTCTCTCTCTAACTGAGAAACAACAAATTCTTCTTTCTCTTTACCTAACCTTTCTAATAGTTCAGCAATCCGTTTATGGTTCTTTTCTTGTTGATAACGTTTTGTTCTTTCAGCAAGTGTTAGTGTAACTTCTTCTCTTCTTGGTTCTTCTGAGAAGATATTGAGAGGATCTAAACCATAGAAAGATAAGTTCTTACCAAAAAGTAGTAACCATACGTTGAGTAACCAAGCAATTACCTGATCATCATGACCATTAGTACCGTGATCAATCCTACCATTTTTCACTGATAAACCCATGAGTTGTTGGATTAAGGTTTTATCATTAATAACTTCAGCAAAGCGTTGAGTAGCTGTAGAGAGTACTGTACCGTATAGTCGTTCTCTTGTATAGTTCCCTGCACCAGAAGTCTTATAGCCAAACAACCCTTTATTCATGTCGTAGAAGTTAGCGCGGCGAGCATGGATAGGTTTTCTTAATTCTTCAAAGAGTTCTTTCATCTCTTCTTTTTCTTGAACGATTCTATTAAAGATACGTTTAAAGGGATCTATTCCATGACTCATTAGAATCTCAGATACTTGATCGATAATAGCCATACCACTACTGCGACATTCAGGAACCCATAATACACGAGGATATTTTATAAGAATATCTGCGATCCATTCAGAAAAACTAAATAAACTCATGTTGTTAAAAGTAGCTGCTGCTACTGTATTTAGTGATCGAGAATCTGTAAAGACAATACCCATGGTATCACCCCCTACAGCATCAGAGCTATCCATACCCATGAGAATGTCTCTTTCATTCATCACGGTTTGAATATCTCTTTGAGGAATATACCAGTTTAATAAGAAGTTCTTCTTATTATCATAATCCCTATAAACAACCTTCTTTTCACTTTTAACAATCCTAGCAGTTGTATCAGGGCTGAAAGGACTATCAGCTTGTCCGTTTGTCCATACGTTAAGATAATCTCGTTCAGCACCATCTCTTGGACCAGAAGCTTTAGCAATTTTCTCTCTTAACCAATCATCTGTATAACCTAATTGACGGTGAGAAAAAGTGGCATTAATACGCGGAACAATGATCTGAGGAATCTTAGCCCCTTCTTTCGTATAGCTCGGACTCTTTCTACACATGGATATAATACGATTTGTTAAATCCTCATGATTCTTAGCGTCGAGAAAGAAAGGATCGTCCCAGTGAGCTGCTGTTTGAAGAAGTTCATTATAGAAGAAAGATCCTGAAGGACTATCAATCTTACCTGACGTCGTTGTACAGATAACTCCATGTGGCTCGTTCTTTGTTTTTGCGATATCTTGAGCAGCACCTGCTGATGCCATAGCTGCTGGAAACGCAATTGAAAAGTTAGGCTGAAAAGGACCTTCGTCGAATAGCATGGTTTCAGTCGTCATACCTCGACCCACGTTATTTGCACCTGCTAAGCTAGATTGAGGAAGGAAGGTTTGGAAAGCATTACCTACTTGAGAAAATGTAATGTTCTCTGAGTTCCTACTTCCCTTTTTACCCATCTGGTTTAAATAACCTGGTAGAAGATCAACAATATCCTTTAATCGCTTAACGTTTTCACGACGCAGTGTATCGTCTTTAGTTAATAGGTTAATGTTAGCATTACGACAAAGGATATTTCCTAGTAATGAAACTAACTCATCTAAACTTAAAGACTTACCTGTCTGACGTGGTTGAATTAGTGTAATAAAGATATGATTAAAATAACACCAATACAAACACATGTTTCCACGGTTTGCTAAGAACAACCCAGGTTCACTGCCTGAACGGGCTGGAGCGCGAGCTACTTCTCTAAAGAAGTACCAAGGGTTAATACGACACTCATAGCTGATAGCACCTATTTCTTCTTTTGTTAGATCGGGTGCAAAAGGATCTATTCCTTTTAGATTAGGATTAATCAATGCTAATGGAAAAGCATGATTCTTAATACCCATGTCTCGCCATAAAGCAGCAATTTGAATAAAACTCTTATTCTTAGTCGATGTATCAATATCTGCTGTGGGCCAATAATCCCAATCGTCTCTAAACAATATCATACTCATAGAACTTTAATCCTTCATAGACATCGCCACTCATTACTAAATGACAATGTCTTGTAATGCTTATAATTTGTTATTACTCATATAGTAGAGTTTCTAGTATAAATAAGGCATAGAAAGGGAGTCCTTTTAAGACCCCCTTTCAGAAACACTATTTAGATCAGTTCTGTTATTTAATTGCCGTGTTGAGGTAACGAATTTCCTCATCTAGATAATGATCTAGAACGACTTCAAATTCCGATAGCTTTTCAGGAAATGTTAAAAGACTAGAGTTTACATAAAAAGGAGTTCTAAATAGTTTTATTAGTGCTTTTGGTATATCGTCACTAAAGGTTACTTCTAACTTATAATTAAAAGTACCATTAACTGCTAACTTTTTTCTAACAATAAAATGGATAAACCATTTACCATTTCTTGGTAAAACTTTTATTTTACCAACGAGAGAGTTAGGTGATTTAGTTTTTTCACCTAACTCTCTCTTCCCCTCTCCAAGTAGTTCTTTAGCCCATTTTTTTAAATGTTTAACGACCTCTATCAACTTCAAAGTCTCGGCTTGTTTACAAATTGACATTTCAACAGCCTTAGAATCAGAGGTTTATGAGAAAAAGTATGATGTAGGTCTTTACTAGCTTACCTACCTACATAGAATTTAAGTTCAATTCTTAGAGAAGTATTGTTTAGTCAAAGCTCGTGTCACAATGTACAAAAGAACACCGGTTCTAACACTAGCAATATTACCTTTATGTCGAGTATTGGTGGCTATTGCTACTAGCTCTTCTGTTTGTTCACGAATACTAATTAGTAAAGGATCTGTTGTTCTAGATGAACTATAAGCACCCTTTAAACTAGAGATAGCATTACCAATATCATTCGTATTAGAGAAGGTATTTCGTTTACTATAAAGGTAGTTAAAAGCATGTATAGTAATATCAGTAATAAGTTTACTGATTCTTTCTTCATACTGAGCTTTCTTACTATTATCACTTAACCAATTTAACGTCACATAGAACTGTTTCTCTGGCATCGTACTCATAGCTTTGATAATGACGTTTGTTAACATAGGCTTAACAAAACTACGTTTATCAGATATAATGTCAAGTAGATAACGATAGTATTGCGAATACCCACCTACCTGATCTTTTAAAATCATCTCACCCTCATGCTCCATGACTGAGGCACTAGAGGTCATTTTAACCCCTTGAGCATGGAGTCTAAAGTGTACATTCACAATATTCTTAATCATAGAGCGAATACGAAGCTGAGTATCATTAATCATCTTCCGAACTTCAATATCGTCATCCATGGTAAGGATCTTCTTATAATGAATACCTCTTGGATCAATAATATCAGAAGATCTGGCTTCAAGAGTTTTAGTCCAGTTACCATATTGCTTTAGAGCAAACTTTCTTGATAGTGCTGCATAAGTGGCTGCTGCTACCTCTGGATCAGCAGGATAGCGGAAATGATTCCATAAGCGAGAAGTTAAGTAACGATAGTTCATGACCATTGCTACTTCGAAAGCTCCAGCTCTTTGTTTTTCTTTGCTTAACTTAGATGATGTGAGGAACTTATGCATCATCCAGATAAAGCTATTATTTAATGTATCACTAGAGACTTTAAAACTAGGAATAATAGTAGGAAGCTTTCTCAGTTCATTTGTTAATAATGTCTCACTCACACCTAAAATTTGATCTGTCCAGTAATCTGCATCACTAGGAGTAAATCTAACGACCTCTACTCCAGTTAAATTACCTCCGAAGAATTTAATATGTTCTTCGTTTCTAGTAAGAAAACCAATACGAAAAGCATTTACTTTTTTAAGTAAATTATCGTCAAAGATGAGGTGTGAGCACAATTCATCAAACACCCCTTTAATTGTCGTTGCCATTATCATCCTTAAACTTTAAAAAGCTAATTTATCTATTCATAGAGTTTAAATTAAAATACCGATCTTATATAACATGTTACTTAATGATTCTTCATGAGAGAAAAAAAAGGAACACTTATGTTAAATAACTTGATTAAACAGCAAGAAGAAATGATGCTAGAGAACTATGTCTTAGCTAATAGAGATTTATTTCTTTTATTTAAAGATATAGAAAAACGATTAGAAGGGGAGGAAGAACACACTGACACTCTTTCTGAATCTCTAGTAATCGTCTACAATATACTTTCTATTGGTCAATACATTATACCTAATGTGATTAAAAGTGATATTAATTGGTTCATCAATATCTTTAATCAGGAATTTGAACACGAACTAATTAGAATCGACACACATCCTAATATGGAAAACTTACTGTTAGTTAAAGTAGGTGATGAAAGGACAGATGTTCTCTCTATTGGGATTACACCTTCTTTAGAGCCTTCTAGATTTAAGATGTTTGTCATCGATCCTCAGGGTAAAGAGTTAGGAAAGTATAATACTTCTCAAGTGGTTTATAAAGAAATTATACGAACTGATATTTATAGGTATTTAGAGAATCTAACACAAGTCATTATTAAAGAGTTAGGTTCTTCCTTTCCTATTATCAATAAGATGGACCAAATTCTAACTATCTATAAAGAAAAAGATCTTGAAGTATAAAGGCATAAAACGGGAGAGCAATTAGCTCTCCCAATTATGCCGTCTTATTAAGAGAATAAAACAAGTCCTAGGACTTTACCCCAAGCCGTTAAAGCATTCACAGCTCCTTTAGCAAAGGAAACTGTAGTATTAAATACTGCTTTCGGATGTGTATGGAATTTTATCTCTTTAGATAAAGATCCTTCTTTAGACTTCTTATTAATTTCCTCTATTGTTTTGTCTAACTCTGGTGTCTTATCACCATTACTTGCAAACTGTTTAACATCTTCAATTAATTCGTTAATTTTATTTCTAGAGGTTTGAATTAAGTTTACAGTTTCTTCATCAGGTTCAGTGACTTCGACTTCAGTTTCTTCTTGCTCAATATCGCTATTTGAAAAGACTGTCTCTTCCTGAGTCTTTTCATTTTTGGTTGTAATGCGAGTAATCTCGCCATTGGGCCAATTGAACTGATATTCAGACACTAATTCAGCAGGAGATTGTGGTCGAGTTTTTGATAACTGTTGAGAGAGCTTTTCGTAGTCTTCAGGATTAGCTTCAGCTAATTGCTCAGCCGCATTAATAGACCAGGTTTGATATACCACAGTTTGCTTCTTTACTTTATCTACTAATGCCTCAATCTCTGAGATAGCTGTATTAGCTTCCTTACTGAGTTTTTTTAAATCCTTAACAGTACTCACTGATTTAACAGTTTTCTTCTTTACGGGTTTATAATTATCTAAAGCTTCTACAGATAAGTCCATTTCATCAGAATCAACACTATCTTCCTCTTGAGAAGATTCTACTTCATCTGACTCTTGTGTCAGCATATCAGGTTCTTCTTTTTCTTCATCAAAGATCTTACTAAAGAAAGAATCTAAGTCATTATACACTGCTAAGTTATTTAACTTAGCTATCTCTTCAATAATTAGTGTCCATGGATTAGCAGGTGATCCTTCTTTATCGACAATACTGATAAAGACTACATCATCACTAAACTCTTTGTCCTTAATAAGTTTATTAAAGTTAAGAAGATCATCAGTCGTTGATTTGGACTTCACTACTACGTAGATATAGACTTGTCCTTCTCCAGCCTTATCTACAATAATCTGTCTTCCATTAGAACTAAGTGTAAGAATGTCTGTTGACTCTACACTAGGTGCGTTAGTCTTTCTATCATCAAATTTAAATAACTCATGTAGAGTCTTACTAATGATCTCAGAAAGCGGACCCTTCATTACGATGTTCTTTTTACCTGTTTTCTTATAATCGACAACACTAGCTCTAGTTCTATCATCTTCAGGCTTAGTTGTCTTGATCGTAAATTCAGACATTAGTTAGCCTCCATCAAATCTTTGACTAATCGATCAAAAGAAGTATACGTGGGGGATTCATATTCTTTTGCTATAATAATCATGCATTCAGTAAACACATTAACAACTTCTTTATTGTCAAGTAAAAGCAATTGTACTTGAGTTTTATTCTTAGTTTGATTATAAATGTTAGCAAATTCTGCTACTTTAACTGCATCGACATCTTTTACACTAATGCCATAAACTATAATGGTGTTAAAGGAACGAGAGCTTACAATGAATTTTTTAGAACCTTCATCATTTTGAACAAGAGAGATTCCTGTATCATCAATAACGCTTTCTTGACTCACTTCTGTTTTACTAATGTATTCTGTTAAGGCTGCGTAAAGACTATCGCTTAAAGGACCTTTGAAAATTATCTTCTGCCTAACTTTACTCATAATTTCTTCATTTTAAAAATGCCTGTATTAAATTAGAGGCGTTTAGAGCGTTTATTTATATTTTTGAGGTATCGATATACCTGAGTAAAAAATAATCAATTAGACTGATTATTTGTACCCTATTATCGATAACCACCGAACATAAGTCTATAGTGTCGTCGACTCGATTCCATGTCCGTCATCATTAGAACACCCATTAGTGTTTCTTTTAAATATTCTTCATAAAGCTCATCAGCGTCTGAGAAACCTTCAATGATATTTCTAATAGCGCCGAGTTCAGCTCCGCCGCTAATTGCACCTTGATCTAGTTCTACAATAAGTGTATTGTAGATATATGCTTTTGTTGCTAGGAACACTGCCTCAGCAATGTTATTATAAGCTCTAATAGGAATGTTATTTAAATTCTCATCATTAGCGAGTCTGCATCGTAAATAAGTATTAGAAGGTAAGACATGCGTATAACGAACCGTCACTACGTTCTCTGCTACTAATTCTACATAAGCTGAACTAATGGGAGGGATATTCGCATTAGAATCTAATAACGCTTTAGCAGATTGGAGTAATTCTCCTCTACCACAAAAAGCAGTTGATCCAAAACTATTTAATGCATTAGGGTCTAAGAAGTTAACACTTAATACAGAAACAATTGATCTACCGTCTGTTAAAGTCTTAGGAACTCTGAACACACTAGTAAATTGCTCAATGACTTCTTTAGGGACGGTGATAAGAGGTACGAATACTTCTTTGCCTCCGATGATATCTAAGTCAGGTAATACACGATCATGGATAACTTTAGTGAGGATCTGTTGTTCTATCGATACAGGTTCATTCCAATACCGAGTTAATGGTTTTAAGAAAGCTTCGCTTAATACGAGCTTATTAATTCTCATTGTTGTTTTCTTGATCGCGTGGTTAATAGCAGACATGTCAAGCTTCCTTGCGATTAGGTATAATTAAGATTTATTCATTCACATATCATCTATAAGTATCTGTTATTAATATGTCTTTTTTAGGGAAATGTGAATGAGTTGGGTGAGTCCATATACTCGTCAAAAAATATTACCCTTAAATACAAAAAGCTCATTATGCTTTAAACCTGAACTTTATGAAAAATACATCTGGTTAGACTTAAGGGATTTATTTGATCTAATTAATAACGCAATCATTTCTTTTGAGGATGAAGAAAGGCATAGAAAGCCAAACGGATTAATTAATGTACCTATTGAAGCAGGGTCAGTATTTGGCATTGATGCTAAGATCTTAAGTAGTGAAATACTTGATCTCATCTTAAGCAATGGAACATGTTATGATTTATCTGTCTTACACGACTGGTTAAGTAATTACTTTTATACTGAGCCAGATGATCCAGATAAGGAGTACTACGACAACATAATCAGTCAATTCTTTTCTCTTATTATTTATACAGCTAACATTATTGTTGAGAAATACGTATCCATATTAGGAGCTATTTCTTTCAACACTATCTATCAATCTGATTATCGATGGAAGCTATTGCAATTCTATCGAGATCAAGCCTTAATTGGTTTTGGGTTAAAACCTGGTTATTAAATAAGGACGTATTGAAAAAATGTCGAATACTATTGAACGTACTCGTGGTAACATCCGTGTCTATGCTTGCGGTGGTGCTGGTATTAATCTAGGCCGAATGGTAGAGACCATCTCTGAGAAATCTAAGGATAATCTTAACTTTGCTCAGATTGATATCACTTATGTAGATACTAGCCTGGCTAATGCAAAAGGACTTCCTAAGGATTGCTTCTACCACATCCAGCCTTCTTATACGCATATCAGTGATCGTGAAGATACTCTAGATGGTAGTGGGCAAAAACGTGATGAGAACGCTGAATCTGTTAAGCAAGCTATTCCCGATCTACTTTTAAAACATCCTCCTAAAGATATTAACATTCTTATCCATTCTGGTGGTGGTGGATCAGGTAGCGTTCTTGCTCCCTTTATCACTGCTCAACTAAAGAAGAAAGGATTAGAAGTTATTATCATCCTAATTGGTAGTCGAGATACTTTAAAGGATATCACTAACACTATTGATACTATCAAAAGTTATGCTGGTATCTCTAAGGTGAATAACTCACCTATTGCTATTGCTTATGAAGAAAACGGTTCTGAATACAATAACTCTCGGTTAAGCAGTCAGGTTGTTGATAGCAATGTACTTTTGACAGTTAATAGCTTAGCTGTTCTCTTTTCTAAGAATAATGAACGCTTAGATACGAAAGATTTGGAACACTGGTTGAACTTCCAGAAGGTTACGGATTACCAACCTGGTATTGTGGGACTTCAGATTTGTGATCGCAATACTGCTAAGGACTTCGATCAGAATATTGTTTCTGTTGCAACACTGCATTCAGAGACTTCCGGTACGAGTTTAGGTAGTAATAACATTCCATCTTACCAGTGTCGTGGTATCTTACCTGAAGAACTCTCTTCTGTTGTTGTGGATGAAGATAATAACAGTAAACTACCGCTTCATTTTATTCTCTCTGATGAGATTATTGTAGATAGTCTCTTTAGTTTGAATAAACTATCTGCTGGTTTAAAAGAGAAGTCTCAGTCTCGACCTAACATGGTGTCTTTGATCAGTGATGATGACAATGCTTCTGATGATGGTATTGTTCTTTAATTCTTCTTTCTCTTGATGTAGCTGTGAAAGGGAGTGGGTATCAACCTACTCCCTTTTCATTACTGAGGATTTATTTTTTACTAGACATGAAAACAAATAAACTCACTATAACACAATATGCTAGTCTTTTAACTAATCAAAAAGCTCATGCAGGTATTGTTTTTAGTACTCCAGATCTTCTCTGTGTATTTGAAGAGTTAGAAGAAGCTGGTTTATTAGATATCACTCCTCAGGAAATTAACTCTTATAGAAAAGAGATTGATCTAACTCGTCATAGTACTATTATAGTGCGTCCTCCTAAAGGTGGATTTTGGATTTGTCCTTTTGATCCTAAAGAAGATTTAGAAAAAGTAAAGGGTTACTTAAGGAATTTCCCTATGCTTTCTTCTTGCTGGATCTTTTATGATCTCCAACCCTTTCAAGCTTTGATTCGCTTTCAAGCTGAGCAGAACTTAAATAAAGTTGGTATCGATATCCCAGAAAATCTTGTTACTGAGGATACACTCTTAGAAACAGAGATTGCTAATATGAATCCTGATTTCTATAATGATGATGTCATCCAAGATAGAATTCGTCTCATTGATAGGAATTACCGTTTAATTGCAGAGAACTTTGTCACTGAACTGTTTAACGTTCTTATTATCTCATACACAAACTTTCTAAAAAGTAGTTCTGAAGATACGGTTGAATCTTTAGTTGAGCGTTATATCAAACATTTTCCTAAGAAAGGAAATGTCGGCTATAACTTAATTGAATCTTTGTGGGGGATCATTGACGAGTATGATGTTAAATTAACTGAATTCATTAATGGTGAGTATAATAAAGTCTATATGGCTTATCCAGTCATGAACAACAATATCGTTGTTCTGAAATACGATATTGATTATCGGGTTATCATTCATGAATACCATAAAGAATAATGATTCTCTAAATATTACCAATCCTAAACATATTTATATAAATGCCACAGAGTTAACAGACTTTATTACGAGCATCTTCTTATCGGATATTAACCTATCTACTTGGTGGGCAATTATAGGCTTTGCTACTAGGCGAGAGGTTTTAACTGATTTCGTAAAGACGGCTTTAGCAACTGATGACTCTACTTCTATAGATTCTTTAGCTATACAGGAGTTATATGCTAAAATCAATGAGTCCATGATTAATCCAGAAATTATTGAAGCAATTGTTATTAATACGCTAGATTTGATTATAGACTTTATATTAAACAAATATCCTAATAACACAATCGATAATCTATCTAATTATAGAGTATCTGTATTTCGGTTTGATACACTTATTCTAGAAAGGATTGAGAGTGCTGTGTTATGGTAAGGAACCAGTAATGGATACTCAACTGTATAGTGTATTATTCAGTATAAGAAGGCTCTATGAAATTATTCCAGAACTACCTCTTCTATATCGTTTCTTAGGTCAAGAAGATTTAACATTAGTCAAACTCAGCTTAATGGGTCCACAAGACCCTATCTTACTAAATCAGTATCGATTACTATCTATTGAAGATCAAGTTGAGTGGTTAGCTTATTATGTACTAGAAGAATGGGAAGCAACTAATACTGTTACTTATAGCACTGATACTAACTTGAGTCAAAATACATTATTGAGTTTGTTAGGTTTACCTTCAACTCATGAAAAGAATATCCGAGCTATACGAGATATTTTCTACCCTGTTCTAAATTTACCTAATAGCAATATTGTTATAGACTCTATTACTCGTATCTTTAAAGATTGTTCTTTATTAGAAACTGATCAATACGCTGGTCCGGATTATTATTGTGTCAATTACCGTCTCTAGAAAGAATAGGTTATCAGAGCAGTTAACTGACTTTAGTGACTATGAACTTAAAACAGTTCTTATCTTCGATGTCTATGAATCTACTAATCTGTTAAAAGAAGCTTTTCTCTTTTATTGTCCTGACTTAGAATATGAGCTTCATTTTTCTTATATGGCTCTTGAACTAGTCTCTTTTGTATTAAACGAAGGGTCTTGTTTAAACACTTCAGGAATGTCTGATTTCATATATGGTTATTTAGAAGGCTTTTATGAAGCAGAAGTTATTAATAATCTTGACACATTACTAACTCCTCATCTTTTAAAAATATGTAATTTAATAAAAGAGAGGATTGATTATCTATTAGGGTATACCTTCTTAGATAAAGTTAATTTTTATAATAACTTCTATTGGGATCATGTCTATACTTCTGGAAAGTATGTAGGACAATTTAACTTATTAAAAGAAAAGTTGTGACAAAACTCATTCCTGATTGTGTCCTAGATGTTTATGAAGTGATGGAAGAATTAAAAGAACTTTATCCAACAGCTAGTGAATTAAAGTTATACTCAACTATCCCTGCGTTAGTTAACCTTTATCTCTATACACCAATCAATGAATTAGATAGAGAGCTAAAGTTTCGTAGATTCAACACTACTTCTGACGATACACTAAAAGAAAAGTTAGGCATTATCTTTCAGAAACTCATGTTTAAAATAAAGACTATCGCTAACGATATGAGTTCAGATGAGATCCGACAATTCTTAGTAATTGGGTATATTACAACACCTGTTATGAGAGTTATCATTAGTGATACCAGAGCCAGTCTTTATACAAAAGCCCAACCTATTTTCTTATTCTAAATGAAACTAAAAATCTTACCCGGACTAAAGGTTCTAGAAAAGCAAACTGCTTTAAAGAGATTACCTGAATATGTGTATGTTGATCTAGAAAGAGAGTTTATCGAACTACTCGTTGAACTCCAAGTACTTATCAATACTAACCCTCTTAGCATTACTCGCTTTCCTCCTATTGAAACTAATTCTATTATTGATACAGAAGAACTCTTTAAAGTTTATACTAAAGAGGAAGAAATATCTATTAATATAACTGAGTTAGCACTAGAGTTAGTTGAAGTCATTGATCCTTTCTTTGATGACTATCCTGATATGAATAATCAATATGTTAATTTACTTACCTGTCATTTGTATTCTATTTACAAACGGTTAAAGAATTTAGATCTCTTTATAAATGGTAAGTTAGTTTATGAATTTTATAAGGAATATGAAAGAGGTTTTCTAATTAAGATTAAAGAATGATAAAAAAGATTAGAATAAGTACTATGTCTTAACAACTTCTCAATAGGTTGTTAAATACATAGTACTTTATTTTTTTCTTGGTGTATAACAAACCTCTCTCTTTTAAATGTTATGAATATCCATGAACTAAATGCAGCTAGTAGAAATATTTTACTAGAGATAGGTCCTATGTGCCGTACACTCATTCATTTCTTAAAGACAAAGAAAGTAGAGCATCAGGACATTATCACAGTTATAGACTCTGTCGTTTATTCTTTAAACTACCCGTCTCAAGCAGAAAGAGAACATTCTTTAGATAATCTAAATTTCAGTAGGATGGTGAAGAGTCCATTTCTAACAGGAGTAGTTTCTGAGAATGATCTTTTTCTATTTAAACAAAGTTTACGCGGTGCTGCTACTGAAATATGGGATAAGTATCGATATTTAGATTTAGATCATTTGATCGGAACTCATGCAGGTTATCATTCCTTAGTCTTGAGTTCTCTAACTAATCGACATCTATTTATCTCAGCTCTCCCTTATTAGGAAAAGAAAAGACAATGATTTATCAATTTGAACCTGGTCAAAAATATTCATTTGACACCTATGCTCCTCAAATCCTGGGTACTGAATTTAAAACAGTAGTAGTTAAATCTGTTACTGATTACGAGGACGCTATTTCTGAGGAAGATGTTCAGGTATTACATAGTCAGATTCTTGGTTATATTACTGACTCTACTGTATCTGTGCCTGCTGATTTTAGAAAACTCACTTATATTAAAATTGATACAGGAGTTGGTAAGCGTCGTTTTATTGCTGTAGAGTGGATTAAGCAAAATACCATTACTAAAATCTCTGAACTCAATATTGATGTAACTATCTTTAGAGTAAGTGATCCTGCTAAAGTACGTTTAGTGAGGGAAGCTCTGTCTCAGAATGGGTTTACTGATTTTCAAATTACTACAAGAGAAGCGTAATGTCTAAAAAATAAATACGCCACGCTATAGAAGGGAGAGGGGGTAAGAACACCCTTATTAGTATTTAGATCAGATCACTCACAAGCACTACTAACATTCTTACTAGTAGCAGTGTTTATACATCATACCTGTATTGGATCTTATAGATACATAATCAATCACTTTTCTTAAAAGTAATATAATCATGAGTAGAGAACTTCTAATAACTTCCTCCTTAGTTGATGGGTGGGGTAGTGAGATAGTGGATGAATTCACTAATTTTTATTTAACAGTACGGGATGGTCAGATAATCGATCTTATTAATCCTTCTAATTATGTAAATATCATAGGTACTGGGATTAGTACATCAGGTATAGAGATTGTTAATACGACACGCTCTGGTTCTGGTATAGAAGTTCCTTCTGCGGCTTTTAATGTAACCTCATTAGAGAGTTCTACAGTGGAGTTCTGGGTTTATTTTACTAACCCAATAGCTGAGCTTTATGATCAAATGTTAGGTCAGTGGGGGAGCGGAGCAAATAGCACATTTCAATTTTGTGTACTAGATTCTTATCTTGCTATAGCACAGGCTAGACCAGGTAACTCTATTAGTACTTTTAGAAGAATACCTAATACTTGGATGCATGTAGCTTATGTGAACCCCGCTGGTGGCGGCAATATGGTTATCTATGTAAATGGAGTTTCAGAGCAACTAGATAGACGTTGGACAGTTTCACCTAATTTGAATATTCCTATGTCTTTATTGAAGGTATATGGACAAAATGGATTTAGCTTATTAGGTAGGATAGCTAAAATGAGAATCTCCACCATTGCTAGGTATACAGAGAATTTCGTACCTAATTATGGAATGTATTGATAACAAGAGTAAAAAAATAGAATAACTCATTTATATATCACCTCTATGACGGTATATAAATGAAACATCATTAACTGGGATGAAGATAATAATGTTAAATATGCTTCAGATGTTGATTTTTTAAATGATACTGAAATCAAAGCAGATCTCTATTCCTTAAAGTTTAACTCTCCTTCAGTACCTAAATCAAGTCTTTTAAAAGCTATTGAGTTTAGTGGATCGGGTGTGTTGGTTAATACTGTTGATGATGTTGAATATACTGTTAAAGGTATTAGTCGTACTTTGACCATTAGCAGTAAAAGAGATAAGGTTCTTTTTGTTACTAGAGAGAGGAATCTTATCATCCATGAGGAAACCTATTTGAAAGGGTTTTTTGAACTGATCGTAGGGAATTACCTCTCAGCTATGTTTAATCGCTTTGCAGCCTCTTTAAAGGCCCCTAGCGCTATTGATGTTGGTAGTATTAGTTAAGTATACGGCATAATAGGAGATCTCAAAAGGATCTCCTATTTATGACCTTCTTTTCTATTTATTTATTTATGTTTTTAGATTATCGGCTATTAATAGTAAGCTATTATAAAGCATTCTAGCTATTATATTTAAGCTAGGGGTCCTAGCATACCAATATGAGAATAAAAGCGCTTATAGAGCCTCTAGAGGGCTTAGAGAGTGTATTGTGATCCAAAAGCAATCTAGTTACTCATCCATGGAGAATGATGTAGTAACTCTCAATAAAAGTGCTAATATGATAATAGCTGTTGCATAAAAAAGTCGCGGCGCCTAATATTACTTATATAACCCCTACTTTCTCAAATTCTTATAGTTTCAATTTCTCTTATCTATTATAATACTTAACTTCTTCTATCTACTATTACTTTTAAATTAATAGGTAAATATATTTATTTTTATTTATACCTATTATCATTTGTAAAAGTGTTAGTTCTATGAGACTTGACCCACTTATAGTACCTCTTTGGTAAAAACACTTTTACGGGTCCGAGCCTTGGCGAGATACTTGGTAGTAGATAAGTATTGTTCGAAGCTGTAGGTATAGAAAGGATATAATAAGGTTATAGTAAGGATAGTAGCTGAGATAAGATACTTAGATACGTACCCCCTTGCGAAGCAACTTGAATCCTAGAGAAGCGAAGCTTCTCTTAACATACATACATACGCAAGATATTAAGCTATAAACATAAATAAATATTACATTATTATACCTATTATACAACAACACTATAAGAACAGACTAAAAAGCCTATAGAGAGACTAGTATCTCTCTATTTATGCCTTACTATTGACTATACTAGTCTACTACTAGAATAAAAGAATAACTACTTATACTAGAAAACCATCTACTTAAAGTAACTACTTAGAATAGAAAGAACCTACTCATGGAAAGATTTAAAGATACTTGCTACTTACTAGAGAGAACGAGTCAGATTGAAGGACTACTAGTTTATATTCGTAGTATACTACAATTAGAGAGTTATGAAGAAGAACGGTTTATTGATGGATTAATTGATTATAGTTTAAATAGTCGATTTATTAGGACTCAAGTAAATGAAGAGATAGTGTTGAAGTTTGTAGATGAGAGTCTTTATAGTAAGTTGACTTTAAATAGGTCTTACTTAAATGCTTTAATTAAGTATAGTAGACTATTCTTAGAAGAAGTAGGAAAGAAGGTGAGTGGGTTAAGGATTAGGGGAGAGTATGTTGGATTACCTGTAGAGAAGAGGAATTTGTATCTCTATAGCCGAATTGAGAGTAATGAGTTTATTGCGATATGCGAGATAATAGAGTAAGTGGTGGGTAAATGAAGAAGAGAGGAGGGGTTGATTATTCTCTCTTTTCCTTTCCTATATAGAAGAGAGGGAGAATAACTTTTATTTTTTTATCTATTTGGTTAATGAGATAGATAGATAAAATGCTTTTGAGAGAATATAATGAAATTTCAATCTCCTTTTGTATTACCTGTAGAAGAGTATACGAGAGATCTGAATCTAGTTAAGCACTATGTGACTCAGAATGCTTATTACTTACATAAGAGGACTGGTAAGCCTATTGAAGTCTGTGAGAGTTATGTAGAGAAGCAAATTAGGAAAGGAGGGAAGTTTGAGTTAAAGGACCCTGTATTGACTCATACTTACCGAGGGGATAATGGTGATAGAGCTAAAGTGCAGAGTGGGTATTTACAGTATCTGACTACCGCTATTAAGGAGAGGGATGTTATTGCTCCTACTTTGACTCGGTATAAGAACCCTTTAATTAAAGAATCTATTCAGGTAGGCTCTATTGATAATAAGAAGAAATTAAGAGCTATTGATAAAGAAAAGATGTTCCAGGCTGATAGGGATGGGAATGAGGAGAGGAGGGTTTATTATTATAACAGTCAGACAGGTAGGAAATTATCGAATAATGCGGTAAGTGGTGGGTATTGTTCTACGAGTACTATTATTTATAATCCATCTGGCCATACTAGCTTGACAAGTACATGTCGAGTGACTGCTGGATATGGGAGTATGAATAATGAGAAAGTATTAGCTGGTAATAGACACTACTATGATGATGAGATTGTGATTGGGAATATCTTATCTATTTGTAGTACGATTGATAAAGAAAAAATAGCTAATACATGTAGTCTGTATCAATTAAAGTATCCTAGTCATGAAGAAGTGATGGATGCTATTTTACGATGTACTCGCCTTTATTGGAATCAAGCTGATAAAGAAGAGAGGATTTGGGAGTTAGTTAAGACGCTAGGGCCTGAGGAAAGGGCTGCGTTTATGTATACGGGAGACTTGTATAATACACGTATACTCAATGATAACTTCATGAAGGAATTCATTACTGATTTAATTAGACCTGCTACTGAACCTCATCCTGATCCTGATAGTGTTTTTAAATCAGTAGAGGGTGACTATATTACTGTAGCTTGTCAAATTCATAGTGGGTTTATGAATGGTAAGGAATTAAAGAAGTTAAAAGGAACTAGAGAGTATGGTATCGTAGCTGCTACGCTTTATAATTTCTTATCTGTTCTACATCGACATAAAGCTTTCTTTAGTACTTTCTTTTTAACGAGAAATGTACCAGCTTCTATTGCATTTGCACCTAGTTCAGTTAGGTTCTCTGTATTGATGGGTGATACAGACTCTACAATGTTTACTGTACAAGAATGGGTAAAGTGGTTTACAGGTAGTTATGCTTTTACTGAGATCAGTAATGCAGTATGTGAGACGATGATCTTTTTAGCTTCACAGTCCATTACTCACTGTCTAGCCTTATTAAGTGCTAATCTAGGCGTTAGGAAAGAGCGGTTGTTTGAGAATGCAATGAAAAATGAATATCGGTTTGATTCATTTACTCCTACTCCTAAAGCTAAACATTATTATGCCTTAATAGGGAGGCAGGAGGCTAATAGTTATGTTAAGAGGAAGGTAGAGGTCAAGGGAGTTCATTTAAAGAGTTCTGCGGCTCCTAAAGCGATTATGAAGGCAGCAGAGGAGAAGATGGTCGAGTTAAGTAATAAAGCACTCAAAGGAGAGAAGATCTCTATTGTAGATGAGTATCAGTTTATTGCTAATATCGAACACTCTATTGTCAATGCTATTAAGAGCGGACAAAGTTCTTACTTTAGATTACAGCGTATTAAAGATAGTAAGGCTTATAAGCAAGAACCGACTAAGAGTAACTACCTACATTACACGATGTGGCAAGAAGTCTTCCAAGATAAGTATGGTACAGTAGATCCCCCTCCTTATCCTGCTTTGAAAATCAATATGGATATAGAAAGTAAGACAGATTGGTTAAACTTTGTTGCGAGTATTAAAGACGAAGCCCTTAAACAACGACTCTTAGATTTTTGTGTTAAGTATGGAAGAGAAATTATTAAGACCTTTTATATTCCAAAAGGGTTTATTATTGATAATGGAGTACCTGAGGAATTGATGAATGGTATTGATATTCGTAGAATTGTACTCGATAATACGAAAGTCTTCTACTTAATTCTAGAATCTTTAGGACAGAACTTTATTGATGATAAGATTAATAAGCTCGCTATGGATACGTTTGAATTAAAAGAAACTTTTATTATTGAATAAGTAGACGGCAAAATAGGGAGTCCTTTTGGGACTCCCATTTATGCCTACTAAATAACTATTGTATAATTACTTAAGAATTAACCGTTAGGACATGTACCCCAAACAGGTTTAGGTAACACCCAAGCAGGCGTAGTGGATGCAAAGGTAGTAGGTTCGTTAGGAATGAGAGTTACGCACCATCCAGAAAGGTCTGTGTTAAATACTTTAGAGTAACCCCCTCCTAAGAATCCATCCATATTAGTAACTTTACTCACATCCAAATGCTCCATACCTGTACCTACCATGGCTCTAGAATTATGAAGCATATTCTGCATGGTTATAACATTACCGGTATTCCAGTGAGAAAAATCAAAATTCATATTCCAAGTACTATGAAAGGTATTTTCAAGACTTGTTACATTACTTATATTCCAGTTAGCTAAATTGGCGCGTAATTGACGACATTCTTGAAAAGCAGAAATTAGTGTATTGACGTTACTCACATCCCAAAACTGTAACTCTTCGCCTGTAAGAATAACAGATGAAGATAAAACACCAGCTAAAGAAGTCACACTTCTAGGTAAATAATTAGGAACTTTTGTGAGGATGTTAGAGCCTACTCTCACACGGTTCCATTTTATAAACCCCCAACTAGTAACTTCTTTCAAACCTATATTAATAAGGTTAGCTCTCCAGCCAGCATTCAAATAGAGGGTAGATGGCGTAGCAGCTCTATTTATAGCTTTTACAATGAAAAGGGTTCTTTCCGAACCTTCTTCACCAGACATATAAATAGAATCTGTTTGATGAAGAATCCCTTCGTCTTCCCAAAAATAAATAATATCATTTTGAGAAATTTCTACTACGCTATTATTGCCTGCTAAAGCTTGTGGAGTAACTGTATATTTAAGTTGAGTAGAGAATATTTTAAGTACTTCTAAATCATTCTCCTCAATAGCTTTATCAATTATTAACTCAATATCTTTTTCATCGATAAGTTCTAATACAGGTCTCCAACCTAAAGTATTATTACCTGTTAAACTAACAGAAGCTGAAGAAAGATACGTTACGTCAGTATGACCTCGATGGACTAAATGGTAAATAGACGTTGGTGCGTAGTAAAACACATCCCTAGTTATCGTACCAGAACCACTTCCTACCCCTAAACCTAGGTCTACTTGCTCATATTGCTCCCAATTCCCACTGGTTTGACTTAACTTAGGATAGCTAGGATTAGCTTTAGTGATAGGATAGATAAGTCTGTTCCACTCACTATTATACGTCATCACTGGATCATAACCGCCAGAAATAGTAGTATAGTCGGGAGAAACTCCACCTAAAAGTCGGATTCTATAGAACCTATCTTTTATTTGGATTATTCTTTTACCATTGATTAAATTCAGAGAGTCTAAGTAATTCCTACTAACTGAAATACTAATAGGTTTCTTAGTAGTGTAGATTATGTTGCCATCTGAAATGAATTTAAGCCAAGACGTATCTAGATTACTAGGTAATCCTTCTACGAACTCTAACTCTTCAATTAAATCTTCAGGTGTGATAAGTAACTCATTCTCTACTTCGCCAAAGAACCCACTAATCATGTCAGCACGCGGACCAACCTCATGACCAATTAAAGTAGTAGGACCTACACCTAAATCGCTAGGTAAGTCGAGTTTCTCTAAAGCAGGCCTCCAACCTCGGTTAGATTCACCAGAACTACTCTTTGTAGCTGTAGGTACAATATAGGTTGTATCGAATCTACCACGTAATACAGCTAATGTGTCATTAGTAAGATTAGTTTCACGACACCATGAATAACTACCTGTTCTACCATCTTTAGAATAAGAGAATATGTCTAAATCAGCATCTGGAGTAAAGTTCCTCCAATTCTTACCAATTTGAGATTGCTTAAACCGTTCAGGTAAAATGGGCGAGCTATCGGCGACGTTATACATCAGCCTATTCCATTCACTATTGTGAGTGCATAAAACATCATAACCTGATTCTTGGACTACCGTGGGATCAGGATTACGACCACTTAATAAGCGAGACTTATATTGCTGTTCAGCAACTTCAACAACTCTACCACTACCTGTTAGCCCAGCATTCTCAAGATCAATCCAAGAAAGATTAGTTCTAAAGTTCTTTTTAGCGACATACATAATCTTGCCATCTAAATAGAACTTTAACCAGTTAGAATCGGTGTTAATAGCAACCCCAGCAGTTAACCCCATTTGAGTAGCTAGATCAGCACCATCAATGAGGTCAGTAACTTGTACTTCACCAAAGAAACCTGCACCTCTTGTACCTTCTTTATTTAAAGTGCGATACTTAAGATGCTTATAACCTGGACCAGTGTCCTCAGGTAAAGGAAATGCTTCCCAGTAACTGATTTTCTCTAATACAGGTCTCCAGCCTCTATTAGCATTTTTATAGCTAGCAGGTTGAGAAGTTAATCTAGTCGTATTGATATTACCACGACACGCTTTTCGAATCTCACCGTCTAATTCAGTCTGCTCCATGCACCAGGTAAAGCGACCAGCTCCGGTCTTAGTACCTAACTCATTTTCCGTATAAGTAACCCAGTTAGGACCATATTGAGAATTCTTAGGATAAGAGGGATTAGTTTCTACGACATTATAAATAAGTCTATTCCATTCTGTACCCCAAGTATCTTCACTATCATGACCGCCCTTATACGGAATACCTGAATCTTCATTATAACCGTTGATCAACCTAACCCTATAAAAACCTCCATTGATCTCTAAGACCTTATTACCGAATACTGCATCACAAGCATTGATTTCATCCCAGCTTATGTCTGACATAATAGGTTTTTTAGGTATGAACAGAATTTTACCATCAAGATAGAATTTTAACCAAGGTTCAGTTAAGTTAATAAGATCACCTGTAATCAGACCGATTCTGCTAGCTAAAGAAGCGCCGTTAATAAAATCCTCAGGAGCAACTTCACCAAAGAAACCCGCCATTTGAGTAGGTCCAGGACCTTCAGATTCACCTACTAGATATCTAGGACCAGGTCCTGTATCCTCAGGTAAGGGGTTAGTATCCCAATAATCATATTCTTCTAATATAGGTCTCCAGCCTCTATTAGTAAATGAGAGATCATAGCGTGAGTTATCTATACTAGCCGGCCCTCTATATCCTCTAGCATAAACAAAATACTGATATAAGGTAGGATCAGGTAAAAGGCTATGTGCACCTAAGAACTCTTGTACAAAGTTAGCAGTACCCATTAAATCAGGAATATCGATACTACCAGGAGTACCCATACCGAGTTCTCGACTCGTGTAAAGATCTAAACGAGGTCCTGTATAGGACTTATCATCGACCTCATCACTAATTAATGAATAGAAGATCCTAGACCATTCAGATTCATAAGTACCTGGAATATCTCTACCTGCACTTAAACCTGTTAAGATACCTGTCTCATTATCATCAGCACCTTGAATCAATCTAACTTTATAAGTCTTACCTTCTAATTCTACTAAGCGTAATTGATTAGTAGGAATAGAAGTAGAAGGAATTTGCTTACCGTTATCAGGAGTACCAAATACTAATCCTGCATTATAAAGTTGCTGATAAGTAATATTGTATCTAAGCGGAGTTTTAGCGACAAAATGCTTCTTACCGTTGATGTTAAGTTCTAGCCAACTATTACCACCCATAGCCGTACCGGCAGTAAAATCTAACATATCGCTAAAGTTAGTATAAGTAATAATAGCTTCATTTTCATCTCTGAAAACTTTCTCACCTACGAACTCTACATCATCAGCTACACGCTCTAATACAGCTCTCCAACCAAAGGTGTGATCTTTATTTTGAGCTGACGGAATCCAGTCTATAATAGTGTCTCTATAATACGTTCTACCCCTATTATTATCTCTAGAATAAACGTCTAATGCAAGATGATTACGTCCAGTTCCCACAAACCCAAGTTCTTCTGACGTATATTCTGCTATTTGAGGACCTAAATAGAGAGGACTGGTAGATTGGCTATTAATGGGAAATAATGTACGTGCTAATTCAGAATAATAAATTTGAAGTTCACTAGAGTCATTAGTCGTTCCAGAAAGAATTTCAAGATTAGTACAACTCAACAACCTTACTTTATACTTCTTTCCTTGAAGAACAATTGTTCTTAACTGATTTACCTCAGCAACGACTGGTACAGTAGTGGGGAAACCAATGTCATCCTCACCAAAAACTAATCCGTTGTTATAAAGATCCAGAAGACTAATGTTTTCTTTAATAGCTATTTTAGAGATAAGAAGTTCTTTACCATCAATAGTAAAGCTTAACCATTTATCAATTTCTGGCTTAGTAGTCAACACACCTTCAACAACACCTAACTCATTAGAGAAATCTTCATAACTAATTAGATTAGATAATTCACCATTGAATTCAACATTATCTTCACATTCTTCTAAAATAGGTCTCCAACCTCTAACGACACCAGTTTGGTTCCATCCTGTCCTGCTAACACTACTTGCATTAGCATACTCACCTCGCCCAATTCGATAATTATCGTCTTCGAAATGTTTTTCCATACACCAGTTAAAGCTAGGAAAAGTACCGTCAGAAGCACCAAACTCTAAATCTTCGTTAGTATAGTTAGCTTGATAAGGGCCTTGGAAGTAAACCGTTTCAAGACCATCATCAGGATTAGGATTTGGAATTAAGGGGTAGAATAACCTATTCCACTCACTAGCAATTGAACCAGCAGGTTCAAATCTAGCTCCAACCGCATACTTAAGAGTGATGTTATCAGCTTCTAATCCTCGAATTAATCTTACCTTATACTTCTTACCATTTATAGTAATTAAACGTAATTGGTAGGAAGGTCCAGTACTAGTAGGGAAAGCTCCTCCATCTACACGACCATAGACTAATCCGCGATCGTAGAGATGTCCCCAGGAAATATTTTTTCTAATAGGTACTTTAGGAACTAAACATTCCTTACCATTGAGTTTGAACTTCAGCCATTTATCGTAACCGGCAGAAGTATCATTTAAAGAACCTTGCGTAACGTTAAAATAGTTACAAATCTCGCTATAAGAGATGACTTCACTAGAATCGACTTCTCCTAAGAACTCAGCGTAGTCTAGAGGTTCTAAAATAGGTCTCCAAGCAGAATTCAAAGGCTGGTATTGTACATTAGTAAACCAATCTTTTAAATACCCATCATCACCTAATCCACCTCTGGTTAATTTTAATGATGTGTTAATTATTCCATTTTCTTGCATCCATATTTTTGCATTATTAGCTAAGTCCAGATCAGTAAAATCAAAGTTAGCAAATTTAGGCTCTGTGTACGTATTTTCAGTTCTCCTATCATAGTTGATAATAGAAAAGAATCTATCAAATTCATTATCACTAGAGTTAGGTAGAGGTTGATTAGGATTAGTATTATCTTTAAATAATTTATGATCTTTATTCAATCCTTTCATCAGACGAATTTTGTAAGCAACACCGTCCAATGGAATAGCTTTTAACTGAGGATATGGAATAAAATATGCTGAATCCCCGAAGTTATCTTGACCATAAACCAACCCCTTTTCATAAAGCGTAGGAAAAGAAGTTATTTTTATAGGAGATGCTTTGGGAATTAAGTAATCTTTACCGTTATCTAAGAAGTGATGGAACTCAATCTCTCCTTCAGGCTGGTATATAGCATGACCTAGATCAAAGTAGGTATTGAAATCTAAGTAAGAGAGATTATTAAACTTCTTAATACCTTTATAAATAACATCAAATTCTAGATCCGTTTCTTCTAAAGCAAGAATGTAACTTCTATTATCGGAAACCCCATAACCTGTATCTAAGTAGCTGATAGAGTGATTATTCCCAACACCAAGTCCTCTAACAATAATTTTATCATTACTAGAGTTAAATTCTTGAGTAAGAGAAGAATTGATTCTAATATCAGCTTCTTTCTCTCCAGTATAGGACTGTAAGTCAGGGTCATTCACTAAAGGAGCAAAAACTTTATTCCACTCACTATTCTGAGTACCAACTACATCATATCCAGAAGCAAGGTTAGGATCATTTACTACTTGCCCAACATCTAAACCTTTTAATAAACGTATCTTATAAATTTTATCACCAATAGCGATCAAGCGTAATTGGCGAGTAGGGTAAGTGATGCCTGTGAGTTCGTTAATAAGGTCGGGACCTGCGTTATCAGCACCAAAAATTAACCCTTTATTATAAACAACAGCCCAGGAATTACTACGCCAGAAGTTTTTAGTAGTATAGATGATCTTATCATCTACATTAAACTTTAACCATTTGTCAATATATTCAGGGTCGTTGAGTGTAATAGTAGGACCAGTAGTTAGACGTTCAGTAAGCTCTTGGTAGCTGATAATATCATCATACTCCCCTAAGTATTCGGCGTAACCCAAAGCTCCCCACAAAGCTCGTAAAGCCTTAGAAAAGGATTCCCTACCCACTCTACTTATTTGAGTGTGATCAAAAGTACGATTAAGAATCTCAGCAGGACTAGTGATGGTATCATCTTCTAGTACTTGTTTAAAATAGTTTAGTATTTCTACAACAGAATCGTTTTCAAGAGGTGGTTTAATAATAGCCATTATTTCTCTGCCTTTAATATCCTAATAGCCGTTTAAATCTATCATTAACCTTTACTGCCTGATCTCTAGGTAGCATATGGTTAAATACTTGATCATTGGTATAAAAACCAATATGTCGCTGTACAGAGTTAATAGCACTTCTATTCCAGTCTCCTTTTGTAACAAAGTTATTTTCTAATAATAACTCTAATACTTCTAACCTAGAAATAGCTAATGCCCAGTTAACCTGTCGAGATCGATAAAAAGAAGGTAAATAACTAAGATCTAAAGCTGTCTCCATTTTAGCCAAAGGTATTTGTTTTAATACCTGATTAAAATGGAGATGTCTAGTTAATATTACTTCTTTCATTTGTTGATAAATGACATCTACTCTCTTAGACCAATCAGTCCAATAGAAAGGATGTTTATAAGTTAGTTTTGTTTGATCTAAATTAAAGTATAATCGATAGAACCGATTAAATAAAGCGTAGTCTAAATGCGAAGCACAAATATTAGGTAAAACAAATTTATGAATAAAAGCATGAGTAGGTAAACTACCTTCTCTATTTCTTTTCTCAAAAGCCCTGAATCCTCTATACTGCATAAGAAGTTTAGGTATGTTGATAGCAATAACAGCATAACCACTTCCACCATATACTTTTGTATTTAGTATAGGAATACTTAAATCACTAAAAGGATGACATAACACTTTAACTGCTGTTATATCTCTCCAATTAGCTAAAGCTTTTCTGTAATCAAATGACTCATTCTGAGAAATAAGTATTTCATTGACTCCAGGACCATAGAACTGATTTCTAAAAATCTTTCCACGAGCTGCACTGGAAGTTAAACCTAAAGACTGGGAAACGCTTAAAGTATTTCTCTCTAACCAATTATAGTAATCCGTATCAGAAAGTTCACTACCTTCACCTAATGCATTAATAATAGATACTAGTACAGTTTCAATAGGTGCTGTAAAAGTATTCGTTCTGTAATAGTCTACGACATTATTTAAGTTATATAATAAGCCTGATCGAATTAGATTCCATTCAGGGTTAGTAATTATACCTAAATTTACAGAAGAGGGTAAGTTAAATAATTGATACATAGCTAGTATATATTCCAAATTGTCATATCATCAAAACTAAAGGACTAGTTATGATATTAGAGCCAGTAAAAATAAAAACATGGTTCACTGTTTTTATTAAAACATCAGGATTACCGATTACTGATGTTGATCTACGCTATCCGCATCTAGCTCCAGTGATCCTACCTATATTAAATGGTGATGAAGCAATTAAATTCATTGATGGCGTAACTAGATATACATTTGATGAAGACAGCTTCTTTGCTCAACCACAAGAATTAGATTTAATTATTGATAGAAACGTAACGAGGTTCTTAAAACAATCTCTAAAGCTATATATCGTCAGTAATCAACAATTCCAATGGGAAGTTATCTCTTATACTAAAGAGATTAAAGAACCAGAAGAGAACTTTCCTTATAATTCTAGTATTATTTTAGAATAATAAATAATAGGAGTCTTAATAGACTCCTATTTATGCTGTAGAATAAAGTAAAATAAAAAAATATGACTTAACTACTAATACTATGTAAAAGTGGCGTAATAGTCACTACACTTTCTTAGTGTGAACTAAGAAAGGTATGGCCTTATACGCATATTCAGGAGTTTATTGTATTCTTCCCTCTTTACAAGTAGTGTGTTTTAAATTAATTTTGATGACATATCACTATCTTGTACAGGGGAGATTGAACGCTTCAATGTACAATAAACTTACGTAAGTTTTAATATTAAACAAAGGAAATAAAAAATGAGTCAACAAGATTCTGTTCGCTGGGGTAATACGCCTGAGTCTAACCGGCCTTCTGCAGCAGGTCAGGAAACAAATGAGAAAGTTCTCGCTAGTGATCAACTCGGACAAGAGCGTTACAATCCAGACGAACTGGGTGTTGGTATCTTTGGCGCAGGAATGCAGATGTCGTTCAACTCTGGTTCGGAAATTCTCTTCCGTGCCAAAGAAGCACTCGATGCCCAGGTTAAGAAAGCCTCTGAGCAACTGCGTCGTGAAAATCAGATCAAACTAACCATTCTAGACCGTAGTGAGCATAAACGCCTTCCTTACAGCGCTCTGGTTCTTTCCCTGACCAATCCGCTGGTAGCTAAAGGTACATCGTTCTTCGTCTTCGTTATTGCTGGTGATCAAGGTGCGATCGTCCGTAATGAAATTCTACCTAATAACCAAGGTCAGTGCGAAACGCTTTCCTTACCTGCTGATGCACTGAACCAAGTCATCAAAGAAGCAGGAGAAATCCTACGTGGTTTGAATCCTGGTGTAACAGATCTCTTCTCGGCTTCGGGTATTGTTGTAACGAACGACACTTTCTCTTGGGATAGTGAAAAAGACGTTTATCAACTCCTGGCCCGTGGTTATAACTCTTGCCTAGCTGTACTTTCTAGTAAAGGTCCTCGTTGGGATGATGTTAACTTGGCAAAGGTAATGGGTTCAGAACTGGAAGTTGTTCTGCAACGCACTCGTGGCCAAGCTCAACCGCGTGACGTACTGGGGCGTCCGAAGCGTCGTGATCTGGAAGTGTCTCTGCGCACTCGTCAGGTTATGAGTCCTCAAACAGGTGATATCATCCATAAAGCAGAAACGATTGCTAGTCTGTCTGTTTATGGTGATCTGCTTTGGGGTCCGGAGACGGTTCAAAAAGTAAACCAGTTTGGACAACCTGTTGTCGAGACCAAAACCTATAAGCAGCGCGTTATCATCACCCAGATGCGTAACCACCAAGCTTATACGTTGGGTTCGCAGCTAATGTCCTTTATCCCAGCCATTGCTCTGTTCCAGCCAAAAGCAACTCACCAAGCTTTTATCCCATCACCTGATTCTTCGATGGGTAAGTCTGATGACGTTGGTGTTCTGCAACTGGAGGCTAAGTACCATCAAGGCAATATGAGCGGTCAAGAAGCTGCTCAGCGTGTGGATGTCTTTAATAGCCCGCCTACCCTGATCAGTGACTACCTGGAGAAAATCCTCTCTGACAATATTGAAGTCGCACTTGATATTGAAGTCGGTGGTGAGGACTACCTGCATAATTCAGTACTGCTCAAAGCAGCACTGTCTGGTAGCGGTGCTTCGGGTAATAAAGACCACGATCGTGCATATACTAAACTCGTTGAAACCATGACGGTTCTAACTAATGGTAAGTTTGCTGATTTCTGGCAAACTGGTGCACCTATTGCATTCGTAGATTCAGTTCGTGAAGTAGGTCATTTCACCAACGATGATGGTAACCTGGAAGATACTCGTCATGTGGATACTATTTCCACGATGAATAAGTTTATCGAAAACAATCCGGATTACTATCGTGTTTGGTCTGATGCTCAAGTAGCAACTAACCGCACAATGCAAGCTCGTATGCGCGACATGCGTAACGTAACTGAGTACATGATCTCGCCTCCGACTTACACGACTCGTGTATTCCGTGTGATCCTGTCCGCAGCCTTCGTTAAAGCATATTTCGATTCCATCTCAGCTCTGGGTATTCGTCTTAACCTGGTTCTGCCTAATGAGACTCGTACTGAAGATCGTACGGGTTATGTGAGTACTTCTAGCTCTATTCAAATGGGTGTGGGTGCAGGTATGCTCAATACCTTTGGTGGTAGCGTTGCTGGTACAATGTCACCTTCCAACTTCCAACGTTGGTCTGCGTAACAAGTAGTTTGATTGCTTTAACTTAAGCATTATAGAGGGAGGTGAACAACCTCCCTCTATCTGCCTTCTTTTAAATTTTGAGGAAAAAGATGGGTATTAGCTTAGTTCTTCAAAATCATGATGAGATTTATAGGGAGCAGTTACACGCTACACCTATTCTCATAGATTTTCAAAGACTCACCGAGCATGAATATTTTAGTAAAGCATTATCAAATAAGCATCGCAATGCCTTAGCTGAGATTAATAAGCCGCAGGAAATTAACTATTTCCGAGACTCCACAATTGAAGATAAGGATAAAATTAACCGAACTTTCTATACTCGATACGTATCTGAGAAAACAAATACAGTTATTGAAGATATTCCGAGTTGTCAGTGCGGTGAATTTAATACTTATAAAAACTTAGGTTGTGTATGTAATGAATGTGGTACGATAGTATCCAGTAACCGCAGTATGGATTTACATCCTTTAGTATGGATCGCAGCACCAGAAGGCATCCCTGCTCTAATTAATCCTACAGCTTATCGAATCATTGCCGGTCGTTTCGAGATTAGTAAATTCGATGTTATTCGTTGGATTATGGATTATAATTATACAGCACCAGGTAAAGAACCTATTGCTGTAGAGCAGTTAGAAAGAATGGAGATCCCAAGAGGAATCATTAATTTCTACCATCATTTCGACACTATTATCGAAACCTTGTTCGGTATGCGTTCTTTAAGTAAAGGACCTAATACAGCAAAGTTAGACGAAGAACTTAGAACTTTTATCAAAAATAATAGGGATAAGATTTTCTCTAAGCATATTCCAATGCCTAACAAAACTTTGCTAGTAGTAGAGAGTACTAACTTTGCTACGTATATGGACCCAAAGTTAAGTGGTATTATTGACGCACTTTGGTTGATGGTAGGAATTGATAGTGAGCACTCTAATCTCACTTTAAAGCAAAAAGAAATGCGTGTGATTAAGGCATTAGCTCAAATTGCTGAATATCACACTGAGTCTGATAAGACTTCTTTAGCTCAAAAAGGCGGTATCTTCCGACGACATGTCTTTGGATTTAGAGCTTGGTTAAGTTTTAGGACAGTAATCTCCTCAATTACTGAACCACACAACTTAAGAGATATCTATATTCCATGGAGTACAGCAGTTACTTGTTTTCAGTATCACTTAATAAATAAGTTAAGTAAGAGGTTAAATCCAAATACTGGAAAACGCTTTACTCCCCATGAAATCGATCTGTTTATTGAAGGTCATGTCAACAAATGGCATCCTTTACTTAGAGAGATCTTTGATGAATTATTAGCTGAGACACCAAATGGACGAGGTATCCCCTGCTTAAAGAATAGGAACCCTAGTCTTTATCGCAACTCTATCCAAAAGGTGTATATAACTAAGATCAAAGATGATATCACTGATGTTACAACAAGTATTAGTATCTTAACTGTTCGTCCCCTCAATGCTAAAAAGATAAGATATTTATTAATAGATATTTTGTTATTGGCCATTACACTAGTAATAGTGTACTTGAATCCTCTCTAACTGACTGGGAACTCCTACAACAATAGGACAATCAGCAGCGAAGCTTTGTCTTAATAATACTCAGACAAAGAACGTTCAACGATCAGAGAAACCAATAAATGTAACTCGTATTAAAAGACGAGAATAAGCTAGATATTATCTAGACGAAGGGAGTATCGTAGCGCCAAGTGGTGGGTATAACCCTTAAAGACGAAACGGGAGGCTTCCTAACTAATAGGAAGAAGATATGATCTGAGCCTTACAGTAATGTAAGGAGGGTGTCTTAGCACACCTGCTTATGAGAGCGTGTTAAAACACAACGGCATAAGTGGACAATTCTGGATAAACGAAGCTTTTATAGCTATACAGTCCCTTTCTTTAGAAATAAAGAAATGGTAACTTTTTGAATTGCTGGGAACCCCTTAGAGCCTGACTCACGACAACGCAGTTGGAAACGACAAACGTGATCGTAAAAAAGAAGTCTGGATTGGGCAATCAGCCGGTAAGCTCCTAACCCTCACAATTATTGAGAGGTATGGGGAATCCTCAACGATCATCCGGTAGCGCGGAGTAGAACCCCAAGTGGGGAAGAAGCGGAAAGTACCTGACCAGGTAATGCTGAAGGTAGTGATATGATCTATGCTCCTATGGGAAAGCCATAGGCAGGTGCCTTAGCGTACCGGCTCTTTGAGAGCGTACTTAATGTACAACGGCTTAGAGCGGACATTAGGTTCGATGGTGACGAGCTTAACTTCTCTATTATTCCGGATCAGAGGTTAGCTGAAGGACTAGAGAGACTCTCTGTTATCTTTAGTGCTTTTGATCTGACTAATCCTCGGAGAGTGTCTGGTAGTGTAGCATTTCCTAAAACAGTACTTGCAACTATTGCTAACTACTTACACAGTAAAAAGGAAGTTATTCCAGCTATGCAGTCTAGAATGATCGAACTGTATAGTTGATAGTTAATTTAATAAAGGAAAAAGGTTATAACATGGTCCAGATTGTCATGGGATCAGATGTTGATTTCAGAGCGGCTGTATATGGACAACCTCATCCAGGGAGTTTAAACTTAATCAAGCAAACGAACGAAGCATTATCTAGTAGCTTTACTAATGCTCAAAGTAGTTTCTTAACTAAGGTAAAACAGTTATCAGAAGACTTCTCTGGTAACCACGTATTAAGTAAAATGAAGTCTGCACTAAATAAACTAGCACAGGCTTTCTTACCTGATATCATTCAGTATTATGATGATATCGATAAGATTCAACAAGCAGCATCTAAGATGCGGTATCTAATCATGAGTGAACCTACACTCCTGAAGAAATACCGTAATCAAGAGATTGCTGGCTATGATGAGCATTTTACAGATATCTTCCCTGATCAAGTAGGTATTGATCACCCTGTTTATCAAGCTGTTAATAACGGTATCTTGGTGGAAGGTGATGAAGAGACTCCTGATACAGTGCAAATGTTCTTTACTGATGATGATAACACGATCACTGTAGAAGAACAGGTAGATATTAAATACACTCAAGCACTAGCCTTAGAAGAAGTCCTCTATGGTAAACGAGACCCTACCAGTCCTTGTGATCAACAGTTCTAAATAGTAAGACGGCATAATTGGGAGAGCTAACTGCTCTCCCGTTTTATGCCTTTCTTTTTTCTATTCTAATTGTAAACTAGAATAATACAATTACATATAACTAATTTGTTAACGGTTTTATATGAAATCGTTAGGGAGTCTATAGAGAAGTAGCAGCTTCTCTATAGACATGTGACTAACCATCTTTAGGAGGTCAACATGACTGATAAGGATTATGAGGACGTTCTGCGTCTTCTAAAATATTTAAATGCCAAGATCGCTGCTATTGACGCAGCTGGTCCACAGGGCTAATTAAATAAGCCGAAGGGATTAAAGTCCCTTCGGTAACAGTTAGTCGCATACAATAGAGAATTAACAATAAATAAATATTAACATCCCATCTTTTTATCATCTTAAACACAAAGGACTTTTAACATGAGAAGCATTCTTACTGAAGATTACAGCAATACTCACTTTGGCTGGGTTTGAGCGATACCACGCACCACACCCAGTGATTATTTCTCATGTTCAAAAATGGATTATGAAGTTCGATGACTGGAATCCAGATGATTGCCTCTATACTTTTATTGAAAATATTATCGACGAAGGTGATCAGAAGTAATTAAAGAGAGGATAGTCTATTACAGATTATCCTCTTCTACTTCTCTTTCTTTTTTTTTTTCTTTTGTTATAGTAAATTTATTCCTATATTTCAACTCTATCATATACAAATTAAATAAAACATACAAACAAATGCTTAAATTCAGATTAAGAAGTAAGGATACTATGATGCTATTAAAGGATTTATAAACATGGCTAAGAAAATACCTTATGTAGGTGCTAATTCCTATATCAATAATATCGAATTAAAAGCAGATATTGCAATGGCTAATATCTTAGTATCAGAAGCTTCCCAATCTAATATTTTCAGAAGCTCAGTAACGAGTATTCCAGGCATCTTCTCTGAAGGCAATGGAAACATAGAACTTACTATTTCTTTACTGAGGTCTAAATTAGAGAATTATTTACTTCGAATTTTTGATGGTGCAGTGGTAGATGTATTTCGCTACGATGGTATAGATGAAGATGCTAGTAAACAAACTATCATTATTAGAGCAATGATAGTTGATGATGATAAGCAATATAACTTAGAAAAGCTATTAAGAGAAGTTAATGGCAAATATACGTATATAACTAACATCAATAACGGGACCGTTTAATTAGCTATGGAAACGAGCTTTAAGTTTGTATTACTTGATACTAATCACAATACAGAAGAAAGTGATTGGGGGGCATTATTTACAGTAGAAGTAGAAGGCTTAACTTCCTATACTAACAAGAAAGTTCCAGTTTTATTTAAAAGTACTAGATATCATATCGATGTATTTAAAGTACATAATAAAGAAATGGAAAAAATCGATCTTAATACCGATTTAGAAGAACGTATTAAAAAACGCTATGAAGAAAGCTATCTATTTGGTAAAAAAATATTCACCTTAGCTATCTTACGATAACGTTTAATTAACTATCTTATTATAAAAAGGTGTGGTATTGGAACAAGATTACTTAAATAAAGCATCAGACTTACTTAACGAAGCGCTCTTGAATAAATCTATTGTAGGTTTAGATTCTATTAAAGAAGTCGTAGATAAAGCTCAAGAATGGCTAGCTGTTCGTATTACAACGGATCAATTTGAAGAAGGTTTCTTACCTCTATTTACTGGCGAGACACCAAAGTATCCAGAAGTCAACTTCTATACTTATTCTAATTTTGTAGGAGGTCCTAACAGAGAACTCATCCTTACAGATAGTACTGGTAAAGATGTTCTTATTGTTCCTCCTTTATTTGATCGTGATAAAATTAAATTCGATCTACCTAGAGATCCCCAGAATTCTTTATTTGAATTAATGGGTAGGGTAGGTGAAGTAAGTAGTCGCATCCCTATGCAAGGTAATCGCTTATTCTTAGCGATGACAAGTCGTAAATGGGATGATATTAAAAATAAAGATATTTATCTTAAAGTTATTCAGGATTGGAATAAAGTCTTTAGCTATTTTGGTAGGGAAGTTATTACTATTGAAGGACTTTCTAATGAAGAATTAGGTATCCCAAATAACTATAAACCTAAGGTCTTAAATCAGGAACAACCTGTTGAAATAAGAAATAATGTAACTCCTTCATCTAATAGTAGAGATTTCCTCGATCTTGATGAAGAATATGATAGCTAAAGAAAAGTTAAATGCTTTCGTCATTTCTGACATTCATTTCGGTAATACTAGAATTGATAATCAAAGAATGGCTAAAGCACTTAGAGATGTATTAAGTGATAAAAATCCTAAATTCCAATATATCAACGCTATCTTTTTCGCAGGAGATATTTGGGATAAGTTATTATCACTTAATAACCCTGACTTACCAGAGATATTTAATAAGTTCTTAGCGATCTTTAGAGATTGTAAAAAGAAAAATATTTCGGTATTTATTTTAGAGGGAACTAAGAGTCATGAATGGGCGCAGTCCAATGTCTTAGATTCCCTCAATACTTCTAGTGGTATTTGTGCACAAATAAAATATATCAAAGAGCTGATTGTCTGGTATGAAGAGAGATTCCAAAAGAATTTTCTCTTCATACCGGATGATCTACATCATGATCATTCAATCGTCCTTGCACAAGCCTTAGAAGCTTTAAAAGAGAAAGGATTGGATTGTGTAGATTTAGCCATTACTCACGGAATGTTTAAGCATCACGTACCAGCAGGACTATCGATTCCCCACCACGATAATAGCTCTTATGAAGTTATTGTTAAGGACGGTATTTTTAACGGTCATGTCCATACTCATAGTGAAGTAGGTAAGGTATATACTCAAGGCTCTTTTGGTCGTATTAGTCATAATGAAGAAGAAGCTAAAGGGTATTATCATTTCTGGTACGATGAAAATGATGTATTTCATAAAACATTTATTGAAAATACTTTAGCTGAACTATTCATTACTGTCGATTGTACTGGTTTAAATGCTGAAGATTCTTTTAAGAAAGTCAAAGCTCTAATAGCTGAGAAAGGCGAAGACATGACTATTCGTATTATGAGTGAAGGGACTAACCCCATTTTCTCTAATATGAGTGAGTTAATTAAGAGTTTTCCTTTTACCCGTTTTTCTGAACCTAAGAAGGTAAAAGAAGAAGTGGATAAAGAAACTAAGGCAGTTGATATAAAGAACTTCACACCAATTGTTATCAATAGAGAAAATATTGGTCAGCTAGTACTAGAGAGAGCAGATAAAAAAGAAGATCTCGCTCAAGATGTAAGGGCTGCACTCATTGATGCTATTGAAGCGTTGAGGTAATTACAATGAGAGTATTGACCGATAGAGTTGTTAACTACTTCCCTATGTCAGTAGCTACAAGCTTAGCTATCGAAGGTTTAGTAGGAGTAGGGTTGGATGGGAATGGTAGTGTTAAAAAAACACCTAACAGAACTAAAGAGTTTGAAAAGGTTTGGATTAATGTCCGTACATTAATCAGAAACGTTATAGGTAGTGTGTCAGATAGAAGTATTGAAAGTATCAGACCTGACCATATAGCGTTTACGGTTATGGAAGATATTGGTGCAATTGAAGAAGCGTTAAAAGTATACGGACCTCATCTAAAATTACAACTCTATTATTGCGAGTATAGATTTATACAAAGAAGCTTTCCTAACGCATTATTAAGAGAACCTAGTACTGTAAAACAAAAGACGTATAATGAAGTATCAGAGAGAGCTTGGAACTTCACTAGAACGCTTATACAAGACTCTGAGTACGCTTTTAAGAACTATATGAAGACAATAGAAGGTAACTACATGGAGAAAGTGTTAATGCTATCACACTTTCCTATTGATTTACTTTCTTATAAACAATTCAGGGAACTGAGTTTATTAGAGTCTCATACAGGTGCAATTAAAACAAGACCGTATTGGTATACAAAACTCTATAACGGAAAAGATCTTTCTATTATCCCTTTTAATGAACTCACATTACAAGTCTATGGAGACAATGAAACCTTTAGACCTACATCCATAAAGCTAAGACGACTACTTACGGATATAGCCATTAGTAATAAATGGTCCTACTTAACGACAGTAGATAAGATCCGATATAATTTAAATAGTATTAAAGACCCAGTGTCTAAAGAAGAATTGAAAAAGTATCTGTAAAATATTACTTTTTAAGCAACTCTTCTATAATTTGTGAAATATTGTTATCCTAAAAGAAAAAGGGAATAAAGTTAAAATGAGTAACTATCAAAACAACCAGCAAGAATACCAGCACACTATTTTAGACGCTCGTTATTCCAGTATGAGTGCACCTAGTACTGAGCAAGGTAAATGGGCAGCAATTAAATGGTCTGTGAACAAAGGTGAAGTCCGTATGACGGTCTTTACTAATGATGCTGGTGATACTGCCAATAACCCAGCAGAAAAAGGACGTATTCAAGCTACTCTAACTCCTCGTCAATTCGGTTGGTTTACTGGAGCAATTGAAGAAGCTATTAACGCTACAAGTGAATATACTGCTATGTATACGCATGAGGACTATAAATTCTTTGGTCCTGGTAAACGTTCTGAAACTCCTCTTCCTATCTGGTCTCTTATTGTAAAACGCGCTGAAGATGGTAAGATCTCATTCATGCTTTTAGATGCAGGTAAGAAAGACCGTCCACGAATTCCTTTTACGTTTGAGCCAGCTCGTGGTGGTAAGATGTTAATTAAGATTAACGGTGAGATGGTAGATAACCCAGGTGAGGTTTCTAAAACATTTGCTCGCGGTTTCTTAAATACTACTGTTCCGATGATTAATAAACTTTGTGTTGATAATTACGTTCACAAGCAGCCTAATAACAATAACAATAATAATCGCGGTGGTGGAAATAATAATTATCGTAACAATAATAATAATAATAATAACTACTCAGGTGGTAATCAGAATCAAGGAGGCGGTAGCAGCTATCAAGCACCTGCCAGCAGCAATTTTGATGATGATATCCCTTTCTGATAAACAACAATAATAAAGAGGTGGGAGTCCGATTAAGTAGGACTCCCATTATGCCTTTAAATCAAGAAAATAACAACTACATATCACCTAAAAGTACAAGGTATTTTTTCCCTTTCGCTTACTAAGGTTGGAAATGGATATAAAAGAAAAGAGTTTGAGAATTATACAAAAGAGTCCTACTACAGTCAGTACTTATTTCAATGATAAAGAGCTGATATGGGATGTCTCTGTATTTAACAATACTTCTCATCGGAATAACGAGTTTGATATCTTCGAGCAGATTAATCAATATTGGTTAACTAAACCTATCTCTTTTCAAGAAGAGGTATTTAAGTATTACGAGAAGATTCATTCTGTATTTCAATTTGGAGGTACAATTGAGGACCTAACGCTTGAACTCGGTCCTTATATGAAGGGTATTATTAAACTTCATAATCCTGATGAGATTGCAGTCTGGTCACAAATTAGTGCAAGACTTTATGTTTCGTCTTCATTGATGTCCGAATACGCAGATAACGGAAATGAAGGCGCATCTCGCTTCGTGCAGGTTGGAACGCGTAATAAGACTTATCTGAAAAGAGATTATACCAAACTTCTAGGTTTAGCTATCTCTATCCGTGCTCTAGTACCTATCTTTGGAGAATTTATTTTCCAAACTGGTGCATCAGCAGGTGTTAACTTCAAAGAGTATCGTGCTGGTAAACTATTAGAAGGTACGACTTTAGAGACATGCGAGGCTTATGAAAAACTAAGGTTGTATGTCAATGACATTGCAGGTACAGATAAGCAAAAGAGTTCACCTATTCTAGACGGTATCAGTAGTGAAGAATTCCCGGTATGGATTCTTTACATGATCATCATTCGTCGTTTAACAGTAGGTAATTTAAAAGGTGATCCAAACCAACCTAACTCTCATCTAGTTACTTATATCCATTTTTACTTGAATCAAAGATTACTAGGATATGAGAATAACTTCTCCTCAGGTAAGGTTAGGGATAAAGATGTAGGATCAGCTAACGCAGACGATGAGTCTAAGCTCTCTGTTTTAGAGACTTATAAAACACCGACAGAGCATAGTCCGGGTGATTATGAGCAAATGGCGTTTTATGCAAACAACATTGAATGGTGTATTAATACCTTGTGTCCTGGTCTAGACATGAAGATTTATGAGCAAGCAAAAGAAGCTAGTGCATTTATGCTAGGACCTGTTCCTTTCTATAAGGCACAAAGCGTCATTGTTCAGAATCTAATTGGACCTTATCTAGCACCAGATGTATTAGAACATATTCAAAGGATTCCTAGTTTGGGTCTTTATAATGTTGTTCAAGCAATGTTGTGGCAGTACGGATATAAAGACCTTGCGTCTTTTATTACAACCACTACAAAGCAAGAGCATGAAGGGTTAAGTGGTTCTACACATACAGCTAGGATGAACATCCCACGAGTAATGAGCGATATGATTCGAGATCTATATCCTCATTTAAAGAGAACCAGTTCTCGAAGTGTTAATAGTAAGATTGAACCTACACCTCTTACAACAATTAAGAATATTGTTGAACACATGAGTGTGGGTAATTGGAGGAGTAATATCCATGAAGCTTGGTTAAATGAACTAGATTTAAGCGCCATCTCACCTTCAAGACGCCGAGATTGGAGAATACCTCCTGACATTAGAATTCAGTTAGCTAAACTGTTTATTCAAATTGGGATGTTTGAAGTGCCTTTCCATCCCGACAACGTCAAGAAATTCCAACAGCTCTCGTTTTAACATCCCAACGTAAAAAACCAACCCTATTCTCTCTGGAGTTTATCAATGTATCAAAATAACCCACGCTGTCGTATTCTTCGTTTAGTGATGGCTCGTACTAATGGTTATCAGCCACAGTATATTCGTCCCTATGCGATGACTACGGAGACTTATAAGCGTAATGAGATTTTGAATCGTCTAGACCCAAACCGACCCATCAGCCCAACGACATTAGGTGGTGAAGTATCTGGTCTCATCAAACCCAGTATTAACATTGACGACACTTTAATGCTAGACCTCCCAGCAGGTTGGGGATCAGAGCGTCTTCGTTGGATTATGACAATTGAAATCCAGCACATGGGCGCAACTATCATTCAGTACTTAACAGGATATACTGATCACGTAGGTGTATCACTACAAACTCAATCCATCGATCCTAACTTACG
This sequence comes from Acholeplasmataceae bacterium, assembly GCA_023230825.1. Classification (GTDB taxonomy): domain Bacteria; phylum Bacillota_I; class Bacilli_A; order Acholeplasmatales; family Acholeplasmataceae; genus Mariniplasma. Next base: position 178,278 of record JALNWO010000001.1, read on the forward strand.
TTTCTTTATTAATAATAGCTTCCAGTTTCGTGTAGATTCTGAACTGCAAAACGGTGTACCGATTCGTCGCCTCGTGCCAACACGCTTAAACCAAGTTCTAACTAATCTAAACTATAGCAGAAATCAATTAATGAATTCCGCTTTAGTTCGTCCTCAAGATGTACTAAACTTTGTTGGAACGGCTTCTATTCGGGATCAGATCTATAGCCAAAACATTGCTTATGAAACAGCAACACTAACTAACCGGGCTACATTAGGAAATATTTCTAATATTAATCCCACAGCTTTTACTGCTCGAATCCTCGATGCACAACGTCGTGCTTTTGTGGATGGGAATCAATACGGTCAGTCCAATGATTCAATTATTGAACGTGCTATTGATTTCGTTCGTGAAGATTCTCAGCGTAATGATCCTTTCCTAAACGTTCTTCTTTCTAGCTCATCTGAATCACTAATTGGAAATGATTTCACTTGGTCTACGCTAAACAACATTGATCCAAACGTAAACAATGAACAGATTACGCAATTGATCATGAAAGATAGTGCTTCCCCAACAATGGCTATGAATGCCAGTAACATGGGACTAGCGTATTTAGATTCTACTAATTCCTCTCGTTGGGATGAATGTAATTATCTTCAACAAGCAGCTACTATTATTCGAGACTCAACAAACTCTTTGATGGCTGAGACGATGTTTAACTCTATCGCCTTCTCTGTAACTAATGAGTCAGGTCAATTCACGTATTCGTATTCAGGCGGAACTTTGTTTGTACCAGATGTTGACCCAAGTCCTTTCTTTTATCGATTCATTGAAAGGCTGATTAACGAAGCAGTTATGGATATCTCCTTTAACAATAATACGCGACTTGAACTCCATGTCATCAGTGAATTTGTTGGTGATACCAAGATTCAATTAAAGGTTGGTGATCAATATGGTGAGTTCGTAGCTCCTACTTTTTGCTCCAGTCTGACAGCTCCTGTCATTGCAGGATCTCAAGGAACTGCTCAGCTCTTAGCAGATAATATTGGTAACATTGTTAATGAGGTGTATGATAACTTCTCTAACAAGATCTCTCATGCTGTTACGAACATCTCTGATAACCCGAGTTATCCAAGTGCTGTCATGGATAATTTCCCTCTGTAATAAGCGAATGAAAAAATGGAAAATAAACTAGATCTACTTACTTGGTATAAAGAAGTTTTAAAAACTGCTGATGCTTATACTGACGAAAAAGATCATATCTTTCTCATCCCAGGAGAAAATACCGTACCAGCAATGGTCAAAGAAGGTGATGTTGAAAAACAACTAGCACTACCTTCTAAAGAGGTGTTATCTAATTACTATAGTAGCACCATTCGCTTTCACCCCCTAGCTGAGGATTTCACACGAGGACCTAGTGTTGTTGTAGAGAATTATAAGAACTGGGCATTAGGACATATGACTATCACCATGGTAGTCGCTTTCATTGCCCTGCTAGAGTTATCAGCATCACCTCAACTCCACGCTAAACTCGATCCAGTTCAGAGTGAGTTATTGAAAGTAGCTAAAAATGCTAAACAGGGTACGATTGATGTATTTAAGAAAATTATTGGTAGGATTGAAGATGAAGATAATGAACTTCAATTCATCCGTATTTTCTTAAAGAAATCAGCCCGTATTAATGATAAAGCACATCAATGGGGGGGAATGGTAACTTTTCCTTTCTATGAGTACTTAAAGACAAACCCAAAGAAAATCAAATCCGTTCCTCTAAGTAATGAGAACCGACTGACTTTCATGTCTATCTTCGAGTATTTATTCCCTTTCATTAATGAGGCGCATAAATACAGCTATGGTTCTAACTCTAACTTAGCACCTAAATTTGAATCTATCTTAGGTGCTATTAAGAATGTGGCAATTGAAATCAATACACTCATTCAAGAGTTAGGTGATCAAAATCAAGGTATTGAGGAAATTGAATTAGGCTGGGTAGATTACTTAGGTAAGACTGATGTATTCTTGCCTGAAGTTCGTTTTATTCCAATGCAACCTGGTAATGAAGGAAAGGAGAATAAGTTAGATAAAGGATTTATTAGCTTAAACCCAAATCAAACTCAAGCTACCTCTACTCCAACTCAACCTAGTACTAATGAGTCTATGCAACAATCACACACTCAACCTTCTGTTATTGACCCACTTCCTCAAGCGCAGTCTACGCAACCACAACAACCTCAAGTAGCTCAACAGGTTAAAAAGGCTGCGACTTTAGCTGATATCTTAGGTGCCAATGCAGCTCCACAAATGGTTGGAGGGATGGTAGCTGGTAATCAGACAATGATGGTTAATCCAGCTACAGGACAAGTCATGGGAACTCCCTCCATGATGCCAGCTCCTATGCAGCAACAAATGCAGCAACATCAAATGAACTATATTCAAACCCTTAATACCCCCCAAGGACCGATGGTGTTGTTTAATAACGCTTATATTCCTTTACAACAATATCAGATGATGTTACAATCTAATACGGGGATGCAACAACCAGGTATGATGGGTGCTCGCTATGATGTACTGAGTCCTATTGGCCGGCCTAGCGCTGCTAATAGCGGAGGTATGATTAACGGGTATACGGTTCGTATTTAATAACAGCATAAATAGGGAGTCCGTTTGGACTCCCTATTTTAAAGGCTGTTATTTTTTTACTTGCTTTTGTAGTAGAGTTTTAATCTGACTCAATACAGAACCGTAATATTCTTTACCAATCAAGTAAATAGTAGTCTCAGTACCTAAGAAATCTACTGGATTGTTTAAATGGTTCATCCTTAAATTAACCCAATCGTGGTCAGGGGATTCATTCATAAACCTCATTAGGCCGTAAAAATCCCCTTCATAACGAATAGATTCACCAGCTTCAATTTCTACAGTCCTAGCTCCATTATCAGGTAATAAGAAAAATGGCATGTGGTATTCTAACATTACTCTCACATCCGCTCTATCAGCTAATGAGAGATGTTGTTGAATCATTAAAGGTTCTAGTTCAGTAGGTGTTGTTAAATCTAATACTGTTTCAGTCATAGCGTATTTTTCAAGATAGATTTTTACAATAACATATTATCAATTAGTAGCTGTTAAATTACAGCTAAAAACTTACTCCTTCTTTTACTCAATTAAGAGGATGTGTTAATGAGTCTAACCAGACCTAAACCAGATCCGATGATTAAAACTAATCAACTCCATAGAGAATTGCTTAGTGTAAGTGGATTTGATTCTTTTGCTGCTCATGGAACCTCTCCAAGAAAGCAGATGTTTGCAACTCATTTAGGACAGTGTCTTGTAGTAAAACATTCCACAGAACGCAGTTATCAAACTGGTATGGAAAGAGCTTACGCTAAATATACATTTAGTATTAAAGCTCCTACCACAATGCATATCATCGCTATTGTTAACCGGTATCCAGAGATTCAAGGCGTAGACAAGATTAAATTTAATCCCCAGTCTATTGTCGTCTACGAAGATCTTATTACTAGAACGATCTCAGCAATGGATGTACGTCGATTCAAAGCTAACCATCCTCACTTTGGCTTTGATTATGTTGCTAGACCAGCTTCTCAATTATTACGAGCTGGAGAGACTATTGAGAAAGATACTATCTTCTACGATAGTCCTTCTGTAACAGAAAATGGTGGATACAAGTATGGTGTAGAACTAAACATCCTTCATGCTACCTTACCAGCTACTTCTGAAGATGGTAGCATGATCTCTGAATCAGCTGCTAAGAAGTTCACCTACATGACGTTCGAAACTCGTGTAGCGGATTGTGGTGCTGATGAGATTCCTATCTTCTTATATGGTACGGATGAACAACCTAAGATTTGTCCAGATATCGGAGAGAAAGTCAGGGATGATGGTCTACTTTTTGTAACTAGAAAAGTCGATGATAACTTAGCCCCCTTTTACCAATCTAAACACGCACTTAGAAAATACTTTCCAAAGTTTGATACACCTATCTATGTACCACCAGGTGGGACAGTAATTGATATCCAAGTCCATCACGATCCTTTATGTAAGCAAGCTCGTGTACCAACTGGAATGGACGATCAGTTATTAAAGTATCAACGGTCTTTAATGAACTTCCATAAAGCAATTAAAGACATCTGGTCTAAGTACTTAAGAGAACGAGGTGAGGGATTAAAACTCTCTCCAGAGTTTGAACGCTTGGTTGTCGATGCAATTGCTTATACGGATGATAAAGCTAATGCACGTCCTCAACGACAATACCGACTAGCTCGACTGGGTGATTGGCGTATTGAATTTACTGTTAGATACGAAAATGTACCTAGTGTAGGTAATAAGGCAACTGGTTGCTTCGGAGATTCTCACATAGAGCCTGTTAACTATATTTAGGTATATAGTATAGGCCAATGAAATACTAGAAATTATTAACGATCTTTTTAATTTGCAGCGTTTGGCCTGTATTTTTCTAATTTAGGAGGTCAAATGACAAAGCAGTATAAATTAGTACCGGGATCAGAGTCAGTACGTTATGATGTAATAAATGACACTTATACTAGATTTAATCCGAAAGAAGATGGGTTTGTAGAAAAAGGTTCCCGAATAACCTTTAACTACCATAACCGAACCATCACGGTAGATAGAGAATGGCTTCGTTTATTTACAATCTTTGAAACAAAGCTTCCCGAGCAAGTTTGGATTCATGTAGAAAAAATTAGGTTCGTAGACTGCTATAATAAAGTACTTCGTTTACCCACCAATAAAATAATGGTGTTGGACGAATGCTTTCACTATCATCCGTATTATCGTATTGTTCCAGGCTTTACTCATCTATTCATCAGTAAGAATGGTGTGGTAATTGATTGGACTGATAACTTTAAACCCGTTTCTATTTTAGATGATCAGTATAAAAACTTAAACATCTATGATCCTGAACGAGGTTTTGTTAGATCAGTTCCACTACATCGCTTACTTGGTTTGGCTTGGATTAATAATGACAATTACCAAGAAAAGCCCATAATGAATCACATAGATGGAAATAAGTATAATAATCAGCTGAGTAATCTAGAATGGGTCTCTCATCAAGAAAATAACGTTCACGCTAGTGAGGTCGGGTTAAATACCGATTCTCTAGCATGTAAAGCTCGGGATGTAGTAAGTGGTGAGGTACAAACATTCAACAGTCTTGGTCAGTTATCTCGCGCTTTAGGTGTTGGAGCAGTTAATCTGGAGCGGTTAAATACCACCCGCCCAACTTCTTTAATTGGTGACCGATATGAAGTTCGTTTATTAGGTGATGACACGCCTTGGTTATTTGATACCGTAGACGATCTACCAAAGGTTAAAGGACGTTATCAAATCAATGTTACACATGCGAAGCAGGGTAAGTTAACTTTCCATGATGTTAGAACAGCGGTGTTTAATTTGAAATACCGTAAGACGTGGGGATGTGGTAATGTCAGGACTTTACAACAGTTCTTAGAAAAAGATCCGTATGTTCAGGATTTTGAGATTATTGATCATTATAAATACACAGCAACAGTTCAGGCGAAAAACGTAGATACAGGAGAAGTAGTGGAAGAACCTACCTTTACTTATCTTTCTAGACGTTTAAAGCTTCAACGTAGTGCTATTAAGAAAATCCTGAATTCGGGTCAGGTACAGTGTTATCATGGCTGGTTGATTCGTTTAACGAGTGAAGATCCTTGGCCGGAAGATTATCAGATACATGGTCAGAGACGTATTAGTGTGGTAGCTAAACACAATAAGACAGGCCAATGTTTGAAATTTCCCACCCTAAGAGCTACTGCAAGGCACTTCGGGATAGATCGTAAAACCATTTCAGTTCGTATTAATAATAAAACGGACTACGATGGCTGGTATTTTGAATTGGTTTAATTTACAGGTAAGAATTTATTTGGTCTCCCTAAATAGTGATATTTAGTAAAAAACCTCTCTAACTGCGGGAACATCCTAAAGTCTTAAATTACTTCTTACTCATGGAAACGTAGAGTAATGCCTCGACCAGTAATGGAAGTTCGAGGGACAGTAAAAACATTTAAGAATATATGGGTAACCGACGCAACAAAGCTCCTAAGTCTAGAGATATGGAGTGTGTTCAACGACTATCGACGTAGCGCCTAAGTAGGTAATCGAGGATTTTAAAGCGAAACGGGAGGCCCTCAACTAGCTTAAGTTGAGGTGAAGATATAGTCTGTTCCCCAAGGAAAGCTTGGGGCGGGTGTCGTAGCACACCGGATATGTATGGAAACGATACATATTGGACAATAAGAAAGGTATTATCGTAACAGTAGTTCCAGATGAGAAAATGCCTGTTGATGATCGGGGTGTTCGAGTGGAATTTATCACAGATCCTCTAGCTACAATTGCTCGGAGTACTTTAGGTCGAGTGATGGAACCCTTTCTAAATGCTGCTGGACAGAATATTGTTAGAGAGATAGCATTAGCTCTTAATCTGAAATGGGGAACTGTAGTAACGCCACAGTTACTAGAAACTAAGAACGTTAATGGGTTAGTCAGGAAGCAGTTTGAAAAACTCAAAGACTTCTATTATACGGTATCATCTGAAAAGATGGGTCCTTGGCATGAGAATCTAACAGATAAAGAACTCTATGAGCATCTGAGTTCTGTTATTACTCGAACCTTACCTATTATGTATAAACCACCTTCTGATGAGAAAGAGATGGTGGATATTATCATGGAAATTAATGAGAAGTATCCTCCTTATGAATCTCATATCACTTATGTAGGTAACTCTGGTAAGACCGTACGGTCTAAAGAAAAGTTTATTATCGGAAGAGCTTATGTTATTCTCTTAGATAAAACAGGAGATTCTGCTGCTGCTATTGCCTCAGGTAAATTAGGTCACTTTGGTGTTCCTAGTCAAATTACTCGTCAAGATAAATACACGAGTCCTAATCGACGACAGCATACTCGTATCTTTGGTGAAGCAGAGATGCGAATCATTGCTTCGTATTGTCCGTCTTGGGTGGCTGCTGAAATCATTGATAGGAACTCCAATAAAGATAGCATGGGAGTTATTATTAACGGATTACTCACCACAGATAAACCAACTAATACTTTTGAGCTAATCAATAGAAAGGAGCATAAGTACAATGGTGGTAGACCTATTCAGATCGTACGACACTTAGCACTTACAGCAGGTTGGGGTTTCCAATATAAACCTTATCAGCCTCTTTGGATGAAAGGTAATAAAGTAAAAGATTTTGTACTAGAGAGCTTAGACAAAACAGAAGCTGTTTAATCTCCGCGTGGGTTGTGTAAAAGCAACTCACGCGTTATAAAAGTTAATGAGGGATTTAAACATAATGAGTGCTATAACACTAAAGGCTAGAAAGCTATTAGGTGTTCCTACAGAAGTATTATGGGAAACTCTGAACGGGGAATTCTATTTAGAGTTTGATGATGGTGTTATCTTAGCTGACGAAGCTAGTACTATCTATAGTTCTTATATCTGGAAATTCATCAGTAAGTTCCCAGATATCCCATTTCTTAAAAAACATCATATCAACTCTCATCTTGGTAAGAGCCTATTGTCAGTTGAAGCCAACGGTAGACTTTTTGATAGTGTACTTTGGGATGTTTTTGATTGGGCTGTCTATGGAGTTGATCCAAGGAACGAAGATCTTAAAAGTAGAGTTCCTGACCCCAGTACTGCTAAGCTTAACGTATTGGAGTTTAAAGAAGAGTTAGCTGAAACTGCTTGGGGGACATTAAATGAGATGTATAACGATCTAAGCGTTCGTTGTGAGCCTTGGGTCGTAGGCATTAGCATTAATGATCTTGTTGAAGTAACTCAACATAATCCAATTAAAGAAGTGTTAGAAGGTTTCTTACCTCCTGTACAGGAATCTTTGGATAAGATCTATGATACCCTAGATGAAGCACTCTTTAATGATCCGAAGCTAGAGAACAATATCCTTTCTCGTTTAGTTCGATCTGGTTTGATTAATAAGAACCAGTTACAGCAATGCGTAGGAGCACGAGGTTTTATTACTGATATTGACTCTAGTCTATTTAGACTTCCTATTCTTCGTAACTTAACTCAAGGTATTCGATCAGCTTATGATTCACAAATTGAATCTAGGAGTGCTGCTAAGTCACAAGCTTATTCAGAAGAACCTCTAGAGCAATCAGAATACTTCTCTCGTAGGCAGCAATTGATCTCACAGACACTGAAAAATCTAGTAGAAGGTGATTGTGGTGCGAAAGAAGGATTAGGTTGGAACGTTGGGGAGGATGACTTAAAGCATCTAGTAGGAAAGAACTATTACGATGATGAAGGAGTGCTTCGATATATTAAAAGCAGTGATAAACATCTTATTGGTAAGACAATTACTTTAAGATCTCCTTTTAAATGCCAAACCACGCATCCTACAGGCATTTGTAGTACGTGTATGGGTCAACTAGCACTCTCTGTATTTAGACTCTCTAACGTGGGTCAGGACACAGCTGTATCGATGCTCTCTGATGTAGGTCAGCGAGTATTGTCTGTAAAGCACTTGGATGGTTCAAGTGTTGTAGATTCTCTTACAGTTGATCTAGAGACTCGTAAGTACATCAGAGTAGGTAAGGATGGGTCGAGTTATTATCTATCTCCTGATCTAAAGAATGCAAGTAGCATTGAGTTAGTCTTTAGTCCTTATACTGTTCCAGGCTTTACGGATATTAAACAATGTAAAGATACTAGTGATCTTTTCTTATCACGCGTCTCTAGGATGAATTCTTTAGGGATGATTGTTAAAGAAAGAAATCGAGTTATTGAAGTTGCTTTAGATGTCGGTTTAGCTAAACGTAAAGCTTCCCTTGCTTTTGATGTGATTAATCTCATTAAAGAAAGAGGTTGGAAAGTTGTCCAGACTGAAGCTGGTGATACTGTCTATGTAGTTGATATTACTGGTCTAGATCAGAATACGAAGTTACTTACAGTGCCATTACGTCACTTTAACATGGGTGATCAAGCAAAAGCTATTGCTGCTTTACTAGAGTCTAAAACTGGAGCAGTTAAAGAACGAGATGAAGACACACCTATCTCGGAATTTATTGCTGAGCTATATGAGACAGTTAATAGCCGCCTCTCTGTTAACTTTGCGGTACTTGAAGTAATTACCTACAGTATCATGATTGTCTCAGCTAAGGGTGAGGATTATTCATTACCAAAACCCTGGACACAATCTGGGTTAGGTGTTAAGGATAGGACCTTTAGACGCCGTAGTGCTTCTGTTGAGATGGCTTATCAAGGACAGCAGTTTGCTATTAAAGATCCAGTTAGGTATAACTATACTAATGTCATGGATCATCAAATGGATGTCTTTATTGATCCTCAGTCTGTTGTTGAGAGGGAAGCTAAGATGGAGAAAAATAACCAGCGATGAAATCCTTTAGAATCACTACAAGTAGTCATGGTTTTAAAGTAGATGGTATTTGTGACTCTAGAGCTACTGAAGCGATTCATGAATTTTTAAGAAGTTTGCTGCAATATGGTCTTATCAAAGTGGGAAGGCATTTCGTTAGAAAGCCAGTTAAGACCTTTGCAGCAAGTAATGCTTCTAGAAATTATTATCGATTCCACATCAATGACTTAAAAGCTTTCTTAAGTCATATGGCTGAATATGGTTTCAAAGAAAATAACTATACCATCATTAATACTCCACTTTATGAACCTAGGTATGTAGAACTCCCACTTAAACCCAAATGGAAAGCTAGGGAAAACCAAATCACAGCAATTGATTATGTTGCTGATGAAACAAATGGACCTGCATGTAAACTCATCCCAGCTCAACCAGGGTTTGGGAAAGGTTTAATTTCCATGATGGGTATTTCTGCTGTAGGTGTCTTTGCTATTTATCTTCTACGTCCGATGTATATGGATAAATGGAGAGAAGAGTTAGAAGATACTTATGACATCGACCCTTCTGAAATCATTACCATTCAAGGCAATGGTGAACTAAAGAAGATGTTAGACCAGCAGAAAAAGAAAGAGTTTTTTGGTAAAGTTGTTGTCATTAGTAATAAGACTTACCAAGCTTGGTTAAGTAAGTACGAAAAGTTAGGTCATAAGAAATTCTTAAAGCTCTACCCATGCACACCAGAGAATTTCTTTGAGTTTATGAAAGCAGGTTTTCGATTAATTGATGAAGGTCATCAAGACTTCCATCTAAATTGTAAAATCGACTATTATACAAACGTACCTAACTCTATTACTCTTACTGCTACACTAATTACAAAAGACCCTTTTCTTAGGAAAAGGATGGATGTGCATTATCCTAAAGATAGGCAATGTAAAGTAGAGCAGATTAATAAGTACATTGATTCATCTGCTTACTTCTACCAATTCAAACATCCTGAAAAAATAAGGACAACGGAATTTGGTAGTCCCAACTATTCTCACCTAGCTTTTGAGGCTTCTATCTTACAAAAACCTCAGATTAGAGATAATTACTTCGAAATGATTAAACTCTTAGTCGATGTAGATTTCTTTAAGATCAAAGAAGAAGGGGAGAAGTTTGTCGTCTTTTGTTCTAAGATTGACTTTAGTAGAGAGTTATGTGCTTATTTACGGAAAGTCTACCCAAGTGTAGATATTAGAACTTATGTTGAAGATGATCCTTACGAGAATCTAATTGACCCTGTAGGACGTGTGACGACTTATGGTTCAGCAGGTACAGCGCAAGACATCCCAATGTTAAGAACTAATATTAATACCATTGCAATGGATTCATTAGCGGGTAATATCCAAATCTTAGGTAGAACTCGTGTAATGAAAAGTGGTAATACGCCACGGTATGTTTATCTCGTAGCTGAAAACATTGATAAGCATATTACTTATCATAATGGTAGGAAAACCATGTTAGAAGAACGCGCTCGTAGTTTTAGAGTTCGTTGGCATGATAAACCTATTTAAATGAAAGCATAATAGGAGATCCCAAAAGGATCTCCTATTTATGACTTGTTATTAATAAACATTGAAAAAGGTAAAATAAATGACTAATGAATTTGTAGAAGTTCAATTTGACATCACCGGTCGTATTCGTCAGAAAGTAAGACTCACTGATCCCAATATGACATTGGTTGAATTTGAAACAGGTTTAAAAACCGGAGATATTCTCCCTTCTATCTGTTATGGTAGTACGGATAGTGAAAGCCATTACGTACAATTTAGAAAAGATGGAGAAGTCTCGGACTCTTTTGTAATTGTCATAGTAGGAGTTGTAGAAGCAACCGATGTGGATTCTGATACGGAATACAGTCAGTTTGATGTCGAGGTTATCTAATAATAGAGAAGCATTATAGGGATGACTCTAGTCTCCCTATAATACCACCTTTCTTTTTTTTATTTAAATAATTAAATATAACAATATTTGAACCTATGAACGAAGTTATATATTTTTATTTTAATAAGGTCAAAAAGATATGGCATTTACTACTCAATTCTCTATTCATACTTCACCCTATCTTAATCCACTTGATGCAAAGAGACAGGCTTTTAGTGTAGAGGCAGATAATCGGAAAGAAGCTTTAAAAGAATCTCTTAATAAAATCATTGATGAGTTAGATGATGAAACAATCAAACAACCCAGCATCACTCTAAACATTATCTATGCAGAAGAGAATGATAAAGAAGATTTCTACGTAGCTTATTTTGATTTTAAGAAAGACTCTTATCTAGATATTAAGAGTTCTATTCTTATTCCTCATACCTTCACTACATTAGCTCCTGAGGAAATCATCTCTATTAAGTTTAAGAAGCTCTCTGTTAAACCAAGTGAACAATCATTATGGGTAGATGAAGAAGGTTCTATGTTCATCAGTAATTATCCTAATGTTTATTTTAATAGAAATGATCTTCCTGTAGAGAACTTTGACTATGACTTCAATGTCTATTATGATTTAGCCATGTTCAAAGGACTAACTAATGTTGAGTCTTACAATTATGAAGTACCTGTTCTCTATCAGAAGCGAGTAGATAAAGCCATTGCATTTACTACTCGTATTAAAGAAGCGGCTACTTTAGCCCAAGTACCTGAGAGTGTTATTAAAGAAGTGTTTGGTTAAAAGGTATAAATAGAAGGCATAATTAGGAGTCCTTTAGGACTCCTCTTTTTGCCGTATTCTAGACTATTTTAAATCTATATCACTAACATGATAGAACTGGTCAAGCTGTCTTTCTTATATAAAGAGGTTAGGTCTGGATATTCGTGGTATCCAGACCTATGACCCACCTCTACACTTCTTTACTACAAAGGAGATAAAAATGAATATACACTATTCAGGTTTACATAGTATTATACTAAAACCAAATGAAAAAACTAAAATCCCTGTTCACATCATCACGTTAAGTAATTACAATGCGGATGAATTCTTAGATTATATTACAGATCAAATCCATCAAAACAATATATTGAATATTCATTACAATATTGAAAATCAAAGTACTGATCAACTGAGATACAAACCTCCTGCCTTTAGACAGAGGTGTTAATATAATTAGGACATTTAAATGACTACTATTACTAAAGGTTATAAGTTTAGGTTAGAACCTAACCAAACACAACGTGACCTCTTAGTGAGGTCATTTGGTCATACGAGATTTGTATGGAATGAACTTTTAGCTCAATCTAAGATTCAATATGAGCTACACAAATTTAATGGGTTAGTAGATAAACCTAATTTGAATGAAATTGAATTAGTAAATAAGATTACTAATCTAAAACTCTTTCATCCGTGGTTAAGTGAAGTATCTAACGTAGCACTACAACAAAAGGTCCGAGACCTCGCTTCAGCTTATCGACATTGTTTTCGTAATCTCAAACAAGGTAAAATAGCTTTTCCTAAGTTTAAAAAGCGTAATAATCGTAATAGTTTTCGATTAACTAAAAATGGGTTTAGACTTAAAGATGGTGAACTCTATATCGCTAAGTGCGACCAACCACTAAAAGTCAGGTGGTCTAGAGACTTGCCTTCTGAGCCTTCTAGTTGTACTATTAGTCAGGAACCCGATGGATCTTATTATGTCTCTTTTGTCTGTCAGGTAGATCCTAAACTTACGAATGGAGTAAAGCAAACAGGGATTGATTTAGGTCTTACAGATTTTGCAATATTGTCTGATGGAGGGCGGATAGCGAATAATCGCTTTTTAGTTCAAGCCTTAAACCAGTTAAAACGCGCACAGAAAACACTGAGTCGTCGTAAAAAGGGTTCTAAGAACCGGAATAAAGCTAGAATTAAAGTCGCTAAACTCTACCAGAAAGTCACGAATCAAAGAAATGACTTCTTACATAAACTCTCTCGTAAACTAGTGAACGAGAACCAAGTGCTAGTAGTAGAGAGTTTGAATGTGGGCGGGATGATTAAGAACCGTCATTTAGCTAGAGGTATTTCGGATGTTAGTTGGAGTAGGTTTATAGGTTATTTAACTTATAAATCTAAAGAATCACATCACTGCTCTTTGTTAATGATGGACCCTTTTTATCCTTCGAGTAAACTCTGTGGAAGTTGTGGAGTGAAGTATGAGAATCTAAAACTTTCTGAACGTCAATGGACTTGTTTTAATTGTCATACTACTCATGACAGGGATCTCAATGCAGCTCGTAATATTCTAGCTAAAGGTTTAGAAACCTTTAAAAACCTATCTCCAGATTATAGCTGGCTGTCTATACCAGTTATATGTAATAGGTTTAATTAGTAGTAAATTTACCGTAGGGACTACGGGAGTTGGTCTAAAGACCAACTAAGCTCATGGAGAGGCTGTAGTTTAACCTCAGTGAAGTGAGAACCCTCCTCGTTTACGGGGAGGAGGTTCAATGGAACTGTCTTAGATATTGAGATGTGTCAGAGTAGTTGAAAACAAGAAAAATAAAAGAGAGGGTCTAAACAGACTCTCTCTTTCAACACTTCTTTTTTTTTTTATTTACTACATCAACTGTTTTTTAGGATCATACTTAGTTGTAGCAAGTGCTGTACCATGCATAGATTTCATTACGATGTTCATAAAGCGGTTCCCAATTGCAGTGATAGCAGAGCCAATAGAAGTGGGATCAGCAGCTTGCTTAACACCTACACAAGTAGCACAATAGTCGGTATGTTTTTTAGTACAATAAATAGGACTACGCACTTGTAAGACTTTACCTAAGTATTGCTCAGTGACTTCTTCAGTAATAGGTTTAGTTTTAGCATCTGTCTCATCGATATAATAAAAGCCAATTAACTCTTTCGATGTCAAGTTACTTATTTCAATAGGTAGTCCAAAACGTGTACCGCAATCATCACCCACTACGTTAGCATTACTAAAGGCACGTAAAAGCCATTTTGCCAATTCACCACCTAATGCAGTCTCCACACCCCGAGAATATGAACCTGATCGGATATTATTAGCGTAATCAGTAAAACGAGTTAAATCCCAACCTTCAGATAAAGATTGTTTGATAGGCGTAGCTTTAGGATCTACAACCAATCCTCCTTCTTTACCTGTAAACATGTAAAGCTTTTTCCTAATAACAGAAACATCTTTACCAGCAGTTAATAAACCTTCTGAAGGATCACCCTTACGATAAGCTTTATCTAACGCTTCTAGTTCTTTACTAATAGCAGCTTCTACAGCAGGAATATGCAACTGTCCTTCATATTTAGCAAATAACTCATCTCTTTTTTCTTTCATTCCTGGGATAGATCGTAAACTCTTCTCAGTATCGCCAGGTGTAAAGAGTAAAGCAAATTCACTAAACATAAAAACTGCTTGAAAATATCTCTCAACATCATCGTAGTATAAATGCTGAGGATTTCTTTCTACACCAGGAGGAGGAAGAGGTTGTAGTAAGGCGGGAATTGCTTTCTCAAAATCTTTAGCATTTAGATGAGGTTTGTTATTATAAGGAATGCGGCCAGTAAAACAAAAATACATAATAGCATTAACGAGTAATTGACCATATGTTGTTTCAATGTCTTCTGTTATAATATCTTTATAATCGCCTGCTTTTAAAGACAGTGTGTCAGTATGCTCATATAAAGCATCTTGCCAGTTCTCATTATTAATATCAGTAATGGGTGTTAAAGCATTACCATTATTAGGATCAACAAACCCTACCATTTCTTTAGTCTTAACTAATCGATAAGGATAAGGGTCATATTGCCAGACATCAGGTTTCTCATCAGTCTTAGAGAAAGCATTAATTACCCAGTTAGTATTATAATGAGCGTTGTTATTAAGAGCTGTTAGGAAATAGGTCTTCTTATCCATTATTGATTCCTATAGGGTTCATTCTTAAAAGTCTCTTTCTCTTTTAGAAAATTAAGAAAATCAACTTCAGTCTTTCTTAACTGAGTGCGCATACGAGATACTTGATCACTATTATCAACGTATCGATTAATGACTGGACTCAGTAGATTCAGTCGAGGTTCAGTTTCTTCAGATAGGATAGCACAAGCATACAGTTCTTTAACTAAGCTTTCTTCTGGTAAGATTAAGAAGTAATCATTTAAAGCAATGATGTAATCTTTGATAGGTAGGTTTACAGCCATACCACTTCGAATAAAGCGAGTGATGTTTAAATCATCAATCTTTAAGTAAAGTAAGAAATCTTTAATTAATGCTAATTTACTTTTAACAATAGTGCTTTCAACTGTTTCTTCCACAGATTCTAAAGTAGCTTTAGTTTTATAAAGATCTTCTAGTAGGTATAAGGTATTAGGATGGACATAATTAATCCTAACTAAAAACCATTCTTTATCAAAAACACAAGTAAGAGCTAAGATAGAACAAAACTTACCAATATCATCCTCATCTGAATTAATAATATCTACGATTAGTTGAGCTTGCTCTAACTCTTGGCATTGCTTTATAGCTCGAAGTAAAATATTTAAATCAGATACAGGTAATGAATCATCTTCTAGACCAATATAGTGGTCACGAATAATAGTGAATAAGAATTCCCTATAGAAGAAATCAATTTCTTGAACTGCTGTATTGGTATCAATGACTTGACTGTTTAATCGTTCTAAAGTATCGATAAAACTATCATCGAAATGCTTTCCACCGAACTCAACCAGTATGTCATCACTATCAGTTAACACAGCTAGGTGCTCAGGCGTTGTATTGTCTATTAAAAAGTCACGGACTCTATCTAACATAAGTCTTCCCTAGAAATAGGAGGGTAATGAATTATTTTTTATAGCGATAGTCCAATAATGTGAACGATCACGTCTAACATAGAATTCTGCTTAAATGTATTTTTTACTTTACTTTTTATGTTATTTTAAAATGGATTAGAAAAATGCCAGTATCAAAGAATAAACGCAATCGCACAAAACGTACACAAAATAAAAACAACAGTATGAAAGGTTGGGATTTATTAAACACAACACACGATGGTGTATTTCATTTATTAAACACGCCTCGAATGCTACAACCTCTATTAGAGGATAAACGAATCGATGAGAAGTTCCAAGGAGAGGAGCGAGAGCATTTAGTTCAAGATCTTCAGATTATTGGTCGAGATGCTCAGCTCATCGCACAGCGCTTGAATGAAGTGGGACAACGTCATGCTGATAAGAAAGGTGAAGTAAAAACACCAGATGAAATTATGGACGTCATTGTTATTGATACAGAATATAAGAGTATCTATAGCGAGATGGAAGTTGTCTATAGTCCCACTGTTCTAAGCTTAAGCGCAAGATTAGAGAAAAAGCGAGATGAAGTCATTAAAGAACAAAAAGAGCTTCTAGATAAACTCGCTAATGAAAGTGCATAAAAACAAAGGTATTTAATAATGTCAGATAATGATCAAAATAATCCCTTTATTACCACAGGTAGTGAAGGTAAAGAATATATCTCTCCTCCAGTTCCAGAAGAGTTAAAAGAAGTAGCTGCTGAGTTAAGTGAATTAGTTTACCAAAGCAGTGGAGTAGAACCCGCTGAAGCTATCTCGCAACCTACGTATGTAGAAGAAATCGATCCTTTAGATTTAGTTGCTATTGAAGAAGAGGATGAAGTAAAGTCTACCCCTTCTGTTAGTTCAGACGAAGACCTAGAAGAGATGAGTCCTGAAGAAGAGGATGCTTATAATTATGCAGAAGAGGGACTTAGTGTAGATGCTAAGTTAAAATCCCACACTTTAGTTAATAAGTGGAAATCTGATTCTGATACCGTAGTTCAAGAAAGAAATGTTTTTTACCAAAAAGGTGAAGAGAAAGGATTGACCGGAGTTATTACTGATATCCAAGATATGTCAGTAATTGATTCCATGACAGTGCTTACTGAATCAGATAACCTAAATGCTGAAGATACCTCAACAAAGAATTCAGAAGAATGGTTAGTAACTTTCCAAAACAGTGTTTATACTCAACCCTTTGCAGGACAGTTTCTTGATAGTGTTTCACGTAAAGGTTCTCAATGGCGTCAAAGCGTTGAGAATGAATCAGGTAAAAACCACATCCATGGATTACGTCCTTCTTCAGGTAAAGGTGAGTTAGTAGGCGCTACAGCAATCTCTCACTTCCAAACCTCTACTCGCGTAGGTAAAACTATTCGTGTACCGCTTTGGCATTCCGGCTTCTGGATTACTATTAAGACACCTTCCGCTGTTCGTCAAGCTGAGGCTTTTGATAACCTACGTTCTAGTCGTGTTAAAGCTGGAATGGAGACGTATGGACGTGTCTTTAGTAACTATACTGTTTTTGCTAATTCTATTCTTTTAGACTTAGCTTACGAGAGTATTGTCATTAGCAGCTTAGATACAGATCCTTCTAATGTACGTCACTATGTTGATACATCAGATATCCCAGCTGTTATCTGGGCTTTGGCCTCGACTATCTGGCCAACAGGGTTTGAGTATTCTCGCTCTAGGATGGGAGATCCTAACAACGCTGCAAATATCATTCGTCAAGTTATTCGTGTCGATAACTGTCAATGGACAGATATCACAGAACTGACTGAGTGGCAGCGTAACCACATGGCTAAAAAGACACCTCGCTCTATGTCTGTTGATTTACTTGAGCGTTATAAAAACGAGTTTACTCGTCGAGTAGATAGAAAAGTAGTTATTCAAGAAGCTACGGATGAACAACCTGAAATTAGTGTTGTCTTAAGAAATCCTAAAGCTGAAGAATACATTGAATCAGGACAGCGTTGGATTACTGATATTGTATCTACCTATATGCAGGTAGCAGGTCGACCAGGCGGTGATAAGGCACGAGATGATTACGTTTACCGTAATATGCTTTTAACTGAGATGCGAGCTTACGCACACTGGGTAGCAGAGATTCGCCAAGGCTCAGCATTCGTTACTGAACCTAATTCTATTCTCAATACACTCAATATCCTAAGTGAGTCTGATGAGATCAGAGCTAAGTTCTTCACAGGTGTCTTTAAGTATATTGATGATAGTACTATTTCTATCATTGCTATTACTACGGATGATGAGAGAGAAGCCCCATTACCTCGATTCCCTTATCTGATTCCTATCGAGCCTGTACACACTTTTTTTACCAGACTCGAACAGAAGATGGCAGTCCTTTACAATCAGTAAATGACCAGCCGTTTGTCTTAGACCATGATTTTGGTTTCAGGGATGATCAAGTAGATCCCTATATAGACAGATTAATTAAGCGAGTGAAAGCAATCAACCCGATTTTATCACATCTCTTACTTATTGGAATGTATCATAAGCATTTTAATATTTGTGATCATAATCATGTTGATGCTCCTCCTATGCCAGAACTTGCCTTTCATCACTTGGAAGATACAATGTCTGGTAATCTTTTGTTCGAGTTACCTGAGCGCTATTATGAAAAGGCTATTCATAAATACTTTCATATTAGCTTGACTGAATTTTTAGAATTACCTATGTTCTATATAGAACACCTTTCTAGACTCTCAGATAAATACTCAGAGAAAGAAGTAATTCTAAGTAGGGAAATTGAAAACGCTAGTAAAAATGACCCTGCTTTGTTTAAAGGTTTAAAAACTAGGTAAGAGGAAAAATATAACGTGGCTAAAAGGAAACGTAAAGTGATTCATAATCAAAACGAAACAGCAGATCTACCTCAAGAAGAGAACGATGCTATTGCTGAACAACCTACTCCGGAAGTAGAAGAAGTAGAAGAAGTAATTGCTGAAACACCTAATGAAGTAGTAGGTGAGGTAGAGCCTTTAGATGAAAAGGTGTTAGAAGAAGATAACGAGGAAGAAGAACCTCTAGTTATTTCTGAAGAAGCTCCGGAATCATCCGAAGTTAAAGAAGAAGTTGTAGAGGAACTCATGCCTAATGGTAAAAAGTACCCTGAGTTACTCCCTCCAGACTTACGGCGTCAATATAGTGCGTTAGATGTTTCAGCTCGTCTAAACATCGATATGATCTTACAGTATATTTTCTTAATGGATAATAGTAAACACATCGATCCAATGCGTGGCGCTCAACTTCAAAAACAACTCTTTTATTCATTCTCTTTATTACTTAATGCAAAAGAAGGAAAGTTTGCTACAAATACCGCAATTCTTTTCCCATTAGTCGTTAAGCATTTAAAAGGTGTGTTTGCTGAGCGAAACATTAATCGTTTCTATGAGTTTGTTGATGCCAGTGAGCGTGACACTAAAGCATTACCTTATCTCTTTGAATTAGTACGACTACTTTCTGATCCTAAGAGTCGGGATACTGTTGTTCGAAAGAATATCGGTCACCTCCCTAAAGCTTTAGAGTTAGCTAGTAGTGATCGTGGTCTAAATGAAGTCGGTCGTTTTAACGTAGCTAATTTCTTAGAATTACGATAATAGAAATGAAATAGGAGTCTTTAAAAAGGACTCCTATTTATGCCGTAATCTTAATGAAAGGAAAGATAAGTAAGGAGTCTTATTTCATGTCGGTATTTAAAGAAAATTATAGTAGAGATTTCATCCGTAAAATCCAACGAGCATTAAATGAAATTTGCTATAATACAACAAATTTCAAAGCACTTGTGACTGATGGCATTTTTGGAAATCTATCAATCACTATGCTAAAGACAGCTCAACATATTCTCAATGAACCTCAGACGGGTGTATTTGAAGGTAATGTAAGTCAGCAAGTATTAAAGCTCATTCAAAATAAATACATTGATGAACAGCAATTAAGAGAGTTATCTACTGAATATGGAATTGAATTCCCAATGACGATGGCTATCTTTGAAGTAGAAAGTAAAGGAGCTGGTTTCTTACCAAGTGGACGACCTATTATTCTGTTTGAGCGACATATTTTCTATCGTCAAGTAAGAGACTTTGCAGGTATTAACCGAGCTAATGAGTTAATGAAGCTACGGCCTGATATCATTAATACTGCTACAGGTGGTTATAAGGGCGGTGAAGCAGAATGGGATCGTCTAAGGGATGCTCGTAACCTATACAACATTCAAGCGCTTAGATCAGCGTCTTGGGGCTTAGGACAGGTCATGGGGTTTCATGCTGAACGCATTGGCTTCAGAGATGTTACGTTCATGGTTAATAGTGCGGCAGTTAGTGAGAGACAGCAAGCTGGTATGATGCTTCAGTTTTGTAAAACAGATCCTGCTTTACTCCACGCAATTAGAATCAAAGATTTCCCTGGCATTGCAAAGATTTATAATGGTAGTAACTATGCTATTAATAAGTACGATGAGAAGTTAAGAGATAGTTATAAAAAATACGCTTAACAAAGTAAAATAAATTATGAGCAAAGAACTACTACTAGGGTTAAATGAGAGGGGGGGGGGTGAAGATTGGAGTGATGTTCCTCTATTAGGTAGTCGTACCGCCTTACCTAACTTCCCACTCAATATTCTGCAACCATTAATGTTTGGCGTAGGTGATTATGTCTACGTTATGAGTGGGGGGTTGAACTATGGGTATGGGTATGCAGAAAACAGTAACTTATATAGACGGTCCATCACTAGTGATGCGGGTGCTTGGACGCTAGTCAATAGTAATAATAATTATCGAATAGAAACTAACGTGGCATCTATTTTTATAGATGGTTTGAACGTATTTATAGTCAATTATAGAACAATCCGTTATTTTGATACAAGTACAAATGAAATTGTATTACAAACGTCTCCCTATCCAACGACCAATACAGCATTCTTATTTTTAAAAAATACCATTTATGCTTTCACTAGAACTATTGCAGCTCAAATAAAGGTTAAGGGTCTTTATGATAGTGAATGGATAGATACTGGCGTCACTCTACCTAATACCGCAATCCTTGGTAATATAGGTATTGTAGATGATGAGATTTATTATATCGAAGGTGGTATTAGTTATCATGTTAATTCAGATACCTTCGAAGTGACTGAATTACCCTCACCTATAAGACTGGTTACAGGTAAAGGTTTTAATGAAACTCCTACTGCTGTATATACTGCTTATACGTTAACTGGTAATACTTCTTATAATTATTTAGGTGAAAGATTTAAACATAAAGACTTTTCTAGAAATGGAAACTTTAGTCCGTTATTACGAGGAAGCATAGGTTATTGTATTCACAATAAGAGATTCTATTATGTAGATGGGCAGAGCGGAACTCATCCCAATGTTGTTTTCACTAACATAAGTGGAGTATATAACCTAAATATTCCTTAATAATTGAGTATTAATTTATTATAACCATATATCACTATAGTGTTAGTTATAAATAGCTATAAGTTAAATTCAATTATATAAAGGAATAGTTAACTGATGTCTAATGAGCATATTTTTGTAATTATTACATCTTTCATTATTCTTTGTCCAGTATTCTTCTATATAGAAAAAAAGATTAAAGAGTATTTAAGTAGAGTAGGAGGAGTTGATAGCTCTCTCACTACCTCCCTTGCTTTTTTAATTAGTGTTAGCTGTATTACTATTATTTCTTTTATAGTAACGGTAATAACTCCAGTAGGAGGGCAAGTAATTCTTCGACCAATTCTTTTATTGATTCTATCTATTCTACTGATAGTCTCTATTAAACGTTTTTGTCGTTAAATACTTAGTAAATAATAGGAGTTCTGAAGAACTCCTATTTATGCCGTAAAATGTAATCTAGAAATAATCAATTATATATAACTAATAGGAATACAAATAGAAGTTCAATAAACTCAGTTAGGAGAAATTCTCATGTTAGATTTGATTAAGAGTAATAGTTACTCAATAGCTATTATATTAGCCTACAGTATTGTTGTCGGTTATACTGAAGGAATAGTTAAGGCTAAAAAGAGAAAGAATATTCTTTCAGATTAAAGGAGAGTATAATGCGGATGATGAATTTGTTCGTAGGTGTTATTGTGGGTGCTGCCGTTACTAATTTTCTTTATGAAAAAGTACGTAAGAACTTCACGTTGGAGGTAAAGAAAAATGAGCGATCACTTTAAATTTGGTTTATTTATTGGAGTAACAACAGCACTCTCGTATCTGTTGGGTAGAGAACTCGGTTATATGCATGGCAGAAATCTATTTGAAGAAGATTTAGAGAAAGAATCTCCAACTCCAGAATCTTCTTCCAAATCCTCTGAAACAGGACAAAGTAGTTAAAGCTTTTTATCAATAGTATTTCCTATTAGTAAAAACAAAGGCAGAACATGACAACCAACATTCAAAAACTGAAAGTATTCTACAATGAAGAACATGAAGCTTTGTCGGTGTTGAGTGACAACCCCCTCTTGGCTCTACTTCTACTTAAAGATAAAATGGGACGTAATAATATTGTTCCTATCTTTCAGACACAAACAACAAAGCTACGTACAGTGGAAACTCACCCAATACGACAGACACTGGTTTTAACTGATACTGTTATCAATGGTATCAGTCTTCTACCTTTGAATTACCTCTCTAGTTTGAAAGCAGTTATGGAATATAACCAACAGCCTGAAGAGAGTAAGTTCATTGCAGGGATGTTTAAAAAACCTAGTGGGAGTGAAGACAATTTCTTCTACGTAGATTTTTATGAAGAATAACTATTCTTCATAAGGCATAAATAGGAGAGCATATAGCTCTCCTATTAACATGTCTTTTTTTTTTTAGTAATAATACTCTATGAGTCTATAATCCAGCGTCTAACTAATTCCGTGGCATAAATAGGAGAGCTATATACTCTCCCCATTTATGCCTTTAACCCTACTCTACTGTTATCGCTTCATGATGGATGCGGTCTATTTCTCCTGCAAGAAGATCTTCTTCAAAAGCTTTTAGTAAGCTATCAGTATTAGGTAAATCTAACATAACACGACAAACCTCCATTGCGTTAGTAGCTCCACCTGTGATATTTAATCCCTGCATTCTAGTAGTGTATTCATCTTTACCAGAGACAGAGATAATTTCAGCTATAGTAGTTTCTTTTGATACATTAAGAATAGCAATCGATGTAGGATAGCTTGATGTGATATCTAGCTTCCGAGTATATGTCACTAATGATATTATTAATATTATCACTAATGACAAGGATACGGAAATGGACTATATCTTCTTCCTTTAACAAAAAAAGGAAGCCCTCCGTTTCGCTTTAAAGGAATTACTATATATTCATTTTCAATATATACACCTGCCTTGTGAGGCGCTACTCTACTGGGTTTAGTCATGGGTAGCTTGTGACTCCCATAACACGCCTGTCGATAGTCTCTGAACCTTCTACCTACATAATAGGTAGCTTGGCTGCGGATCTTCTCATCCTTTTCTTTTTTACTATACCTGAGTAGTTAGTTCAGCCCTCATGTCTATTACTAGCATGAGTTAGTAGAAAAGGCTCTTTGAGACGTTCCCGTCAATTAGAAGGGTTTCAACTTAAATCTCTTTAAGTTAGGGGACCTGTTTTGATTTCTTTCCTTGAATCAAATTCAGTTTCGTTAGTATCACATTACACTAACCCAGAATCCTGATTCTTAAGAAAAGAAAAAAATACATCAAGTTAATCCCCTGCATATAAGCGTATATTAGTGGCAAAGCCAGGTAGTTCAATAATAAAATCTAAACCTGTTTCTTCTGTCCAGGCTTGTAATGTGATGATCCAGCCTTCTAAGCCAAAGATCTCTTTATCTAAAGGATCTTCCATCTCATCACTAGTAGTTCCAATTACCTTACCCTGTTCTAAGAATTCAAAATGCCATTCATCGATCTTTCTCTTAGGTTGACTAGAGTAGTTAACGAGATCAGAAGTTTGTGAGAAGATGGGTAAGGTACTAGATAAGTCTTGAGTTTTCTCGTCGAGGACTTCTAAAACAATAGGGTCGACAATGTTATAAA
Source organism: Acholeplasmataceae bacterium (assembly GCA_023230825.1). Classification (GTDB taxonomy): domain Bacteria; phylum Bacillota_I; class Bacilli_A; order Acholeplasmatales; family Acholeplasmataceae; genus Mariniplasma. Next base: position 202,520 of record JALNWO010000001.1, read on the forward strand.
CACAATACTCAATCTTGTAGTCAGCCTGCATCAAAATATGCCAGTCACCTGTATCTTCAGTTTTAACTTCAATATAAGGGAAGTCTAACTTCTGGACACCTGTTTCTTCAATATCTAGAATAGCTGATAAGGCATAGCTTTGTTTCTTAGCTTGTCCCATTCGGTTAAAGTTATAAGCTGCCATGGCATCAACAAACTGAAATGAAGCAGGAGTAATAACAGAATGCCATTGCTCCTCAACATCTTTAGGCATGTATTTACCTGAAGCTGTTTTCTTTTGTCTAGAACCTACTTTATACCAGAAGTGTTTAAAAGGACCAGGTACACTAGGATCAGAGAAAATCTCAGCTGGATTAAGTCGATACCTATCGATAGTTTCTAAGAACCGAGAGAATTCGAAATCGATGTTCCAAATACTGCAAAAATCAGGCTTCCAAATATGAAGCTGATTAATCATTTCGATTAATACTTCAGCAGGACTGTTAACTAACAATACTCGAAGCTTTAACCCTCGTTGCTCAATGAGTTCTTTACAGTTCTCATTAAAGCATTTGTGAATTCTTTCCTCTGGGCTACTAATACCTTCTAAGAAGTTCCTATCACAGATATGCAGTACTTCATTCTTAAAGGAAACTGTTCCCATTAAGATAGCCGAAGTCTCCATATCTGTTTCAATATCTAGACCTGCTACAGTATGTGGAGAAGGACTTACTCCGACTTTTTCCATATGTTGGAAATATCTATGTTTAATGATGGCAGTAGAAGATACTTCAGCACCGTAGATATAAGGAGACCTAAAGATTCGACGAAGACCTTGACCAGCGTATTGGTAGAGATTTAAACTTTGTACTAAGCGATCTGCTAGCTCGGATTGCGTACATTCAAATCGAGTGAGTTTATTTATGTCCTCAATTTCTTTCTTTTGTTTATGGTTTCTAAAACCTTCTTTAGTAATATAGAAAGGTCTTTTATAATTCTTTACAAGTCTGACATTAGGAAAACGACGACCATCTTTAAGATGAATAACTTCTTTAATAAGATGGAAATCGTCTTTTGTTCTTCCTTTTAAAAACTTAGGTGTAGGGCAATGGACAGCATGTTTACACTCAATAGTTAAAATGTCTTCTTTTGAGTAAGGTAGATTAGTCATTTATTTACCAATCCTTTATTTAGAGTTTACATTTAATAAAGGAAACCTATATTTTTTAAATCATTAATGATTTGAGCGCTTATAATTAATGCATTAATTCGTAGTGAAGGACATTTATTGTGAAAGACCACAGTTATGTAGAGAAAAAAGAACTCAGTATGGAGATGCTAGAGTTCCAGAAAAACCCTATTTTCTTTAAAGAATTAAAGAACTTAATTGAAGACTTTAAAGGAAAGAAACGGGAAGATTTATTTGAGTTGAAGTTTACAGATAAACTCAACTCTATTATTAAACATCATACTCAATTGAAAGCTTTTGATACTTTAATTGGTATTAAAAGTAAACCTGAAGAAGACATTGTTAGTCTATGTATCTTAAATAACTTAAACTCATTAGTAGAGATTAAAAACTTAACGTTTGGTTTTAGTTATAAAACAGGATACTTTACAGGTGATACTAAGAAGCTTTATAATCGTCTCTTAGTTCCACCAGAATGGATTATTGGTGACTACTTTACCAGTGGTGAGTTAGCAGCAGGTATCTTACATGAAATTGGTCATCTAGCTTTTAGAGTTAATTTCTTAGCTAGGCAGATCAAAACTAATATCGCACTATTAGAAGTTGTTAAAGAGTTACGTTCAGGTCAACCTCCTTCTGAACGAGTCTCTATCTTTAGACGTGCTGCAAATGAAGCAGAGTTAAAGAATTTAAATATCGCAGAATTAGCTGGTATAGATGATCCTGAAGTTATTACAGTTATCTTCACAAATAGCTTACTCAATGATTACCGTAGTGAGTTAGGTTCTGGTGAGTATGACAGGACGATGGAAGAATATTATGCAGACATGTATGCTGTTAGGTGTGGTGCTGGTACAGACTTAGCTTCTATTGCAGTTAAGATGGAAACTCGATACGGACCTTCTTTTACAACTAACGAACTTGTTCGCATTGCTGGTGGTTTATCTATCGCAGCAAGTGTAGCTGCTGCTGTAGTAGCTCCTGTAGTAATGCCAATAAGTATCTTACTCTCAGCTACATGGATCTTAGGTATTACAGCTACTTTCTTTCCCTCTAATAGCGATTATATCTACGATGATGCATTGACTAGGATTACACGAATCCGTCAACAGTTATCTTCTGCTCTTCAAAATAAGAGATTGTCTAAGTTTGAAGTAGAACAGCTCACTGCTATGCTAGCTGAACTAGATAGTAATATTAAGAGTTTAAAGAAAGACACTAATGTCTTTGATGACTTCTTACTTAAGCTATTTAATAAAACCGCTAAGCGTCGTTTAAAAGCACAAGAAATTCAAAATGAGTATGAAGCACTCGCTTATAATAAGTTGTTTGAGAAAAGCGCTGTACTTCGAGTTATTTAAATAGGAAATAGAGAATAAAATGAATGTCTCGTTAAATGAGTTTAATAATAGTGTTGGGATTGCCCATAGTGCATTAACTACCCGAGCTAAATTTATTGCTGCTGTCATTGCAACAGTCTTATCACGCAATCTTCCTTTACCTCAGAATAAAGTATCTGCTCCTGAGGATTTTTATAACATCGAATGTGTTCCTGTTATTAATGAAATCCTCTCCGCACTAAATGAAAAGTTAGTTATGGATGTACGAGCTGCTGTAGAGTTCACTCGTAAGTTCTGGAAGATCCGTTATATGGCAGCTTTCCCAGAAGGTTTAAATAACCTCCATGATCAATACGGTATGATTGATACCTATGTTGGTGCTGGCATTGTGTGGGCTAAGACTGAGCATGAGTTCATTAATGATTGTAAAGATGGTATTTTAGTTACCTACAGTAAAGCATTTAATCTACTTGCTGAGTTGTTTCCAGAGCACTTCTCTAAGTAATAAACAAAGGAAATTAAAAACATGTCTACTTTTGCTTTTCAAGTAGGTGAGCCTGTAGAATCTCCTGACAGTCTCTTAAAACAAACGGATTTATTCGAAGAAGATACTTTAGTAGCAGGTGAAGTGCCTGAGCTAAATAAAGATACTACCTTTACTGCTATTTTAAATGAAACGATGGAGTCTTTAGACAAGGCTATTTCATTTAAAAAGAAGATTAAAGAAACAGGCTTAGTTTCTCGTGCAATGGCTATGGAAGCTGTTGATGAGATTGAAGGCTTAGAATTGCTTCCTTTAGGTTATTACACTGAGAAACCTACTGCTTCCTTAGGTGAACCTACTGTAGAGAACTTAACTGCTTATATCAATGTAGCTTGGAAACGAGCTAAAGAATTTATCATTAAGGCTTTTGAAGCTATTCAGAAGTTTATTAAAGATGCAGTAGAGAAAATCTCTATCTACTTAAAACATATTCACAATAACAAAACCATTAAAGCTTTAGAAAAGGTTACTCTACCTAACTCTATTAGCATTGCTCAAGCGGATAAAGTATTATCGTTACTAGACAGTGATCCTGGATATGGTAATCTTTTTATTGATGATGCTGCTGGAGAACGTCGTAAAGGTTATTTAAGTACCTTTATGAAAGACCCCACTTCCGTTAGTAAATCTTTATTTGATATCTTTCGTGATCCACGTATTCGTTCTATTTATGAGTTAATTCAGAATGAAGATACTTTAATTAAATCGATGAAAGATGGATCATTGGACATCACAGCTACATTAGAGACTTTAAAAGAAGTCAATGCAAGCTTTACTCCTAGTAAAGGTGGTAGGGGGGCTGATGCATTTTCTTTCTCTATTAATCCTTCTAGCCTAATTAAAGAGTTAGAAGCTTATCGTAAGAATCGTCTTAATTCTGAGAAATCGACTTTCAATACGAATGCGACCTTAGATAAATTAAGTGCTGTCTCTAAAGCTACAGCTAGTATTTCCCGTCTTAATCCTACTCGTATTGCTGATAAGATGTTAAAAGATGTGAGTGGGGATGATGAACTTAAAGCTAAAACTTATCATGAAATTGTTGAGGATGTCTCAGCTCTAAATGAGTTCTTCACCTTCATCCTAACTATCGAAAAGAAATACGTTGAGTATGTAGCTACATTACAAACACTGGATGTACTCTACTTAAAAGTGGTTGGAGTATTAAAAGAAGGTGAAGCTTCCCAAGAAAGTATTGTTGAAGATACGTCTTTTGATTTTAGTCAACTCTCTCGTGAACTGAGCTTTTCTTTAGAAGCAATTGATACTAAAGCGTTTGATAAGAGTAAAGCTGTTGATATTAATCTAAAAGAAACAAAAGTCTCTGAACAGCTTATTGCGGTATTTAATAGAATTAAAGCTTGGTTTGAAGAGATGCTTAGTCGTCTAGTTGAATGGTTAAGGAAAGTCAAAGCTAATTTATTACCTAGGATTAATAACCATATTCAATATCTTCAAACAGCTAAGTATGAAGAAGCATTAAAAGACCTCCAAGCACTTCGCCGTGATGAAAAGTCATTAGAGGATGTACTGAAAACAAAATTTAGGTATGGTGTTGGTAGCTTCAGATTTGAAGAGTTTGCTAATATTATTATTGAAGACTCTAAGTCTGGTAATCGTGACTTTAGCCAGCAGTTAGGTGTCTTATCAAGTAAGTCTTCTGAACTTCGTCGATTCTTAAGTTCTGTAAAAGATGCTCTGAAAGGTATGTCTGTTTCTAGAAAAGCAGGAAGTACGGACGTAAACAAAGCACTTGATGCACTTAAAGGTATTGAAGGTGCTGGTATTATTAAAGACATCGACTTTAATATCAATGCTCTATATACTCGAATTAGAGATTCTAAAGACGGCGTAGGTGAAAATAAAAATACCGCAGTTCCTTTAGATCCTAGGGAATTTTTGCAGACTGCTGGTGCTACGCTTACACATTTCAGTAAAAATAAAAACGACTTAAAGAATATCCAGTCTAGTGCTAATGCGATTGCTCTAGAGTTAGAGCGAGTTAACTTTGGTGATATCATGGTTGGAATTCATAGAAATATTTTTCTTACCGAAGGCTCAACACATGGTCCTAACTATGAGGTAGATGATAGTGTAGGAGAAATTGCATATGAATATGTTAGTGAATTTAAGAAAGGAATTACTTTACTTTCTGAATTCTTAGGGAATCTAAAGACTTTACTTATGACCGCTAACTATTACGTTTTATACTCTTATCAGTTAGTTAGCTTATACATTAAAATCATCTCAGCAGCTAAAAACTTGTCTATGAGGGTTGCTAACCGTAGTTCGTTTGAAGCACTAGAGATTACTTTAGAGTTCTTAAGTGATCCTAATGTGTTAGGTCCTACTGAAGACGAAGTTAAGTTTCAACAACTGCTAGATAATGAAAGTAATGCTTCTCTAGAGAATGATGAAGAACTTTCTTATATGAGTAATGTGTCAAGTTCAGGTGAGGAAGATGTAGGGCTAGATGAGTTAGTCGATGCAGAAGAAGGCGTTGATGAAAATCTAAGCTATATGTCTAATACTTCTGAATAATATATTGTAGACCATAATCAAACAGTTAGAAGAGATGAGTATCTATCTCTTCTAACTATTGAAATCTTTTTATAAAGTTAATAAAAAATGCGTAAATATAGTTTAGAAAACTTAGTTGATTTATCTGAAGGGTTAGAGGTTGATCCAGTTCTTGTTCAAGATGAAGAGTTAGTAGGGACTCCTGAAGAAGTCAATGGTTTAGTTGAAGAAGCTGTCTTAGCTGAGAATGCTGAAGAAATTAACGAGCTTAGCCAAGAAGGTATTCTTGGTTTCTTTGGAGGAGGTGCTTTAGGAATTATATCTTATCCAATGGGTTTAGGTGGTGTAGTAGGTGTGGCACAGAAATCTGCTGTAAAGAATCTTGAAGCTAAAATTGAGAAACTTACTAAAGAAATTAAAAAGATCGCTGAAGATAACGGTAGGGAAGCTGTTAAAGCGGGTAAAATCTCTAGCGAAGACTTTGATGAAAATTTTAAAGGTCTTAGTATAGGTGCGATTTTCTCAGGCATTATTTTAGGCACTTTATTCTCCCCCATTTATAATGCTGTTAAAAGTCATCAACTTGAAGAGCGGACGAAAGAAGTAGTGCGCCTGAAGAAAGAACTAGATAGCCTTCTTAATAAAGCAGTGGCTGACTATAAAGAAGAGCAAGAAAAGATTCGAAACTCTTCAGTGGAAGATTAAACCTCTTTCTTTAGTTATTAAATAGGGAGTTGTTATCAAACTCCCTATTTATGCCATGATATTTTGAGTCGGTATTAAATATGAAATAAAAAGGATACTAAGAATGTCTGAAACGAGTTTAAATATTGGTTTAGAATTAGATGATCAACCAGTATTAGCAGATACACCTCCCAATACAGAAATAGCAGGTGTTCTTGATACAAAAAAAGAAATCCTAGTACATAATGGAAGTCAAGATAACCTCGTTAGTTTTGCTGATGAGATTCGTAGCAGTTTAGAAAATCTAGACATCGCACTTGATTTACGTAATCGCTTAGTGAGTTTATCTAAGATCAATAAAGACCTCGCATTAGAAGCATTGGATATTGATCCTGATATGCGTATTAAACCAATCAATAGTTATACTACTGAATTAACAAAGACTAACTATCAATTCACATTAGAAAGTGTAGATACGTATATTAACAAAGTCATTAATGATACTGTTAATAATCAACTTTCTTCATTTACAGAAGCAACTTCAGAGAAATCTAATCAGATTCTAATTAAAGAACCTAATACTGCATTAGATCGTCTTTCAGACTTCAAAGACAATGTAGTTGCTTATATCAATGGTAGTGGATTAAATGCCTTTGCAGGCGCTTCAGTAAATCCTACTGCTAGCGTTGAACTTAGTGCTATCGTTAATAAAAGTTCAGCTTTAACAAAACTCATTAATAGCCCTAGTGAGATTAAAAATATCATTTGTCAGATCACTGATAAGTTATTACCCGCTGCTAAGATTTGGGAAGCTGATTACGTTACTTTAAAAAGTAAATTACTTCAAGAACTTAAAAGTGGTGATAGTTCAAGTATTGATGAAACGCTACAGCAGTTAAAAGAATTAACAAGTAATGTATCTACTCAAATTGATTTTATTCCTCTTTATAGTGCAGTAGGTTATCAAGGTGAAGCTGAAATCAATTTAAACAACGTAAACACCCTTGTCACGAGCTTAAGAGAATATGGTAGGGGTAAGTATCAGCAATACGGTTTTGATCTCTTAGAATCGCTCTATAAAGAACTAACAGATGTTGCAAGTACTTCTTCTACTTTAACTACAGAAGGTAATGTAGAAGCTATTGAGTTTAATATTCAAGATGTAAATAAAACAGGGTATATTACTCAAGTACTTTGTTTATGTGCTACACTAAACACTTTAGTTATTAGTCATCTCTGCGATAAGGTGACTTTCTTAAATGATCTCTTTTGCTTCTTAGATGAATGGATTAAAGCTTCTATTCAGGGAGGTTAAGTATGAGTAATTTACTTTTCACTCCAATTGAATCTAAGATACATAAAGGTTGGTTTGAAATCCCTGGATATAATCAGTACCTAGCAAATGAGAAAGGACAAATCCTCTCTAAGAAGACACGTAATTATACCTACGGAGGTAATGCTGGTCGTTATCTTAAAGTAGCTGTATTTAGAGATAATGAACCTAGAGTTTCTCTACGATACGTACATGTCTTAGTAGCTAGTGCTTTTTATGGTATTCCTGATGGTGTTAATATGGTAGTTAAACATAAAGACAATAATCGAAGGAATAATAAGAAGTCTAATTTAGAATGGGGTACTCAATCGAGTAACATCAAACAAATCTACGAAGATGGGTTGAAGTATTCTAAACAATACGCACACCTTTATCCAGATAGGTTCGCTAGTCGATTAGGTAAAATGGAAAGTCTAGTTGATTCTGATCTAGGTGAATCAGTTCTCTTAGAGTGGTGATAATTTAAAAGCATAAATAGGAGTCTTTTTAAGACTCCTATTTATGCCTTATATAGTTAGACTAGTTTATGACGAATAAAGTTAACACTAACGTCTTCCTCAACAATAAGAATACCATCAGCACGAGCTACTAAA
>JALNWO010000002.1 GCA_023230825.1 Acholeplasmataceae bacterium
AGGTTCACATCCTTTGCTATGTTACAAAGTTATTATAGCATAGTTTTTATTATTTGCAATCAATTAGTATGAGTGCCAAATGTTTTGTTATAAAAGAGGGGAAGCGGCTCTTCCCCTTTAAAAACTAGACGCGTTTTGCGTGATCTTTAACAAATTGAAATGCTTTGGAAATGATGATGTCTTGTTCTAAGACTTGCTCAGGTACATAACGTTTAATTTCTTCAACTGCCATTTGGTATTGCTCTGAAAGTTCAGTGTATTTTTCATCGAGTTCTTCTTTTGAAACAGTGATCCCTTCAACTTTACCAATTTCTTCCATTGCTAGAGAAGTTAATAAACGTTTTTCAGATTCAACCGTTAATTGAGCATCGAGTTGTTCTGGAGTGAGTCCATTCATTTGTAAAAACATTTCATATTCTAAACCGTATTGTTGTGCTTGACGTTTGATGTTATCGATTTGTTGGTTGTTTTCTTGTTCAATCATTGCTTGTGGTAAATCGATTTCTGCGGTTTCTAAGATTTTATCAATGATTGTTGATGTTAACAACTGATCTGCTTCATTGGCTTTTTGTGCTTCTAAGTCTTTTTTCGTTTCTGCTTGGAGCGCTTCAACAGTTTCAACATTTTCCCGTTCTAATGATTTAACAAATTCATCGTTTAGTTCTGGTAATTCTTTGATTTTAATTTCATGGAGTTTCACTTTAAAGACAACCGCTTGTCCAGCTAAGTTTTCTGCTTGGTAGTTTTCTGGGAAAGTGACGTCTAAGTCTTTTTCTTCGCCTGCATTCATGCCAACCATTTGGTCTTCAAAGCCCGGAATAAACTGGTTAGAACCAATTTCTAATTGGTAACTTTCAGCTTTTCCACCTTCAAAAGGTTCATCATTCAAAAAGCCTTCAAAATCAAAAATAGCTGTATCACCAAATTCTAAGGCACCAGTTTCTTTTAAAACAAGTTGTGCTTTTTCACTTAAAAGCATTTTAATTTCTGCGTTTACTTCTGAATCAGAAACGGTTGTTTTAATTTCTTTGACTTCGATGTCTTTATAAACCCCAAGCTTAACTTCAGGTTTAACAGGCACTTCGAAAATGACTTCAAAAGCTTTACCTCGTTCGACTTTTGTCATATCAAGATCAACATCAGGTTGACCAACAATCTCATAATCTGGATGTGCATGTGCTTCTTGAAATTTGTGTTGTAACACATGGTTAATCGCATCTTCAAATAAGGTTTCAACCCCAATTTTTGTTTCAAACACGTTACGGGGAACATGCCCTTTACGGAAGCCTTTAATTTCAACATCGCCTTTCACATGCTCAAAAGCATGGTCTAAGCCGTGTTCAAATTCATCTGGATGAACGGTAAAGGTAAATTTAACGCGGTTCGTTGTTAGTTTTTCTACTTTCATTGTTATATGTACTCCTTTTGGTTTTGTCTAATCTGTATTTTATCGACCTTTTTTATTATAACATATATTTCTTTTAAGAAAAGGATTTTCATTTTTGTTTGCACATTTCATTCATTTGCGATAAAATATGAATTAATCGATGGAGGTATATTATGATTACATTAAAAGAAGTCCGCTCTTTTTGGGACAGTCACCGTTTTACTGAATTTCCTAACCGCTTATATAAACATGTTGAACCGTTTGTCCCTGCATTATCCTTAGATGAGCGAAATGTTTTTAATCCAAAAAAGAATCCCGTCCATGAATACTGTGATGCGATTCGCTTTTTAGCTTATCGTAATAACAAAATAGTCGGCCGTATTGCTGGTATTATTAACCATCGCTTAAACGAAGCTTTTGGTAAAAAAGAAGTTCGCTTTACCCGTTTAGATATGATTGATGATATTGAAGTGACTAAGACTTTAATTGAAGCCGTCACCAATTGGGGTAAAGAAAGAGGGATGGATACACTTATCGGCCCCATCGGTTTTACTGATATGGACCGCCAGGGGATGTTGGTCGATGGGTTTGACCAACTGAACATGTTTATTACGATTTATAACCATAAATACTATATGGAACATTTAGAAAAACTAGGCTTTGTCAAAGACGTTGACTGGACAGAAAAAATCATCCAGTGGCCAAAAGAGGTTCCTGAAAAGGTCCGCCGTGGTGCAGAAATCACCCGTAAGCGTTATGGCTATGAACTCGTTAAATGTCATAAGAAAAAAGATTTATTTAAATACGTTTATGAAGCCTTTGATATGTACAACATTGCTTTCCAAGAACTATATGGCTTCTTCCCTCTTCCTAAACCAGTCATTGACTACTACATTAAACAAGTTTTAGCCTTAGTCCAACTCGACTATATTTGGTTTGTTTTAGATAAAGATAAAAATGTCGTTGCCTTTACGGTTATTATGCCAAGTTTAGCAAAAGCGAATAAAAAGAATAACGGCCATTTATTCCCCTTTGGTTTCTTACGGATTTTTAAAGCTTTAAGAAAACATGATGTTATTGACCTATACTTCATTGCGATTCATCCGGATCACCAAGGCAAAGGCTTAATTGCCTTAATGTTTGAAGACGGGATTGAAGTCGGGATTAAAAATGGTGTCATCCATGCCGAAACAGGTCCAGAACTTGAATTAAATGCGAATATTCAGAACCAATGGAAAACATTTGATTTCGTGGAACATAAGCGCAGACGCTGTTATACAAAACCAATCTAGGAGCAATCCTAGATTTTTTTTGCCTTTTTTTCAAAACATTGTTTGAAAATCGAGCAATTATCATTTTATTCTTTGTATTCAAGCGAAAAAGTATTATAATAGTTGTATCATTGTTTTGAGGAGACCTTATGAAACGAATTGAGAAATTTTTAAATAGCGGATGGTATATTGCCCTCATCTTCGCAATCACTTATCTTTCCTGGCTCTTTTATGAAGACACGCCACCTCAAGCTTTTAACCGTTATAATTTAATGGGCTTTTTTATTTTAGCATCCCTTCTCTTTTTATTGATGCTTTTTTATGAAAATACGATGTATACGATGCCTGTCATCTTATCTTTCTTATTTATTTTAAATAAAAAAGACATGACCTTTACGACGACAGTTACCGAATGGTGGATCTATGTTGCCTTAGCACTTGTTTTATTAGGACCCATCGTTCACTGGCTTCGTTTTCGCCCGAAACTGAAAATGGGTTACTTCACTTTAGGATTGGGACTGATTGCTTTATCGTATGTTTTATCAATGCTTCATTTCCCCTTTGAAATTGAAGCTGTACCAGTTTCGATGATTGGGGTTATTTACTTTGGTTTTTATTTATTTTTAACGGCGACGACCAAAGGCCGCTTAAAATATCTTTTCCAAATCTTTTTATTTTTAAACTTTTTGTTCACCTTACAATTAGGAACTTATTTATATCGGGGCTATCTGTTACATCCAGAACTTTCCTTCGTTGACCGATTATTTGTTGGTTGGGGCCGTAATCTTGGTTGGGCCAACGTGAATGACATGGCGTTTTATATTGCTTTAACACTACCAGCATACGTCTATTTCATTTTTAAAAAACCAAAGATAAACTGGTTTTTATGGTTTTTAATGGCACCTCCTTTCATTGTGATCATTTTATCTGAATCACGAGGCGGTATTATTGGTTTTATGATTAGCTTCATTAGTCTCATTATTTTTGTGATTCTTAAAGGGCGCTTTAAAATTTTAATTCAAATGGCTGTCTTTTTACTTTTCATTGGTCTACTTTTTTTATACTACCAAGAGGTTTTATTTAAATGGTGGGACACGATGTATCAATCCTTTAAATCGGATATTAATACCGTTTCTTCAGGAAGGATTAATATTTATTTAGAAGGACTTGCAGTTTTTAAACAATACCCCATTTTTGGGGGTGGTTGGACATCCCTCCAAAAACTTCATCCTGGTTCCAGACTTTTTATGTACCATTCAACGCCAATTCAAGCCCTTGCGGCGATGGGTTCGTTTGGCATGGTAGCCTTACTCATTCACTATTATCAAGTCTTCTCATTTTATATCAGAAGAATTTCCTTTGAAAAATGGCTCTTTTTAATTGGTTATTTGGCTAGTCAAGCGCATGGTTTGATTGATAATGTCCAATATGCTGTCCCTTATTCCATTATTATGGTCGTTGTTTTTGCATTATGGGAAAATGCACCTAAAACAGATTTCACCTTGTTAAAGGGGCGTTATCGTTATGAACCTGAGGCAGAAATAACAATACCCAGGTCGAAAAAAAGAAATGAACGTGCGATGTCCATTTCTTAGTAAATTAAAATGTTAGTTATAAAAAGCCACTCGGTTGACCAAGTGGCTTGTTTTTTATTTTAATGGATCTAACGTCGTTGTCCACTCATAGACATCTTCCAAATCACCCATTTGAATCCCTGTTAAAAGTTGATATAACTTTAATGTGATTGGGCCCATTTCTTCATGATGAGGAAATTGCATTTTTACCCCTTCATGTGTAATAGAACCGATGGGTGTCACAACTGCAGCTGTTCCACATGCTGCTGCTTCATCTAATTGATTAAGATCAGCTAAATGAATATCGGTTTCTAAAACTGTTAGTTTAAGCGCTTCTTTTGCAAGTTGTTTTAAGGAGCGATTGGTAATACTATCTAGAATCGATGGTGATGTTGGTGTCACATATTCTTGTTTTTTAGTTATTCCAAAAAAGTTTGCGGCACCGACTTCTTCAATTTTAGTATGGGTTTTAGGATCTAAGAAAATTGTATCGGCATAACCTACTGCTTTCGCTTCTACTTGAGCTTTGAGGCTTGCAGCATAGTTACCCCCGACTTTGACATGGCCAGTGCCATGAGGGGCAGCCCGGTCATAAGGTGACGTAACCATATCAACGGGACGTGCAGGTCCTGAAAAATAAGAACTTACAGGAGAAACAATCACAGAGAAAATGTAGCTATTTGCTGGTCTTAAACCTAAATTATCACCAATACCAATTATGAATGGACGAATGTATAATGTCGCATTAGACCCATAAGGAGGGACATATTCATGATTGGCTAAAACGGTGTCTTCCACTGCTTTAACAAACATTTCTACAGGGATGCGAGGCATTTTTAAAAAATCACACGATAGTTGAAAGCGGAGGGCATTATCTTTCACGCGAAAGAGGTTAATCCGTCCGTCTTTTCTTCGATATGCCTTTAATCCTTCAAACGCTTGTTGACCATAATGGAGTGCGGTCGACATCGCTGAGATGGTGACTGTATCGTCTGTTCTAAGCTGTCCTTCATTCCACTTGCCGTCTTCATAGTAGGCAATGTAGTTATAAGGGACCTTAACATAAGTAAAACCTTTTGCTTGGCTTTGCATGATAGACTCCTTTACTTTATTGTTTCGGTATTTCCTCAGTTGTTGAGGTTTTTATTTTAAAAAGTTTTTTGAAAAAGGTGAGGGTTGCGTCTGTATCGTAAACCAAACAGAAAATGATGGCGATACCCCCACCAAAAACAATCAGTGGGAAAAGCAACCATAATACAGGCAAGTGATATGTAAAACCGTAAACAGGATGTGTCACTGCCATAAAACTTGGGACTAAAACACCAATGACAAGACCTAAACCTTTAAATTGGTCTTTGGGTCCAAAGATTAAAGATGGATTACGTTTATTGGGATCAAACATGTCACTTTTTGGAACCCAACCAATCCATGTTAATAATAATTCATTAATAAAGATCAGTAATAAAACAACGAATAAAACAATGGGTGCGCGATACGCACGTTTAATGGAGAGTTCGTGCATTTTAAAATGCATCATTAAAAACGGTGCTAAAAAGAGTAAGTAATGAGCAAAATAAAAACGGATGTTTTCTAACATAAATGCCGGTCTAGGGCCTACATAAATATAACCATTAAATAAGACACTTATCGCATCTAAAGGAAAGAGATATGTTAGGATGCCAGAGGCAATACCGATCATAATCATATAATCCTTAAGGGTTTTATTTTTTGTAAAATATAAAAAAGGAAAGAGTAAAACACTTGCTGCACAAATGTTTTCAAATGATGCTTTCATGAGTGAATGCTCGATTAAAGTATATGGATATATCAAAACTTTCAAAAAGTGAATCGCAACATTTAATAAAATGATGCCATAAATAAACCAGTAACGAAATTTGTCACTTTTGTTTTGTAAAAAGCGAATCACGACTAAAGTGATTATAATCGCAACAACCACATAAAAAAAGTAATAGAAATTGAACATTTTAACCATCAGCATCTCACCTCGATGTCAGCTTCTTTATGTTATATTATAACATATGAGGAAAAGACAATCACCCCTCGGTGACTGTCTTCTTCCTTTTTATTATTTCTTTAATAAGGCAATCACTTCATCAATATCTTGTTTAATTTGACTTAAAGACTGATGCCAGAACGCTTTATCGGTGACATCAATACCCATCGATGCCCCGACTTCTTCAACACTTGTTTGGGTTGTTAAAGCTAAGAGTTTATCATAACTTTCTAAGAAGTGTTCTGGGTCTTCTAAATACTTCGCATATAAGCCTTTACCAAAGAGGAGGCCAAAGGCATAGGGGAAGTTATAGAAATTTAAACCAGAGCTATAATAATGCCCTTTATTTAACCACATATATGGGTGTAAGATGTCTGGATCAAGACCATCAGTGTACGCTTCTTTTTGAGCGTCAACCATCCATGCTTTCATTTGTGATTTATGGATCGGTCCTTTAGCGTTTTCAAAGATTTTTGTTCAAAAAGATATCGCGATAAAATATCAATAATAACTTGGGTATCGCCTTGAAGTGAGTTTTCTAATACGGATAACTTCTCTTCATCATTAGTGAATGTTTTTAGTAAGTACTGATTCACAATTGTTTCACAGAAAATAGAAGCCGTTTCTGCTAAAGGCATCGGATATGACCAGTGAAGCGGACGTAGTGCCGCAATAATTTCTCCGTGGTAACCATGACCAAGTTCATGGGCTAAGGTTAGAACATCGGATAAGGAACCAGTAAAGTTTAACATAATCCGTGATTGTTTCAGTTGTGGTTGGTTGGAACAGAAAGCACCCCCACGTTTGCCTTTTTGCGGATACACATCAATCCAATGTTTATTAAAGGCTTCAGTCGCAAAATCACCTAACCGTTTGGAATAACCGTAAAAGGCATCTTTAATAATCTTTTGGGCTTCTTCAAAGGTATACGTTTTATCTAATGATCCTACTGGAGCAAATAAATCATAAAAGGGTAACCCTTTTTGATGACCCAACGCTTCTGCTTTCGCTTTTAAATAAGCTGCGAAGTGTTCACGATAATCCATCATCGCTTCAATCATCGCAATGAGGGTTTCTGTTTGCATATGCGATTGATTTAACGTTTTTTGAAGCGGTGATTGATAGCCTCTAAGCTCATTGATGGTCACAACTTCACGTTTAATATTAGATAGTGCTAATGCCACTTGATCTTCAATTTGTTCGTACGCTTTTAATTCTGCTTCATACGCATTTTTTCTGACCATTTTATCTTTATCATATGCTAAGTTACGAACTTCACTTAAAGTGATCGTTTCATCGTTGTATTTAACATCTAAATTAGCAGTTGTTAAAGATTGTAGTTGGCCCCAGCCACCCGATGCATATTCACGCATTTTCGCATATAAAAGTTCTTCTTTTTCTGATAACAAATGTTTGGCATCATCTTGAGAACGTTTGAGTTGATATAAATACGTTGTCATGAGTTTGGAACCCTTCGCTAAACGGTCTAGATCAACAGTCGTTAAGTAACGTTGAAAGATCACTTCTTCAGCGGTTGCGCCTCGCAAAATATTTTGCAGTTTTGCTAAATATTTTGGAGCAGTCGCATCATTCACATTGGTTGCCATCGTTAAAGATGCAAACGAAGCTAAAGAACGAATCAATCTTGTTAATTCTTCTTCTTTCCGTAAGTAACCTTCAATATATGCTTGATCGGTTTCTTGTTTTTGATACATGATATAGTTTTTTAAATCTGAGACCAATGCTTCAACTTCTTTTAAGTCTTTTTCATAGTGCTCATCAAAACCCCGATATAAATCGGATAAATCCCATTTTCCCATTAGATAAACCTCCCTTTTCTTAATTAAATTATATCACTTAATCGTTAATAAAAAAAGGGGGAGTTTTCCCCTTTTAAAACGTTCCAAAAG
Source organism: Acholeplasmataceae bacterium (assembly GCA_023230825.1). GTDB lineage: Bacteria > Bacillota_I > Bacilli_A > Acholeplasmatales > Acholeplasmataceae > Mariniplasma. The sequence goes on from JALNWO010000002.1 coordinate 8,157, forward strand.
TCACGTATTTACTAAATTGATTGTAATAAATTGTTCCTAATGTTGGATCGTCATCACTAGCAAGCGCCAATGTTCGTTCCTCTAATTCTTCAATGACAGAAATCTTACCGACGATATAACGTCTCAAGGTGTCGTTGATATCTTCTAGTCTTCTAATGAGACCACCCATCCGGTAAGCTTGAACTTCATACCCAAAGGATTTATTTTCTTTATACCATTGTTTTTTAAAGGTCAAATAAAGTTTCATCAACTCTTCAATAATCGATGGAAGAGTTTGCACGCTAATTTCTCTTAATTTAAGTTCATCTTTGTTGTGGTAGGCATGGTATAGTTCGATACTTAAATTAGCCTTTAGCGTTAAAACAGAAACCAAGCGGTATAACGTATCGAAAAGATAACGATAAGGGCTTTGGCTTTGACGATACGGTTTTAAAGCTTCTTTAATTTTTTGGAAGCGCATTTGAAACGATGGATGAAGCATTATTTTAGGGTCTCCTAAAAGAGGGTCTTCATAAAGTAAATATTTTGATGGATTGACAGTTCTAACTACGGTTTCATCGGTAATTTGATTGGGTAAATCTAAAGCCATCCATGCTTCTTGGTTGTATCCAGTAAACGTTGTTAAGAAAGCATTTTCACCATCCATGTTATCGTTATAAAGTTTGTTGCTGACAAAATAAAGGCTTGGTAGGACAGAGTATAATGAAGCTTCAGCACCATTATCGCCCCAAGAAGTCATGACAAAATGATCAAGATTCACCTTTTTAATGGCTTCAATTGCTGCACTCATGCTGCGTTTAGAAAAAGCGTTGTGGGGGGCAAAGCCAACCCACTTCCAAGCACCACCAGCAAAACCATATGTGTTTGTTAAGGTTTTAATTGAATCAAATTTATTAAGAAAATCAGTCGGATCGGTATGATAATAATCCCAATACATTAACTCAACATTTTTGGGGACAAGGCCTTCAATATCAGCAAACGAAACCGTTCCTTTTTGAAAGTATTGACCTTCTTTTAGGTGGAAAAACATATCGGCCCACATTTGTGGTTTCATTTGGTGTTTTTCACAAAGTGCTAAAACCTGATTTAAATGACGGATCATAATATCCATCCGGTTTTGATAACCATGTTTTTTTAAGAAATTACCGAGACCTAACATCCATGCTTCATCCATACCAATGTTAATTTGATTCGTTTGAAACATTGCTTTAACGGTAACAATCATCCTTTCGATGAGAGCGTATGTTTTTGGTTCATCGACTAATAAAATATCATTGGTATCTAAAATAGAGGCATATTTTTGGTGTTTAAAAATCGCATTCAAATGCGCAAGCGTTTGAATGTAAGGGACAACTTCAATCCCAAAGTGTTTAGCATGTTCAACTAAATCATGAATCTCTTCTTGTTTATAGCGTCCACGCATATAACCAAATAAAGGTTCATCTTCAATTGTAAAAACATCTTCTAAGTATAAACCCATATACGTGTAGCCCATTAAGGCTAAATTAATGATTTGTTTTTTTAAAGTATTGATTTTAGGAACTGCATTTCTGGCACAATCAATCATGTATCCTAAACGCTTCACCATCGATGTCCTTTTAATATCTGTTTTGGGGTGACTTGCGATAAAACCTAATCCTGCAAATAAATGGTTTAAGTTACGATAAGATAATGTGTAGCGGCCAGCTTCATATTTGATTGCATAATCCTGTTCATCACTTTGAAGAACATGAACTTCATCAATACCTTTAAAATTATATTGGGTAAAATCATGAATTAGGGTAAGCTCTTTGGAAAGTTCTAAACCGATGATTTTCATATTCTTCCCCCTTTAGCGAACCATACGGTCATAAATTTTTTTACTATTGGCAATCGTAACAGCACCACATGTTTTTTCATAAAAAGGCCAATTGTGAGGTTTAACCCCACCAATAATAGCATAACCATATCCCGCTTCTTTAAGTGCGACTAAACATTTTAGTAATAAGGCTTTACCAACACCTTTACCACGATATTCAGGATCCACACCAGTCGGTCCAAAATAACCCTTAGCAGTCACATCATAACATGCAAAACCAATAATTTTCTCTCCGTCAACAGCGATAAAACAAGTTGGATTATTCGAATAAACGCCAGCTTTCGCTTCTGAGACCCAACCTTCAGAAAAGTGAGTTCCAATAAATGCTAAAACTTTATCACTGCTCGGTGATAAAACCCGTTTAATGGGAAAAGGTGATACCAGTTCTTGAATAATGGGTTGATATAAATCGACCAACATATCTCTTGATTCATTTGCCATCTTTAAAACCTCCATAACATCCTTAGTTAAATTATAACACATCGAAAAATTTCTCTAAATGACTTTTAGTCTTTGAATGATTTTTTCAAAATATAAAAGACCATTAATGGTCTTCTTCTTTTGGTTTAATTAAATGACTATAATAATCGGCTTTATTAATTTGTTGACTTCTAGCTATCGATAATGAACCTGCAGGTACATCTTTCGTTACAGTGGATCCTGCTGCAATAAAGACCTGCTTACCAATTTTAATAGGAGCAATCAAGTTCACATTACAACCAATAAAAACGTCATCCTCAATAATCGTTGGGTTTTTATTAACGCCATCAAAGTTGACTGTAATCGAGCCACACCCAAAGTTAACGTTATTACCGACAGAGGCATCACCAATATAAGATAAGTGAGTCGCGAAAGTATGATGTCCCGTTTTTGAATTTTTCACTTCAACAAAGTTGCCAATCCGGTTATCATCCCCAATATCTGCTTGATCACGTAAATGGGCAAAGGGACCAACAATGGATCGCTCACCCACTTTAGAATCATACATGAGTGAGTGTCTCACTTCAGTATTTTTACCAACTACTGAATTATGAATTTCCGTATTAGGTCCAATAATCGCACCTTCTTTAATAACAGATTGTCCGGTGATGGTTGTATTGGGATAAATTGTCACACCAGGAGAGATTAGAACATTATGTCCAATCGTAATGGTGTTTGGCGTCATCATCTCAACACCGTTTAACATATGCATTTTATTAATTTCATCGCGTAAATATCGTTCTGCTATGCTCGCAGCATATAAGTCATTAACTCCCATCATTTGGATGGCATCTTTCACAACAAATGATCCAATTTTATACGCTTGACGCATTAGTTCAACAATATCCGTTAAAAAATATTCATTTTTACGTTCGTTTTTTGATATTTTCTTTAAGACTTTAAATAAGATTTGGTTGTCAACTAGATAAACACTTGAATTGATTTCTTGAATTTCTCGTTGTTCTTCTGTCACATCTAAATCCTCTACAATTTTCGCAACTGCACCGTATTTATCTCGAATGATACGGCCATATGATTTCGGGTTATCAAAGATCATTGAAACAACAGTTAAATCATTCCCCATTTCTTGGTGTGCGTGCAAAATTTTGTTTGTTAAACCGACACTCATCAAAGGCATATCACCAGGCACGATAATCGTGACCCCTTTTTCTTTACCTAAAACAGCCTCAGCAGCTAAAGCTGCATGGCCGGTTCCTAAAGGTTCATCTTGAATTGCATATTGAACCCGTTCACCTAAAATGGTTTTCATCTCCGGCTGGTCTTTACTAATAACAACGGTAATATCATCAACATTGACTTGTTCAAGTTTTTCAACGATATACTCAATCATCGGCTTCTTTAAAAGGGGATAGGCACATTTAGGCACCCCAACTTTCATTCTTAAGCCTCTTCCTCCAGCAAGAACTAACGCATGAACTTTCATGTTTATACCTCCTTAATAACTAAGGTTTCATCATTTTCTTAATGATAACTTCATTTTAACACAATCTATAAACATCCGTATACAAACATTTATCTACCTACCTTAATAAAAGAGAAAAACAGCCATGTAGGCTGTTTTAATTGTTTTAATAATTAATCGTTTATGGTTCGGCATCAAAAATGACAGTATGATTATGAGAGTTCCAGTTTGCAGCCCAACCAGGTGGAACTGATGATCCTTCATATCGAATAGTTGCCTTATTACTTGGGAACATATTACCTGTGATTGTCGTTACACTGATGGGGATATAAAACTCAGTAATCTTCGTTCCTGAGAAAGAAACACCATTAATCGTATGAACCGTTGAAGGAATAATTAAATAACCTGATAAATTCGTATTTTGGAATGATTGAGCACTGATTACTTCTAAACTGCTATTAATGGGCATAATGAGTGTTTCTAAAGGTGTATTTTGAAAGGCTACACTACCAATTGAAATGAGACTACTTGCATCTTCTAAATTCAAAGTAGTTATCTTGGTTGAATTAAAGGCACCATAACGAATTTCTTCTACTTTTGAACCAATGTAGACCTCGCCAATAAATAAAGTTTTGTTAAATGCTTGATTACCAATAATTCGCAAGTTAACAGCCTCGGTTAAATCTAGTGTGCCATCAAAAAGACCACTACTAAACGCCAATTGTCCAATGGTTTCAACGTTTGGACCAATATATAAATCACCAATGAATTTAACATTTTCAAAAGAACTAACACCAATGGTCACTAAGTTTGTGGCGTTCGTTAAATCAAGCGTACCATCAAAACTAGAACCTTTAAAAGCATGAGAATCTATCGTTACTAATGTTGAAGGTAACGTTAATGATCCAGTGATAGGCGCATCTAAAAAGGCTTGACTGCCAATGGTGACTAAACCTTCGCCTAAGTATAGTGAACTTGCTTGGGTTCCTCTAAAGGCCTGGTAAGGCATCGATTTAATCCCATCACCAATCGCTAGTGCATCAACATCTAAGTAACTCATGCCACTGACTGAATTGATTTCTAAACCTTTATAGCGCCATCCGGGGATATATAAATCACCACTATAGGTAACACTTGCTGGTTTAGCGATATTGTAATGTGTACTCGCTTTATTATAATTAAATAACGCTGTTTCCCAACTGGGATAAATCACTGTGTTTTTAGTAATTGACATCGATGGTGAAAAGATTGTTCCATCTTCTAAATACCAATTATCAAAAGTATAAGCCGAGTGATCGACACCCGTAAATGTTCTTGGGTTCGGATTGGCTGGCAAGTCATCATAGGCATCTTGACCAATCGACTCACCTAATTCGATTTCAATATAATAAGATTCAAAATCATCACTTTGATTGGTATCGACAATGACTTTAACGGTATTAATCCATTCACCAATGCTTACCTCAACGTTAATGTCTTTTTCGTCTCCAAGAATTTGAAGCCAATATGCAAAAGAATTAGACGACGTGAAAACAGCTACAATAATAGCTAAAATCAAAGTTATCCACGATAAAAGTTTAAACCATTTCTTTTGCATATTAATCTATCCTTATTGTTTATTTAATAGATTCTTTTTTCATTGTTTTTAATAAATAACGAACAACAAAAATAAAACTAATAAATAAGAATATAAAAACTAAGCCCAGCCATGACTGTAAAAACATGACAATTGATCCCATACCAGCTATTTTAAAGCTGTATTTACCGATGAAGTTGTTTTCATTGATTTTCCAGTAATCGATACTGTCTGTTAAGTTTCCGTCTTGATCACTTAGTGGTTTCGTGCGAATGACTTTCTCTGTGATTGATTGACCATTACTATTTTGAACGGTTTGGTTTTCATAGCGGACAAACAGGTGAGTCACAACATTTTTATGAGGGTCAATGAAAGTGACAATGTCTCCTTCTTCTAAAGCATTAAAATCGTGTTTGATAATAACGACTAAATCCCCTTCGTTTAAAACTGGTTTCATACTTGGGGATAAGATATTATAGGTTTTATAGCCCATCGTTGAAGCAGTTTTGTTTGGAGCAACTTTATCAAATGTAAAGTAGAAAACTAGGTAAGCAAAAACGATAAGCAAAAGAACTTTGCCTACCATCAATGCTTTCTCTTTAAATTTTGTTTGTTTGTTCGTTTTATTCAGCATCTACTGAAAATAAAACGGAAAAGCGAATGTCTTTTTCAGCAATCGATAAATATTCTGTCCGATTTGCTGGTTCATTTAAGGTGACTGTTACAACAACAGTAACCGTATTTGTATCTAATTTGATATTAGTTGTTAAGGTTGTATTGGAAGTTTGTTCACCGATTTTAATTGTGATGACAACAAGATCAAATTCATCCTCAGCAAATTGATCATCTTTGCCTATTTCAATATCATGAACGGTGACTGTTAATTCACCATCATGGCCTTTAGCAAAATCACCATCAATTTCTTTCCAATCGACTTCAAAGGTATAGACTACTTTATCAACGTTACCATTATCTTCTTCATATCTTGTTGCTGGAACAAGAATACCGTTTTCTTCAGTTAAATCGATTTTTAGCATGGTATCAATGGCTTCACCTTTACCAACCGTAATTAAATAATCTTTATCAGTTGGATCAGGATTATTTACACTAACAGCCCAATATGCATAACCTGCACCAGCTAAACTCATGAACAAAAAGATTGCTAAAGCAATATAAAGAATTCTTTTATTTGTTTTCATTTTTATATCCTTTTGTATACTTTAAAATTAAGCCGCTGGAACAGTAAAGGCTACATCAAAGGTAATGTTTTTTTAATTATTTCGCTATAAATCAATTGTGTTGCTGGTTCGGTTAATGTCACTTTAACAAAAACTTTAACTGAATCACCATCAAGAGTAATGTTTGGGTTTGCCACGTATTCATTTTCTACCCAATTTTCAACTCCAATTTGTACCTCTGTAACAACTAGTCCTGCATTGACGTCTGATCCACCAATTTTAATGTTTTGTACAACTGCTTCAAGTTTTCTCGTTGGTTCATCACCGTCAGTCATGTTATTTTTTGCGTTAGCTGGATCTCCAGCTATTCCGTTTTCTTTCCATTCAATTGTAAATGTGAAGAATACTACTTCAACATCATTTTCTGCTGCAGCTCTATTTACTGGAACTAATGTTTTGCCTGTTCCGTCGTTTGCTGCGCCAATAGAAACATGAGTATTTACTGTTTGACCTTCACCGATGGTGATTGTGTTGTTTTCTTGTGTCTTGTCAGTACCGTTCACGGTACCCGCCCAATATGCATAGCCTGCACCAGCTGCACCTGCTAATAATAATACTGCAAGAGCAATTAATAAAAATAATCTACTTCTATTTGTTTTCATATGTTTGTTCCTTTCTAATATGATTTATTATTTTTAACAAATTTTTATTTGTGAAAACCGTTGTTTATTCTACCCAAAACTGTAATTTCATTATTAAATGTTTTTGGGCAATCATCTCATACTCTTCCCTTGTTAAAGGTGAAGCAAGACGAACTTCAAAAGTTAAAACTTTACTTTTCGTAATCATTGTGTCAGAAGGTTTTAAAATGACAAGAAAAGGAGTCATAGCGTTTCCCTCTTCGTCGACAACCGCTGTGACTTCATTTTTTAAAGTTTTCTCTGTTCTGTTGTTTTTTATCGTGATTTGATACTTTAGAACGATGACATCAATCTCTGTTTCGTTTTTAACTTTTCCTTGAGGTACTAAACTTTTGTTTGTAACCTCGCCCAAATGAACTTCGAGCTCTAAACTTTCACCGTTCTTATCTAACTGAATAACATCTCTTGTTAGCGCTTTATCCATTGCCACAAATCCAAAGATAAAGGCAAGGACAATGAGCGTGAGATACTTAAGAACAGTAAAATGCAAACCTTTTACTAACAATATAACGCCTCTAAATGCTGTAAAATCTTCCGTTTTAAACCATTTGATTTTAAAACGTAACTATGAAAATTGTAGCACAATTTAGAAAAAAGCAATTAAATACCATTTGAAAGCATAAAAAAGCTCCGTTTTTAATAAAAAAAGAGAGAAATGCGAACCTTTCTCTCTTATTATTGTTTTTATCAATTATTTTTGTTTTTCTAGTAAATGCTCTTCCATAATCTTTTTAGCCATTTCATTGCGGTAGACAAAAAGATGTTGATCACCAATTTGATAGGGTAATCCTTTTTCATTAACAACAGCAAGACCTGCTTCTTTTAATAAGAGTAAACCAGGGCAAATATCCCAAAGGTTGGTGACGTTTGTATAAAACAAATCAAAGACACCTTGTGAGGTAAGTGCCATTTCTAAACCAATAGAACCAAGAACTCTTAGCTTATATTCATTTGTTAATGATAATTGTAAAATCGTATTAAATTTTGAACGATCAAAATGTTGTCTTGTCATTCCAACCATTGAAATCATAAACGTCCCGTGATCGCTTTCTTTCGTGCCAGTGTATCTTTCATCATTAAAGTAAGCACCATGGCCCTTAATTGCATAATAAATGTCGTTACTATAAGGGACATAAATAAAGGCTAAAACAAGGTCATTTTCATCGTATAGGGCTACTTGAACAACGAAGAGATTTAGATTTGCGGCATAGTTACTTGTTCCATCAATGGGATCAATAATCCACGTTCGTGATTTTAAGACACCATCTTTTGTTTGTTCTTCACCAATGACTCTATCATTGGGAAATGCTTCCTGAACTTTTTCTCTAAAGGTCTTCTCAATAAAAAGGTCTGTTGATGTAACAACATTTTGATGACCTTTTAAACGAATCTCTTTAAATTGATGATTGACTTGATCATAGATAGAACGAATAGTTGTTTTTAAAAAGTGAAGTTCTTTTTGATAAATCATATTAATTCCTCGTTTCTCTTTATCTTGATTATACATGATATCTATAAAGAAGTTTATTGAGATGAATAATTTATTGACCTATCAGTTTAGTAGCATAATATTTTCAGCTATGAAACACTAAAAAATTCATGTAAAAACATATTGAATATATCAGCAAATTTTAATATTATTAATAGAGATACACTTCTCCACATCATCAAACTATTCTATTACACGCCCCATTTAAAATCTAGTTAAAAAATGTGTTTAAAAAGTCTAAATTAATTTCTAGAAATTATAGTTTATTTTTTTTTCTTAATATTTCTATATTGTGGCTTTTCTTTATGGAATTGATTCTTTTTTTGATAATTTTTTTATCATGAAGAAGGTTTATAAAACGTATATTTAGCTCCTCATTTTGATAACTACTTTTCTCATAGGAAAATTGGTTGTACGGATGTCCCATTTCAGTTAAGATCTGCATTATTTCACTTGATGTTAAATAGTCTCTTTCTATGCTCAGATAGATTAATTCAATATTTTTTATATTTTTGTACATTCCAATCATTAAATTAGTCGGTATTTTTGTATAACGATATCTATTTGTTATCAGAAATTTGTTAATATCTTTATCTTTGTAATCGTAATAGTCAAAAAATTCTTTGTTATTTGATACTAATTCAACAACAGGAATGCTTGAATTAGTGTCAGTTAATTTCTTTAATATAAAGTTTTCTTCACCATTCAATATGTAACCTGAATTTTTAAAATTAAATATGCTTAAATAGTTTTCTAATAAAAATCTGTATGTTTTATGCAGCCCATTGCTTACTACCAAAATTACTATATTTTCATTAACATCATCAATATATTTGTTTTTAATTAATTTATAGAATAAGTCATCATTTTTAATTTTAGCAACTAATTTAAATTTATTAAATTCAACAAGTTTAAATAAATCTTCAGAGTTCAGGTTAGATTTGTTAATTAAATCAACTAATATATTTTCAGCTAGATTTTCATCATTAATTACTATTTTTGTAATTTTTTCATATTCAATTGAAAACTTACCATGTTGATTTATATAATTAAGGTTTTTAATGTTAATCTCCATTAAGCCAAGTTTATTAATTAGTTTAAGCTTAGCATCTTCAAAATTACCTGCCATCAAATTTTCTATTCTTGTATCTGTATTATCTTTAATTCTTATCAGTAAATTCTCATCATTAACTTTTCTCACTACAAACAAAATTGTTTTACTGTTTTCTATTTTAGGATTAGCAAGCCAAATATTCTCAATGTAGTAAGGAAAATTATTTTTAATATATTGACTTACGTCTTCATCATTTAAAAGGTGAGTTAATTGATTCTTTTGGTCATTATTATACTTTTTAAATATATAATTATTAATGTTGATTTCGTTTAATTCAAATAGCGAGTTCTTATAGAGAATTGAGACAAAATCATTAAATAGAGTCATATTTTTAACCTTAACATCTAAGTCAATAAAATGTTTTATAACTTCATCTCTCTTAAAATCTGATAGTTGTTTCAAAATTGCATCTCTACTTAAAAGCTCATTAATAGAAATCACATTTTTTTGTTTGAATCGTTTATATAAGTCATCATCTAATAAACTGCTAACAAAAAGAATATTGGAAGACTCATTATCAACTTTATTTATCAAATCAATAGTATTTTCATTATAAATAAACATGCTTAAATAATTGCTAGCTTGTCCTTTTTCTATGATGTTTACTTGAACAATTTCATTAATTGTAGCATCATTGTAGTGTTTGTTTATTGATTCTTTTATTTTTGAAGTGTCAAAATCTTTAATGATATATAAATAATTAATCAGATCGTAATTGACTGCTGCAGGTTTGTCAAATTGTTCTTCATTCATATTTTGAAAAACGGCAGATACATTTTCTAGTCGGTAATCAAATATCATTTTACCGTCATCTAGTAAATTAAGTATGAAATGAATGTCAACATCTGTCAAATAATGATCACTTTCTTTATATATTGTTGCAAAATATCTAGAGTTAATATACCGATACCTCAATAAATCGTACAAAAGTTTAGCATGATTCACATTTTTTATTGTTTGTTTGTTATTTTCTAAATTGTTTGGGATAAATATTTTTGATTCACTAGTCTTTAAATCTTTGAAGCATTTTAAAATGCTATTTTTAATTTCTTCTGAAGATTTATCATGACTTATATCATTTATATCTTCTAGTATATTATCTATTATACTTGTTTTTAAATACAATTTATTGAAATCTTCCGGGTATAAATTTTTATAAACTGCTATTGCAAATATTTTATTTTTATCTTTTTCTAAACATCCGCGATCAATAAAATAATGGTAGTCATTTCTGATACTAATTAAAACTCTCATGTCATTAATATGATTCTTTAGTATATAAGGAAAGTTTTCATTGATTTCTTCTGAAATTCTATTAATCTCTTTCTTTAACATTTCAAAACTAAGGACATAAGATGTAGTTATTATAGCATCAAAAAATTTTGCTTTGTCAACAGGAGTTTCAAACGTAGTGTCAGATAAGGAATATATAAATTTGAAAGATTTTGATTTGTTTAAAATATTATTGATTTCTTTTAATTGACTAATTATTAAAACAGAATCATCGTACCTATCTAAATCTTCAAAAACAATGGTTTTATATTTGCTTTTTTTAATTAAAATGATTATTTCTTGAATATAGTCGTTAAAACTACTATCCTCAGCTTTATTATCTATTTCGAATAGATCAGCAATACTTTTTAGTTTGTTTCCTAATATAAAATCTTTAACTAAAAAGAACACTATATATGTCAATGATAATGTGCCAATGATTGATGTAATGCAAGAACTTATTTTAAGAACATTTTCATCTATTGAAAAAATGTTGTATAAAAACATTAATAAATACAAAATTGAAAACACTACTATTGAAGACATAACTGATAATGTTGTTTTGTTTGCTTCTTTTTTTCGTTGCTTGATTGATAGAAGTAAGGTAGTTAACAATTCTTTATTTAAATCATATTGGTCAATAGAGCTGACTTTTGAATGTTTGCTCAATGGAACAATTAAAAAAGATTTTTTTCTTTCTTGCTTAACTTGTTATGATAATAACTTTCAACAATACTAGATTTTCCACTACTATGTGGCCCAACAATACCAATATTATTAATATGGATTTGTTTCAAATAATAGTCTAATAAATCTACGTTTAATTTATAGTCATCATAGAAATCTTTAGCAATTAAATTTTTATATTTTTTCAACTCAATAATTTGTTTATTCTTTTCGCTCACTTTAATCCCTACTTTACAACTAATATTTTTATTTTATTATACCATTACTAACACATATCCTTTAACAAATATATGATTTAAGAAAACTGCATCTGTGATGAAAAAACTTTATTAACAGTGCATCAGCATTTAGATTTTCCTTTTTGGAGTTTCAGCCTACTTTGATGTTATACCCATCACTCTATATAAAGTTTAAGCTGAATCTCTTTATTTTAATTTTGAAGGATTATATGTTTTAATTATTTTATTTTTCAATTTTTGTTGGTTTTTAATATAATTATATAATAAATTGCAAAGATACTACCTATAATAATCAATGATAATGAGATTATTATTTTTTTATCAAAAGTAAAACTCTTATTAACAAGTTTTACAAATAAAATGTATATTCCAAATAAAACATATATTGTTGATAGTACTACCTGTGCAATTAATGCAATTCTTGTGTCACCGTAGTTTTTTTCTGTAATCATTTATTAATCCCCCACTTCAAATATGAACACTTCTTCTATATGTTTATCAAAATATTTAGCTATTTTATAAGCTAAATCTAATGTTGGATAAAACCTATATGTTTCTAATGATGTTATGGTTTGTCTAATAACTCCAACTTGTTCTGCAAGTTCTGATTGTGTAATTTTCTTTTCTTTTCTTAATTTAGCTATTTTATTTTTTATCATAGTTTGCTTCTTTTTTTGCATAGTTTTATATGCAAATAATTTTATGTTAGAAATTTTGTGTGAACGGCATGGTTAATGTTAAACTAAAAATTTAAAACAAGTCTGATAGCGATGTAAAGCAAGTAAATTTAAGGAAATATTTTCTAACTCTTTATGTCCTGTCTCCTTTTTGCTATAATAAAGTCAAAGTAACGATTTTAAAAACCAAAAGAATGGGTGATTTTATGTTGGAATTAAGGCAGATCGCTAAAACCTACCATACTGGAGATGAAGATATCCGAGCCCTTAAAGATATTAACTTAACCTTTGACAAGCCTCAGTTTGTCGCTGTTTTAGGTCCTTCTGGCTGTGGAAAAACAACCTTACTTAATATTTTAGGCGGTCTTGCTCGTTATGATGAGGGTGACTTAATTATTAATAATCAATCAACGAAGAGCTTTAAAGATGTTGATTGGGATAGTTATCGTAATCACCAAATTGGTTTCATTTTCCAAAGTTATAATCTAATCAACCATTTAACTGCCCTAGGGAACGTTGAGTTGGCTTTATCTTTAAGTGGTGAGAGTTTACTTGTTCGACGTAAGAAAGCCCGGGAAGCGCTCATTCGTGTTGGCTTAGGTGATAAATTAAATAAGAACCCTAATCAACTTTCTAATGGACAAATACAAAGAGTCGCTATTGCAAGAGCCTTAGTTAATAACCCAAAGATTATTCTTGCAGATGAGCCGACAGGCGCACTTGATTCAGAAAACAGTATTCAAATTATGGAACTCTTAAAAGAAATGGCTAAAGATAAACTCGTTGTCATGGTGACCCATAACCAAGAGTTAGCTGAACAATATAGTGACCGCATTATTAACCTTCTTGATGGTGAGATTACAAGTGATGAAGTAAAAACAGAAAGAACAGAAACTGATTTTGCTTTAAAACCTTTTGATAAAAAAACCTACATGGGTTTTGGAACCGCTTTAAAATTAAGCTTCTTTAACCTTTTAAAGAAACTCGGAAAAACCCTTGTCTCTTCTTTTGCTGGAGGAATAGGTATCATTGGTGTCGGTTTAGTCATTGGGATATCAATCGGTTTTTCCAATTATGTCGATATTGTTCAATTAACAACCAATACCAATACACCACTGGTGATCCAAAATAAAACTGTCACGGAAGCTTTTCCAGACCCAGACAACCCTGCGGTCCCACGGCCAAAGACTTTTCCTAAAAATCAAAACTATATTACGTCTCAACAAACCTCACCACCAAGAATTTACGAGGAAGTCGTTAACCTTATTACTCCAGAATATTTAAACTATTTAGAAGATATGGATCAAAGTTTATATCATGAGATTAAACCATACTATGATTTAAACTTCCCGACCTTTTTAAGAAAAGATGATGATGGTAATATCTTTACCGTCAACTACAGTGCTTCCAGTACTGCTGATATCGGTGAAATCCCTTATGAAAAACCAGAGTACTTAGGACAAATGTTTGATGTGCTATCAGGTAGACTTCCATCTAACACTGTTTCAAGCAATCGGATTGCGGAAGGTGTCCTTATTATTAGTGACCGAAACCAGTTACCCGACACGATGTTAAACCGTTTAGGTCTTGATGGAAATGACTATGAAGCCCAAATTAGTTTCAGTCGACTATTAAATATGGAAATTAGGATTGCTCATAGTGGTGTGATCTATGAAGAAAATCCGGATACTGAATTATATATTAAAAGAAGTAATGCTGATATTTATGATGATGAAGATATTATTACTTTAAAAATTGTTGGGATTTTAAGACGAAAACAAAACGCCGCTATCCCTCAATATCAAGGGATGAGATACACCTCTGGCGTCAATCGTTTCATCTTAAATGAAACCATCAATGCCCCTGTTGTTTTGCGTCAACAAGCCATTATCGATGATTATTATGAAAATGATGAAAGGCTTTATTCTATCCTCAATAATAAAGTTTTAACAGAAAAGGAAGCAACCACTTTACTTAGAAACTTAGGGATTGCTCAAGAACCATCACGCCTTATTATCTACCATAAAGATGAAGAAACTAGAGAAGAAATTATAGCATACTTAGATGCGTTTAATGAGGGTCGTGATAATCAAGATAAAATTTTTATTAACCAGTCTGTCTTAACGGAGACTTGGCTTGTCGATAACACTTTATCGGCCATCAACGTCGTCTTAGTATGGGTTGCTTTCATTGCCTTATTTATATCCATCTCACTCTTATCGATTTTAACTTACTTGTCAGTTATTCAAAGAACACCAGAGATTGGTATTCTAAGAAGTATCGGAGCAAGAAAAAAAGATATCTCAAGGGTCTTTAACGCTGAAGCTTTCATTGTAGGTATCTTAAGTAGTATCGTAGGTTTACTCCTTTTATACTTAGTCGTGCCTGTCTTTAATACTGTTTTTGAATCCACGTTAAGAACGCAGGAACTGATTAACATTGATCCAAAGTTTGCTTTCTTACTTTTAGGAGGAAACATTCTTCTTACCTTAATCATCGGCTTTATCCCGGCAATAGTCGCCTCTAAGAAAGATCCTATCGATGCACTGAGATCAGTCGCCTAATCAAAAATAAAAGGAAACTCAATCGAGTTTCCTTCTTTTTTATTCTTCTATATCAATATCATTGACTGTAATTTTGAAATTACCTAAATCCATGACACCACCAACGGTTACACGAATGAGATATTCACCTGGTTCAACGACTAACGTTGGTCTAACAAGTTCTAAGCCTTGAGAATCACTAGAATACATGAGCAAGTCTTCACCAAACTCATATTCTGATTCATCATACTTACCATTATTATTATGATCAATAATGTAATAGGTTAAAAGAACTTCTTGATCTAGATTCATAATTTCAATCGTTCCGTGTTGGGGGAACATATCTAGGAACATATAAACAAAACCTAAATCTCCTTGAATTTCCATTCCTGGAAGCCGAACATCAATCGTAATCCCAACAACGTCTACTGTGTCATTGACTTCATACACCGTTTGGTTTGGTGTATTTAGAGACCATGAAATCGCTTCTGATTCACTAGACCAGCGAATAATCGCTGAATCACTACCGTCAATCATGCCCAGGGGTAAGACAAAGTCGACATAACCCACTGCAGATACCATGACGTTTTCTGTTACACTATTCCCACTCGCAACTGGGAATAAAACTCCACCTGGTTCATAATACCCTAAAATAATTAAATGAGACGGTTCAATGACAGAGTCTTTTGTTGGTGAGTCAATTCTAATCCCGGTGTTATCAGCGTTAAGTATAGTAATATCTTTTATCGTAACCTCAGAGCTATGAACGTAAAGCGCTGCACTTAAATCTGTCATACCGCCCATAATTCCAGGTTGTTTAAAGATGACATTTTCAACATAACCATTTTTCGATAAATGGTAATGGAGGTGATAACGGTTTGAGACTTCCATATTTAAATCTTTAATATAAACATTATCAGCTTGGGAAACACTAATGACGACATCAATCCCTTGAGACTCAATTTTATGATTGTTACCGATTAATGTAAACGAATGACGAATCGTTAATGTTTCTGTGAATAACAAATCTTTTGTTAGAACGACAGCCGGAACATCATCAGCTACTGCTTGCCTTAACTCCGCTGTTGTTTCAACAGGTAAAGCGTTTGTAACGAGGAGTGGATCTGATTTTTGAACCGGTAAATGAGCTTGATCAGGATGGAATTCAACATGATATAAATAACCACCCAGCTCATCTTCAGTATGTTCAATAATATATTCATTGTCTAACGTATCTAAATGCACGTTATTAACGAACCACATCAATGTTCCTGTTCCTAAAGCATCTGCGATCGGTCCAACAGATAATTCTCTTGAAGTAAATTCTTCTGTTTGAGTTGCTTCACCATCTAAGAAAAGAATTACTTCACCATAAGATAAGATGTAGTGCTGGTAGTTTGATTGGTATTTACCAACTTCTAAATAAATTAAATAATTACCAACGCCCAAAGCTTCAAAGTCAATCGTTAGGCTAAGCGTTCCTTCGTTACTACTTACATAATTCATTTCTTCTGAAAGAATCATGACGTGCTCGACACGATTGACTTCTTTCATATTAATGTCACGATTAACAATAATCCAAGTTGCTGAATGATGCGATAAGTTGTTTGTTAAAGTGGCTGTATAGGTAACGGGTTCTTCATCTGTTCCTAACACAGCGTTAATTTGATGCGCATGTTCATTCACACCATTTGTAATCGTTACTTGCGTTGGTCTTTCAGTCACACTTATAATTGCTTCAGCAGACAATTCTTTATTTTCCCCTTTTAAACGAAATTGGACAACAACGCGTACATTTAAATGAAGTGTATGTTTAATTTCGACAAAATGGGTTAAAGTATCTTCGGCAACCACTTGTGATCCTTCATACCAAGTAATACTTAAGTCTTCAACAGTAAGTTCATTATCTTGAAAATACTTTAAAACTAAGGTGAAGGTAATATCATCAAGCTCTTCTGTTTCTTCATATAACTGATTCAGTTCACCAACGTTGGTTAACTCAATTTCAGGGCTTCTAACTGTTGGGTTGGGATCGATTTCCACACAACCAACAAGTAAGAATAATAAGGCAATTGTAAAAAGAATTTTCTTCATATTTTCTATCTCCTATCTTCCCTCGTAATGTTCGGGATTGAGTAAGTATATTGTGAAGGGATGAACACCACCGATCGAGGGGTGCATCGCTTCTAAAAAGTTAGGTTCTCTAATTTTAGCGATTAAATCTGTTTCAAAGGTTTCATCACCGGTAAAGGTGACTTTACCTAAATTAAGACGACCACCACGAATCATAATAACTGCGTTCACATAAAAGTTTTTGCCGTCTTGGTGATAAACATCGGCATATTCATCGCCTTTTAGTTCGCGTAGGATATAACCAAAGTTAGCCATATTTAAGGCTCCTGAAGCATCGTCTAAGTTTCTCCACGTGAGTGATCTAATGGCCGGTTTTTCAGGAGTTGAGTGTAAAACGAGTTCACTCGCTCCACCACCACGACGGGTATTTTGAATGGCAACGCCAATTGCGGTATAACTAATCGTTAAGCCTTCAATTTCAACGTGAGTTGCTTTATGAAGCGATTGGTCGGGTGGATAACTATCGATTTCAATCGAAGATAAATAGGCTCCGATGAGTTGATTATCTTTTAAGACAAAATGGGTTGCCCGATCTTCAACATCTATTCCTGTGTGGGCTCTCCCCTCAAAAGAAAGATTCATCCGTCCGTTTTCAATAATATTACCGATGGCTTCCATGTAGCGGTCGGTATTATTTTTCGCAATAAAACCAACATTAATAATGTTTTCAAATGGTTGTTTATTTTCATCAAGTGGGCCAATGACATGGGTGTTATATAAACCACTGTTATTACCATTAAACTCAATTGCGTAACGGCCATTATATTTAAGTTTACCATCTTCTGTCCGCTCATCATACTGAGGAAGTTCAGAATGGTCAAGTTTAAAGCCATTACCATATATTTTCGTACCGTTTGTAAATGTGATAAAATTTTCTAAAATAATATGGTCTAATAAATAAAGTGATTTTCCAAGGGTGCGATTCGTTTCTTTATTTAATTCGGTATAGTTATAAATATTCACTCCATCTTGATTTACATTGAAGTTATAACTAGCATTTTTTGCAAGATTTTTCGTTTGAATTCTTGCGTTTGGTTGGAGTTCGATGAGTAGCTCACCTCTACCATTACCTAAGACTTCATGACCACGCTTAATAATATTATGAAAGACAAAGTGATCATCGTATAAAGCTTCTGCATTAATTAAAAGTTGTTCATTGATAGTAGCTTGTTCTATTTCATCCAAATGGTGAAACGCTTGTTTTGGATAATAGGTATAACCTATCTTAACGAGCCCAATCGTTCCAAATTCATAGTCATCATGGATGCTTGTATAATCCAAGACAACACCTTGAATCGTTGCGGGTGGTAAAGATGGGTCGGCGACATAAATATCGCTGTAGGCTTCATAGTGACCATCTTTGGTCACGATGGTTAGTCTAGTAAAGCCATAGTTTTCAATCGTTACTTTAAGGGAAATCAACCCTTTTTTAATAAAGTAACTATCATCAGTCGAGACATCTAAACTAAAGATTTGATTTGGATAAGGATAAATGACAGGGTTGATGGTTCCATCATCATAATCCATGACGAGTCTTCCTTCATCATCATAAATTTGGAAGGAGTTGTTTCTTGATCCTTCTGGATTGATTTGAAAGGATAAATCATAAACTTGTTGTAAGGCATTTGCCATAATATCTTCGCCTTCAACCATGGAGACGCTTGTCACAGGGATTGGGACATAATAAGCGATGATGGTTGATGTAAATGTCACAATCGCGAAAATTAAGATAGGGAAGGTGAGTAAAAACATAATAAGAATTTTTTTCATGCTGTCTTCACCGCCTTTCTTAATTTAAAGAAACCAAAGAGAGCATAACTAATGATGGTAACAAACATAACCACATAAAGTAAAATGTTGACTCTTTTTGCCGTTAAATCAACAATAAAGATTTTCATAATTTGGAAGCGACGCATTTGTGGGAAAAGCTTGAGTAAATAAGGTAAAGCAATATTAATTAAACCTAAACCAACAGCAATGAGTAATCCAAAGAGTAAGTTGTTATACATATTAAGTCCCTCATCAAAACCGCCTTCATTGGCCGTTAATTGGGGATTTTTATAGTCGCTGGCAACTGAGTTAAAGGTATAGCCAAAGAGGAAAACAATCGCCATCACATAAATGAAGACACCTTGGAAGACACCGATAAAACCGGATAAGACAATAATGATAATTGAAATGGTTGACATTAATATACTTAAAATATAACCAAAGCCGATTCTAAAGATAATTTGTTGAAACATCGGAACTGGAATAATTTTGGAAATATAGTAAGCATTCTTTTGTCTAGAGATAATGGTTCCTTGAAAACCATTAGCCAACAAAACAAAAATTAAAATCGTTAAAATAGTAATACCTGGAACGATTTCTTCTCCAACAGCTAACTCGCCAGCTTGGCTGGTGAGTTTAATGGTAAAGAAGACAAAGATCGGCATTAAGATATTCATCACAATTGCTTGAAAAGCATCATTTGGATTTCTTGATAAAGTTTTAAACTCTTTTTTAAAAATAGAAATCAATGGTCTTGATGCCTTAGGGGGATGTTTAGTTGTAATGATCACTTTTTCATTTTGTTCGTTAATGGTTTTAAAATAAAAGTATTTAAGAAGGAAATAAGAACCTACTGATAAAAGTGTTAATAATGCTAAGATGATCAGAAGGTTTAAAACAAAAGCAACAAAGTTTGCGTTAATAAGCATATTGTAAAAAACTTTACTTAGTTGCATATATTGAACAGATGTTCTTAGTTCTTCTAATACTTCAGGTCGAATAAGGGGGTTATTCGATGCAGCTGTAATATCGATAAACTTTAAGATGAGTTCCACAAAAGTAATATAACCAATAAAGAAAACCCCTAAAACTAAAATTAAACCGATGGTTAATAAGGTTCGGTTCTTTTTAAAAATACGAAGCAATTTTGAAACAGGGATTGATAGAACACTCGCTAAAGCTAAAGGTATAAATGGCAACAAGATACCAATAATAATCAGACGGACAAAATAACCGCCACCTTGATGGCTCACTAATCCATAAACACCAGCTGTTAAAGATAAAAACAGTAACGAGACAATGAGTTGTTTTAAATAAATAAAGATAACTTTAGATAAAAAGACCGTTTCCGTTTTAATCGGTAATTTTAAATAAATAAAGTTATCATCATTTTGATATAGCTGTTTAATAATATTGACAACCTCATAAATAATCAAAACGATGAGTAAAATGAAAAAGACAGCCTTTAAATAGACATCATCTAAACCTAAACGATAAAAGGAGTCTGTAATTTGAAATAAAACGAAGCCCATCAATCCTAATAAGCCTACTGATAAAATGAAAATCGCAGTAATGCCCGTGATGTTTTTCGTTGTTAGATTTAATTGACTGGGTCGACTTCTTTTTAAGTGGTTCTTTAACAATAAAAGCATCATTGGTTTTTAATCGCCTCGTAATGTGAATAAATATTTTTAATATCTTCTTTCGTATCAAAGAAACCTTTGATTTCTCCGTTATGAATTATTCCTACACGGGTACATAAATCCATCACGATTTCTAAGACATGCGAAGAAAAGATAATGGTGTTACCTAATTTAATATAATCTTTCATAAAGTTTTTAATTTCTGTCATGGAAAAAGGATCGAGACCGACTAAGGGTTCGTCTAAGATCCATAATTTTGGATAATGAATAATCCCACCCATAATCGCAATCTTTTGTTTCATCCCATGAGAGTATGTCTTAATGAGCGCATCAAGAGCATCGGTCATGGAAAACATTTCCGCAAACATTTTAATCCGTTCATCTCTTAACTCTTTTGATACTTGGTAGACGTCTGCCATAAAATAAATATATTCTCTACCGGTTAACTCTTCAAAGGTTGCATGGTTATCGGGGATAAATCCTAAAGCCTGTTTTGCCTTAAGGGGTTCTTTTGAGATGTCATAGCCATCAATAATAATTGTACCAGCATCAAAAGTTTGAATCCCAGTAATACATTTAAAAGTCGTTGATTTACCAGCACCATTTAATCCTAAAAAACCAAAAATCTCGCCTTTGTGAAGCGATAAATTAATATTTTTAACCGCTGGTTTTAATGCACCTTTATATGTTTTGGTTAAATTCATTATTTTTAACATAGAGGCCTACTTTCTTATGAGTATCTGAGGCACTCCAAATGGAGTGCCTTCAGTTACTTTATTCTTCTGGGCCAAACAAGAAATCAAGAATGGTTTCATAATCGAGACTTCCAATGAAGAGAATACCGTAATAGAATTCTTCAACTAAGGCAATGTCATCGATTAGATCTTGTCTGCCTGAATCAATAATAATTTGTTTAATTTCTTCAAATGATTTACCAATCATTTCTTCTTCAAGTTCATCTTCAACTTGAACACCTTCAGCATAGATGTAACCACTCATGTTGACACCAAAGCTTCTTGTATAGCCTTCTGCTAACTCAGGTGCACTGAATCCCATCCGAACAGCATCTTTGTAATATAACTGAACATAGAGATCATCTTGATCATTAACAACCATTTGATAAACATCTTCTAGGCCATTGAGTAACGCACTTTCTAATGTCATCACTCCAAATGTCATAGGTGCATTGATTGAGTAGTCGATTGACACTCTATCAATGATATATCCAGCTTGACCTGGAAGCGTTAAACGAACTTGTAAATCTTGTGTATGAATATTTTCTAAGTTAAGTTCTACAAGGAATTCTTCCATTAAGTAAGTGCCACGTTGAATTGAACCCTGATATATCCAGTTTTCACCATCCCAAACTTCCACACGAATAAGTAAGGAATCGAAGAGATTTTGAATTAGCTGTGTATCTATCTCACTATTCATAAAGGCACGATCAAGCCACCATAGATTTCTATGAGCATTAAAGGAAGCCAGAATTTGTTCGAATGCTTCTAGTGTACCACTATTATCCTTGACAGCAATCATAAACTTAGCATTGTTTGAGTTTGGTCTGTCAAAGGTTGCAATATAGTAACCAACGGTATCCATCATAAATGGTGAGAAGGTTGCGTATAAGCCATCTAAATTGGTGATTTCTTCTAAGTAAGAATTGTTTTCATGATCAACAAATGAAGTTGGTGCAATTCGCTCTTTTATCGTGTGAGGGTTACCATAAACATCAAGGAAAAAGTCAATGATTTCATTGTTTGTTTCGTAATCAAAGTAGAATACGTTCGCACCATTTAGCATTGTTGCAGATGTTCCTTCTTCGACAATTTCAATATAATAGATTCCATCTATTCCTTGCATCAACCTTAGTGTACCGTAAGTTGTTGATTCCACTGTTTTAATCATTGAATGTGAAATCGGTTCGTGTTCAAAATGTAGATTACCCTCAGAATCAACACTGTATAGGAACGGAGATGCATTGGCATGAATATCAATTAAATAGCTAGCATGATTGTATTGATTACTTGTAATTTCCATCACATGAAATATTGTTTGAATATCGCCTTCATTAGAGCCCGTTGCAGGCTCAAATTTAAATTCTACGTTACTTAAAACAACCTTACCCTCATTATTAGTTTGATAAATTCCTCCAATGTTATTGGATGTAGCATTAGTCGCACTAGCAACAAGCAAAATATTTTTTAACGGGCCATCATCATCTCTGATTTCAATAGTAAAAGTAATTTTTCCTGTTTTGTTAGAGATTTTGCTGCTGCTAGCAACAATATTTATTACAATGTTACCTTTTGCGTATCTAGCAAATAAAGTGTTTGATTCAATGATAGGTAAGGATTTATCATATGCTACAGCGAAATTGTCATCGTAATACCAACCTAAGAAAACATGTCCAGCCTTTTCAGGAATATGAGAGTTGTTAAAATCTGTAATAGTGCTGTTTTCAATTAGTAGATTATCAAACTGCGTTCCACCGTTAGATTCAAATACATATTCATAGCTGTTCGCTAATTCTTGTTCAAATAACTCAAAGTTTTCAACCCCATAAAACCGGTTGCTGTTTATAACTTGTTCTCCTGAACCATTAAACCAACCATAATTGATTTCCGTATTTTTTGATAAATTCCATAAAGATCCGTATACCTGATTTTCATATGTAACATTGCCAAGATAATCAACAAATTTAATTTTTTGAGTATATTGACCATTTTGATTGATTTGATAAAGACCACTATGCTCAATATGATTTCCGCTCGAATCTAATAAATGAAAATAAGGCTTAGTTAACTTACCCAGACCTATTATTCTTTCGACCGGGACATATGATCTAAATCCAGACACTAAATTGATAAATCCTTCACCACTTGGACTCTTAATCTCACCCGTTAAACCACCTTTAACAACTACGATTCCGTCAACTTCAACATTCGCAGAATCGGTATTTGCAAAAGTGATGTTAGTGGGATTTTCTCTGTAAGTGTTTGTCCAATTTTGCGGGATATAATAATAAGACTGTGAACTTCCCTGGTCATACTCATTTTCTGAGTAAATATGGACATTTGCACTCTCGTTAATAATAAATGATGAGTCGCTATCGATGTATAGATATAGCCCTGGCAAAAGTTTTAAGTTAACATTTATTTCCAAGTTTGTGTTTATAGCGTGAATATTCATTAGACCTGGAAGAGGTAAGAATTTACCCTGTGTATTTATTTGAACGCCTGGGTTTACAGATATATTGTTCATGTGAATCTCAGAATCTACCAAATCAAAATTAATAATCCCTTTATCAAATGTTTTTATAATAATTCCACTTTTAATCTCAAATATTGAGTTGGAACCACTACTAATAATGGGTATAACCGTTTTGCCAGCTGTGCCTCCAGCAACTGCATGTGTATTTGCTTCATAATTAGCGCCTTGATTAAAGATTATTTTTGCTTCAATACTATTAAAATTATAAATATCAAATGGGAAAATATGCGAAGCAATACCAGTAGAAACAGTTCCTCCTCGGAATTGTGATAGTACAGCGGTTTCTGTAACTTTTGAGCCATCTAGTGCTAAAATAGTTCCGTTACCGTATGTAAATCCGTATGATAAAAACTCAGAATTAGCTTGTAAATTAATAGAAACATTGTTTGCTAGTTCTAACTCTCCATAATTGGCTCCATCTACAAATCCGCCATTCGAGTTTGCAAATCCTGTGCGAGCACCTATAGTTACCTGACCATAAACATCAATAGAAACGTTGGCTGTAATGAATAACTTAGAATATCCTCCAGCTCTGTTGACATAACTACCGGATGTGGCTTGATTAAAGATATAATTAGCACTGCTGTTAAAACTTCCGGAATATGGGATAACTAAATTTAAACCCGCTTTTATATTGTACTCATTAGTTCCATATACTATATTCGCAACATCACTTTCCGCAAACGATGTATTATATTTTACTATAATCGTTCCTGATGTAGCTAAATATAATGCATCTTCAATTGTATAGAATGTTGTATTATTACCAATAGTAACTGACTTGAATTTAAAGATAACATCTTTATCAAGCAATTCAATATTGGCAGTATTATTTTTAACGTTAACAATTACTGTCGTACCACCATTTGATAAATCAATTTCATTATCTATAATTAGATCAGTCGCAAAGTGGCTTAAGTTCATCAGTGCTAGTATTTGAGCGACAGTATAGTTCTTGACTGAATTATCAGTATAATCAGTTGCATAAACAGCTTGAGGAACGAGTGTAGCCTTTTCAACAACTACAGATTGAACTTGGTTTGTTAAATTGTAATTGCCTATATCTGTTCCACTTAATGAAACTGATATGTTATTATATGTTCCTGCATTTTTCACAGTTGTTATTGTGGTCACAATTACATTATCTTCACCAACAACACCACTTAAGATAAACGTTGGTATCATATCAACACCTGAATAAGTGAGATCATTTTGGCTTGCTGTAATATCTTTCTTAGCAATACTATAGCCTTGTTCAGCATTTGAAATATTGTAGTTAGATGTAACATCATTACCACCACGAGTAATCTTAACACTTGCGGTGTGGTTTCCAGCATTAATGGCTGTATGACCAGTTAAGTCTAAAATGTCACCGTCTCTTAAAGTGAAGGTTGGTGCTAATTCAACTGTAATATTATGAGCACTGCCCTTATACACTAAACCTTGGTAATCAATATAGACAACAGTTAAGCTTCTATGAGTAATTTCAAACTTCGCATTGCCGCCAATCACGACATGATAATTGTCTGCAGCAAATGAACTTGTAATAAAGTCTTGTTGGCCAACATTCTCACTATCAATCGCAAGGCTGCCTGAAAGAACGGCTTCATCATCTTGAAGTTTAAAGCCTGTTACAGTATAAGTTAATGCCGGTGTTTGATCACCATATACTTTTGTCTGATTTGCATCTGGAGTCACAGTTAACGTTGCTTTTGTAATAGTTAAAGGAGCAGATACGTAAGTAATTGCGTAATTATCAGTGTCTAATGTCGATGTCATACTAATTGCGTATGAAGCAACATCTTCGCCAGCAACACGTGAATAGCTAACAGTGTGTCCATCATAGATGAAACCACTTGTTAGGTTGTAACCATTCTCTGGATCATTATCACCGTATACTTTAGTTTGTGAATCAACTGTTAAGGTTATATTTTGTTTCGCAATTGTATACGCCAATGTTGGGTTACTGATGTCGTAGTTACTACTGACATCAACACCACCACGGGTGATGACGATGCTTGCAGTATAACTGCCAGCATTAATTGCTTCATGACCGCTTAAGACTAAGACGTCTCCATCTCTTAAGCTTGCGGCAACAGCTTCAATATCAAAGCTTTCGCTATTGTAAACTAAACCTTCATATCCACTATAGGTAACATTCGGATTCCGTTTAGTAATTTGGAAGGTTACTTCTTCAATAAAGACTAAGTTGTAGTTATCTGAAACTTCAATACTTCCTTGTGTAATTTCGTATGTATTGACATCTTCACCAGCATCACGACCTAATGAACCGTTAATGCTATCACCTGAAACAAGACCCACTTGTGTATAGGCATAAACAGGATCGTTATTTCCATACACTTTTGTTTGACCTGCAGTTGGCGTAATGGTTAATGTCTTCTTCGTAATTGATAATTCAGATGTTACATAAGTAATTGCATAGTTATCAATATCTAAATCAATTGAAGGTGTAATGATGTAATGATCAACATCTTCACCAGCTTCACGTGTATGTGAAAGGGTGTAATCATCAAAGGTTGAGCCGGTAATTGTAGATGTATAAACAGGTTCTGCGTTTCCATACACTTTCGTTTGTAGATTTGCAGCAACTGTAATTGCACGCTTAGCAATGGTATATTCTTGTTCTGGAGTTAAAATGTTGTAGTTATTCGTTACATCTACACCATCACGAGTAACTGTGACTAGAGCTGTGTAATCACCTGCATTAATTTCATCATGGTCATTGAGAACTAAGACATCACCAACTCTTAAGTTTGTTGCAACTGCAGTCATATTGAAACTTGCATTTTGATAAATGAGATTATCATAACCTGCATAATCTACATCAGTGGTTCTTCTAGTAATTTCAAAGGTCACATCATCAACAAAATCAATGGTGTAGTTATCTCCCGCACTTAAGTTGCCTTGAGTAATTAAATATGTGTTGACATTTTCACCCATTACACGACTTAAAGCACCCGTGAAAAAATCACCAGGAACAAGTCCCTCATAAGTATAAACATATTCAGCAGGATCATTGTTACCATATGTTTTTGCTTGAGCAGCAGTTGGTGTCACTGTTAATGTTCTTGGAGTAATTTCAAGTTCTTCAGCTAGACCTGCATAAGTAATAAGGTAGTTTTCAGAAACATCTGCTTCTACATAACTATCAATCAAGTAAATTCCAACGTCATTCATCGCGTGTTTAAAGACCATGACAAAGTCATTGTCATCGATAATTGCTTCACTTAAGCTGATATGATCCATAAAGGTAATCGCTTCAAGATTATTATCATAAACATAGCTGAACGATTCATAAGTTAACGTGATTGCTTTTGGTGTAATCGCATATGTTCTGCCTGCTTCGAACGTTATGGTGTAGTTATCACCAAAGTTTAAATCTCCTCTAATAATTTCATAAGAACCAACATCTAAATAGTTTGCATTCTTATGAATGAGGCCAGAATCATCAAGGGCTAAAGCACCCATTGGATTGTTGCCAGCATGAACTGGGGCAACGAATTCAATTATAATTGCTTCACCATACTCTTCGCTTTGACCAATAATTGGAGATACAAGAACAGATGCCGGTTCAATGGTATAGTTTGCATAAATCCAAGTGATTTCATAGTTCGCACCAGCAGTTCTTGTGCCTTCTTTGATTTGATAAATACCAACATCTAAATAGTGTTCATTCTTATGCATTCCAATATGATCGATCACTTCTAGGCTGCCTGTCAGTTTATCATTTTCAACTAAGCCATCGGTTGTTTCGGTTAACACGTTGAAACCAACACCATAATCACTTGTTTGTGGTTGAATGGTAACAGTAATTGCTTTAGGTTCAATGATTAAGTTAGCTGTCACATAAGTAATTGCATAATTATTTGTATCTAGAGTTGATGTCATACTAATTACATATTCACCAACATCTTTACCATTTTCTCTTGTGTATATCTCACCAATTGGATGGTATGTAGTTCCTGTTTGTTGGTA
Source organism: Acholeplasmataceae bacterium (assembly GCA_023230825.1). Lineage (GTDB taxonomy): Bacteria > Bacillota_I > Bacilli_A > Acholeplasmatales > Acholeplasmataceae > Mariniplasma. The sequence goes on from JALNWO010000002.1 coordinate 36,206, forward strand.
GTTATTCACTGGATCTGCATCACCATACGTTTTTGTTTGTGGGTCAACGGTGAAGATGACTTCACGTTTAGCAATTTCGTACGTTCTTGTTGGATTAGAAATGTCATAGTTTGCTGTGACATCTTCTAAACCACGCATAATGGTTACTGTAGCTGTATATTCACCAGCATTAATAGCTTCATGATTACTTAAGACTAAAACATCATCTACTCTTAAATTGGTTGCTTCAGCGGTCATATTAAAGCTTGCGTTTTGGTAAACAAGGTTATCATAACCATCGTAATTAATATCGGTACTTCTTGTTGTAATGGTAAATTGAACATCACTAACAAAGTTAATGGTGTAGTTTGCACCGGCATCAATATCGCCAGCAGTAATCGCGTATGCATTAACATTTTCACCAATGACACGACTTAAGTCTCCAGTGATTTTATCATCGAAGACTAAACCACTTGAGGTGTAAGCATAAACAGGATCATGATCACCATAAACTTTTGATTGAGCCTCATTTGGCGTAATCGTTAAGGTTCTTGGTGTGATCGTTAAGTTATTTGTATTGTATGTAATTGCGTAGTTGTTAACATTGAGATTCGTTGTCATTTCAATGACATAGTTACCAATGTCTTCCCCTTCAGCGCGATCGTATTCGACAGTAAAGTCATCAAAGGTTAAACCAATTACTTGATAACTGTTGATTGGATCGGCTTCACCATAAATTCTCGATTGTGAAACAACGTTGAAGATTATTTCACGTTTTTGAATTTCATAGACTTGGGTTGGATTAGAAATGAGATAATTATTTGTGACATCAACACCATCACGAATCATCGTGACTTCTGCTGTATATTCACCAGCGTGGATGGCATCGTGGTCATGAATGACTAAGACGTCACCAGCTCTAAGGTTCGTTGCTGCTGCAGTCATATCAAAGCTTGCATTTTGATAAATGAGGTTATCATAGCCTGCATAGACAATATCTGTACTTCTTCTTGTAATGGCAAATGTTACATTGTCGACAAAATCAATCGTGTAGTTTTCACCTGCATCAAGATCACCTGCAGTAATGAAGTAATGATCAACAGTTTCACCATTTACTCGATTTAATAAACCGGTAATTTCATCCTCAAAGACTAAACCACTTGATGTATATTCGTAAACAGGATCCTGATCACCATAAACTTTTGATTGCGCCTCGTTTGGCGTAATCGTTAAGGTTCTTGGTGTAATTGTTAAATTGGCTGTTTCATATGTAATGGCATAATCATTGGTACTTAAGTTAACCCATGGTGTAATAATATATTCACCAATGTTTTCACCAGCTACTCTTGTATAGGTGACATCGTAGAGATCATATGTTGGGCCAGTCAAAATATAATTATTGACTGGATCAGCGTTACCATAAGTCTTCGTTTGATTAACAGCTTCAAAGATGACTTCTTGTGGTGCAATTGTATATGCCAATTGATTGTTGTTAATAATATAGTTTGCGGTTAAATCTACTCCACCACGGCCGACACCGATGGTGATGGTGTAGTTGCCAGCATGAATTTGGTTGTTCTCATAAACAACAAGCTCATCTAAACCATAAAGGTTAACAACCGTTACATCAATTTCATGTGCTTGACCATTATAGATGAGATTTAAGTAATCCGCGTAGCTAATCGTAATCTCACGTTGATCAATTGTATAAGGTGCTGTTTCAAACGTAATTGAGTAGTTTGAGCCAAATGAGAGATCGCCTACCGTTAAGGCATATGTTCCAGTATTTTCACCAACAACTCTTGCGAGGGCACCAGATGCTTCGTGATTTTCAGAAATACGGCCAACAACATCATAAGTGAATTCAAGATCTAAATCACCATAAATCTTACTTTGATTTTCATGAGCTGTAACAATCAATTCTTTAGGATTAATAACCATTGTATCAATGACAAAAGTTGCCCCATAGCTTGAATCGCCAGCCCAGTCTAATGTCACTTCGTATAAACCTGCTTGACTTGGGTTATTAACGATTTGACCATTTAAGCGGTAAGTGACTGATAATTCAACGGCACCCGTTAAATCAATAAGTTCAAAAGTATGTGGGTCAGTTGCGGTAAAGGAAATGTTCTTTGTTGTCGCATCATATGTATGGGTTAACTCATCTAAAGCGAAGAGAATCGTTGCTGGAGTAACGACAATCGTACCGTTTTGAATTTCGAAACGGTAGTTATCAGAACGATAGCCTTGGGCTAACGTAATTGGGTATTCACCAGCGGGGCTTGTTAATTCTCTTGGCGTGTAATAAACAAGTCCATTTGGATGAACCGTCTCTAAAACAGCCATCGTCTCGTTATTGACGAAGCCTGAAACTGTCGATGTAAAGACAGGTGATGCTTGGTTGTACTGAACGCCTGGGAAGGAAGCGATTGAAACTGTGAGTGTTGCTTTTTCAATCACATAATCATATGTTGGATTGACGATGGTGTAGTTATTAGAAACATCGACATCATTGTTATTTAAAATAGCGGCATAAGCTTCGTGTAAACCAGCGTTTATACCGGTCACGTTTGTTAAGACAACGTAATCTTGATAGGGTAAGTTTTCAATCGTTTCAACTAAGAAACGGTCTTCATGGGTTAAACCACTGTAAACGAGTGGTCTATTATCGATATCATAAACGATATGAACCGTTAATGGTTGAATGTTTAAATATTTTTCATCTAAAATAATGTGGTAATTTGCAGAAAGCTCATCAACATTGAGTGAACCATAGGTAATTTGATATGATCCAACATTTTGATTGGTTAAATCTTCACGGCTTAAGGCACCAGATAAAGTATCACCATAATAAAGTGGTGAATTGGTGTAGTTAAAGAATGGATCTACATTACCATAAGTTTTATTTTTCGTTTGCGGATAAATTCTTAAGGTTGCTTTACCAATTTCATAAGTGACTTCCTCAGTATCATTTAAGAATCGGTAGTACTGTGCAACACTGACACCATTATCGACGATGTCGATATGGTTGGTGTGTGAACCTGCCACCATTCCTAAAGCATCTGTGAAAATAAAACTATGACCATAAGGAAGCGGACGGTTTGGAATTGGGGTAATATCATAATCGATTCCATACGTTAAGTTGTCATCGATTAAATAAGTTACCTCAACATCTCTTGGGATAATGGTTAAAGTCCCTGTACTTGTTCTGACATCATAGTTGATTGGATTTAAACTGACATAGGCAACAGAAATATCATAATCATTGGGGATGAGACCATTTTGTCTGGTCATGGAGACATTATAAGATGTGGTCCATGGAGCGAGTGCTTGATCAAAGGTGTATGTCCAAACAGGATCGTTTTCCCCATATTGTTTAACTTTATTATCTGGTGTCACTGTAACAACACGTCTTGCGATTGTATAAATTCCTTCTACAAACGTCATGTCGTAGTTGCCATTGACTAACAGTGTTCCTTGCGCAATCACATATTGACCGGCATCAGTTGCACTGTTATTTTCAGCTGTCGTTACTAAAGAGCCACTAAAGACTGTGTTAAATTCATCACCTAAGACTAAAGCTAAGTTGCCGTTATGTGTGAGTTGTTCAATCTCATCACCATAAATCGATTGAATATCATTTGCGGTGACTGTAATCGGTCTTGGAGTAATACTAAAGAGAACATCTTCAACAAAGATGAGATGATAGTTAGTCCCTGCATCTAAGTTATTTTTAATAATGGTATACGTAGAAACATTTTCGCCTGCTTCACGAGCAAGTTCTCCAAAAATGACATCGCCACTGACAAGTCCATCTTGATCGTATGTAAAGACTTGATCTAATTCACCATAGATTTTCGCTTGTTCTTCATGTGGGGTAATCGTTAAGGTTCTTGGAGTAATCGTAAAGGTTCCTGTTACATATTCGATATCGTAGTTATTTAAATCTAAATCGTTTGTGAGTAACGAAATGGTGTATGTCTCATCATTGGCTTTCACATTTTCACCCAGTTCACGACTAAACATCATGACAAAATCATGATATGTTGTTCCTGTTTGATTGAAGGTAAATTCAGGATCTAATTCACCATACGTCTTCTCATGATCAACTGCGGTAAAGACAACTTGTCTTGGGGCAATTTCATAGGTTAACGTTTGGTTGGTAATCGTATAGTTTGCGGTGACATCTTCTAAACCACGAACAATTTGTAATGTGGTTGTATATGTACCAGCGTTACGTTCTTCATGACCACCAAAGACGATGGTATCACCATCTCTTAAGTTGGTCGCTTCAGCAGTAATGTTAAAGCTGTCGTTTTGATAGATTAAGTTTGTATGATTTCCGTATAAAATATCAGTTGCTCTAGACGTGATCGCATAATTAATCGTATCGATAAAGACTAATTGATAGTTTTGATCGGCTTCAATCGTGCCTTGAGTAATCAAGTAGTTACCGACTGACTCTCCAGCAACTCTCACTAAAGCACCGGAAATAACGTCGGTGACTTCTTCTTCAAATTGAAGACCATTGACGGTAAATGACAATGATAAATCATCGTGACCATAAATTTTACCTTGATTATCATTTGGTGTTAAGGTCAAGGTTCGCTTGGTAATTGATAACGTATTGTTTTCAATAGTAATCGCGTAGTTATTTGGATTTAAATCAGTTGTTAAAGTAATTGCATACGTATCAACGGATTCACCTTGTTCACGAGCCATTGAAATGGTTTGGGTGTCACCAACAGCGAGACTACCAGATGTCGTGAGATACGTAAAGGCTGGATCATTATCGCCATACACTTTAGTTTTTTCATCCACACTTAAAGTAATGAAGCGTGGTGCAATCGTATAGGCTAACGTTTCATTGGTAATGGTATAATTTGCCGTCATATCTTCTAAACCGCGGGTAATGGTTACATATGCTTCATGTGTCCCTGCATCAATTCTTTGATGATCATTTAAGACTAAAGCATCACCCGTTCTTAAACTGGTTGCTTGGGCTTCAATGTTAAATGCTTGGTTTTGATAGACAAGATGGTTGTAGTTAAAGTAAGTAATGGTTATCGCTCTTGGAGTAATGCTAAAGATAACATCCTCAACAAAATCGATGGTGTAGTTATTACCAGCAGTTAAAGTTCCTGCAGTAATGGAGTATGTTCCAACATTTTCACCAGGTTGACGATCTAAACGACCACCAATAATGACGAGTGAATCAGCATATTGGAAGCCTTCTGCTTGATATGTAAAGGTCTCTACTGGCGTACCATACACTTTTGTTTGATGGTCATTTGGTGTAATCGTTAATGTGGCAGGATGAATCGTTAATGTACCACTGACATAAGTAATCTCGTAGTTGTTAATGTCTAAGTTTGCTTCAGGAATAATTTCATAACCACCTAAAAGAACGGTTTGGCCAACAGTTCGAGTATATGTTACTGCTAGTATATCACCTGTTGCGACAGCACCAGATGTAATACTAAAGTCATTGAGTGGATCATTTTCACCATAAATCTTGCTTTGATTAAGGGCGGAAATGGTAATGGGTCTTGGGGCAATTTCATACGCCAAGGTTGGGTTTGTAATCATGTAGTTTTCCGTTACATCCTCTAAACCACGAACAATAGTTATCGTTGCTTCATATTGACCGGCTTGGGTTTGATCATGATTAGTAATGACAACTTCATCACCAACTCTTAAATTCAATCCGAAGGCTGTAATGGGGAAGTGTGCATTTTGATAAACTAAATTGGTGTAATTTTGATATGAAATCGCGGTCGTTCTTCTTTCAATGCTAAAGACTCCGGGTGCTAATTCAAGAATGTAGTTATCTCCAGCAGAAAGTGTGCCTAAGTTATAGGCATAGGTTTGGTTGGCTGCTTCACCATTTTCACGGCTAAGAGCACCAGTAATATCTGTTTCATCGCCAGCTAATAAAGCAGGGATGGTATAGGTAAAGTTAGGATCTAAATCACCATAGGTTTTCTTTAAATCATCAGAGGGTTGAACAAGAACAGTTTTTGGAGTAATTAAAAGTTGGTCAACATCTGGATGCCACTCATAGTGGATAACGTAGTTTTGGTTTAGACCATTTTGGTTTGATAGGGTTCCTTCTGTCACTTGGTAAGTCCCGACAGATTCACCAGGTATTCTTCCTAATTCGCCTTCGAGTGGGATTCCACCAAGTGGGAAGTTATTGACAGTATATGCAAAGACTTGATCAGCATCACCATAAATTTTCGTGTAGGTCGTTCCTGGGAGAATGATGTCAATGTTACGGGGAACAATTTCAACATCTGCTTGAACAATCGTAGTAATTTCGTAGTTGCTTGCTTGAATCGTTGCTTGTAAAGGATAAATACCGACAGCTAATAAGTGGTCGGTTGTAAAGAGGTATTCGGTATTAAATTCAAGTGATAACGCATGATCATCATAAGCGAAATCATTGGATGTCCAACTGAAAGTTGGATACTGATCACCATAAATAATCGTTTCATTGTTTAGTGTTGCAGTTAGGGGGCGTTTTGTAATTGTTAAAGTCCCTTTTTGAGCCATGACGACATCTAAGTTGGTGTTGTCATAATTGATGATACCTATTTCATTGTAGTATGTACCTGCATTGACATTAGATGTTGTCCGTCCTAATGTTAAATTTAATTCATCACGATAAGCTTCTTCACTTAAGGTATAAACGAATGTCGTTGGATCTGGGTTACCGTAGACTTTTGTGCTAGGTTCAACAGAAAGAACTGAAACTAAACGTTTATGAATCATTAAGGGTGCTTTAACGATATGAAATTCATATTGACTATTGGTTATATGAGCAGAAACTTCATTTTGATAGGTTGCTGCTCCAGTAAGTTCTGGATGCATCCGGTAAAAGGAAACTGAAACTTCTCTTTCAGCAGGGGTAAGTTCATCTAAGAAAATAAGGGCTTCACTCATGGTGTATGTTGTTGATTGTAACGTTTCACCATAGACAAGATCGACCAAGTCTAAAGTGACAGTTACGGGGCGCTTTTGAATGGTAAAAGTACTATCAATGGTTGTAATAGCATAGTTTGGATTAGTTAAAGTTCCTGAAATTGTATACGTACCAACAACCTCACCTTCATCTCTTGTGATGTCTGCGACAAACTCATCATCACCATAGGCATAGTGGTTATAATCTGTAATGATTTCAGGATCCGTATCTAAATAATGTTTTTGTTGGTTTATTAAAGGAATGAAGAGAGCTTTTGGTTGAATGACGAGTGAGCCTACATCTGCAACCGTTTGGCTAAAGGCGTGGCTTAATTCAACGACATAAAGACCCGCATCGACTGGTTCAACGGGTTCGTTGTTTAAGCGAACAACTTGTTGTTGTTCATTTAAAACACCAGCGTAATACGTGAATGTTGGGTTTAAATGTTCTAACAAATAGGGGTTCGTATAAACTAAATTGATGTTATAAGCAAACTCTTGCTCTTGACCAGAATATGTTGTTATTTGTTTATTTTGGAAAATAAAGACGTTGTCTCTTTCTGGCATTTTGAAAGTCGTTGCTGCTTCTTCAATGATTTGTCCATTTTCACCAAAATAAAGCGTATATCTTTGGTTGGGAATTAAATGATTGACACGATAGAAGCTTTGGCCGCCCATCGTTTCAATTTGTGCTTCACCTAGAGTGTCGATTGCTTCTGGCATTGAAAGATGTAAGGTGTAATGGGGATGTTTTTCAACTAAAATATGGGTTTGTCCAACAAAAAGAATGTTTGGGGTGTCATAAATCGTTGGTGACAACATAATATCTTTTGAAACTGCATTTGATTCAAAAGCTACATCTGTTTCTGGTAAACGCATATGCACCGTATATGAACTTTCAGTTAATGAAGTTAATGCATAAGGTTCTTCTTGCCAATCAGATGCCTCAGGTGCAACACCTGTGGGTAAAAAGGCATATTCAGCATTTAAAACTGGAGTGACAGCGAAATGGTTGGTTGTGCTTGAGATAATTTCGATTGCTTCTGGATTTAACGTTTGATCATGTTTTAAAACTTGAAGCATGAGGGGGTTACGAATGGCAACGCCGTTGTAGTAAATTTCAACAGGAATTCTTCCAATGGTATTAGGGGTCACCATGAGGTTGGGGAGATCGACCATGGTTTCATTTAGAGGAATAACTTGATTGGGGTGGTTTTGATAACGAACAAAAAGCGAATAATCCGCAACATCAAAACGATCACCGTATTGATACGTGTCTTGTCCGTATGAGAAAAGCTCAAAAGATGAAACAACCAAACGCTTGGTTGTAATATAAACTGGATTCGACGTGACCCGCTTATAATCCAAAGTCACTTCTTGGACAACTTCGGTATCATCGATATCGAAATGGTCAAAAGCAGGGTTTGGGTTGTAAGTTGTTGAAAACTTCACAGACCATAAGTCCAGGAGTTTCTCCGATCCGTCAGAGTAAGTGGCTCTTAAAACAAAATCATCCAAGTCTAAATCCTCGCCTTCAAATAAGACAAGTTCTGGTGCTTTTGTTTCTAAGGCAACTGAGACCACTTTCACATCCTCACAGGCGCTTAAGAAAAGAGCTGTAAAGACAATGAAGATGGCACTCAATATTCGTTTATTTTTTTGGAAAAAAAGAATCAAATTCCTCATAGAAAAAATCCCCCTTAATTTAAAACAATCATTCGCTTTAAATAAGTCATTTATTTTACAATATATACTATTATACTCGATATTCGATAAAAAAACAATAACATACTTTTTTGTCTTAATAACAAAGTTATTTAATGATGTTTTTTATTAAATTTCATTGTTTTATTAACGAATAGTAGGCAAAAGGGCTACCTCTTAGTAGAGGCGCCCTTTTGAATATTAATTTTGCTGTTTTATGGAAGTAATTCGATGATGCGAGCTTGAACCGTATCGATGAGAATAATCGAGTCTGTTAATAACAGTGGTTGAAGGACGAAAATGTCATTGGTTTGAACTAAGAAATCAACGAATTCATCAACCGTATCAACACCATGAATTGAGTTTAAAGCTGCGACTAATTTCGTAATTTCGATCGTTTGAACGTGGCCGTCTAAATCAAGCGCATTGGTTGTTACAATCGATGGTTCGCCAATCAGGGCATTGGAGATGTAACGGTCAATGATGAGTGACTCTTCTTGGCGCATAATCTCAATCGTTGTAAAGGTTAAGACGTTGGTATTTAAGTTGTCTAATCCTGAAATCGGTTCATTAAGAACGAGCATCGCTCTAAAGAGTCGTCCGACTTCCTCATAACGAACCATTGGAGCATCATAAGCATCCGTGGGCATGTCATCGACAACAAGGACAATTTCATCAGAGATGAGACGGTTTAAGATGAGGGAATCATACAGATGGATGTTATAGACATTGGCAATCGAGACTTCTTCTAAGTTTAAATCGCCGGTGATTTCTAAAATGTCTAACTCAAAGAGCGCATCTTTTAAGAAGACCAGTTCGGCATGATAAATATCTTTTGGTGTTCGGTAAGCATTTGGATCGAGACGATTACCAAAGACATCGATCACTTGTTCTGAGATGAGTCGTTTAACAATCGGTGAACCTTCAACGGGGTCCACATCGAAACCAACATTGAGTAAATCGTTAAATTGTAAGGTCGTTAATGTTAAAGTTGTCATATCGACAGAACCAATGGTTGCATCTTCATCTTGAAGAATCATTTCTAAAGCGGTAATTAAGTTGTTGAGTTCTGCTATAGTCATCGTACCATTGACATCTTTCGAAACTTCTGGGACATCTAAATGTTCAACGATGGCATCGCTAATTAAAATCCTGAGGATGTATGAATCGATGGCGATTAAGTCTTTTAATTGACGAATCGAAATGTGATCGGCATCGATGGCATCGGTTTGGTCTAAATCTAAGACAGCTAAGGCTTCAAAGAGACCATGAATTTCTGTTTTCTTAATATAGTCATGATAGACCGTACCGTCTTGGACTAAAGAAACAGGTGTGACTTTATCGTCAAGTTCAACTTTCATCTTTAAGTCTATGACTTGGTAGAAATAATTTGAAACTAAGACGATATCAAGTTCTTCTTCGGTTAAGTCTTTCATTGTAGCGTTATTAATCGAGATTGTATTAAAGTCGTTAATTGCTAAGGTGTTTAATGCGACGAAGAGTTGTTTTGTTTCCGCTTTTGTTAAGTTACCGTATGGATCTTTTTCAGTTGCTTCTAAATCAAGCGCTTCAACATCAAAGTCAGCGGCATTTGCGATTCTTGTGCGAATTGTTTCAGAAGTGACCATTCTTGAAATCATCACACGGATGTAATGAGAGTCTAAGAAGGTACCTAAATCATCGTTGGCATTATCTAATAAAAGAATGTCGATGAGTCCTAGGTCATTTAAATCACCAAAGGTTTCTAAATCAAGAAGACGAATCGATGTTAAGAGTGATCTAATTTCATTTTTCGAGAACATGCCATTGCCATCAACCATGTCTGGAGTTAATGATGTGTTGACTGCACCGACATTTTTATCCAAAGCATCGTTGGCTTGTTTTGTGACCATGACGTTTAATGAATCTGATTTCATCACACGATCAATATAAGTAAAGATAATGAAGGAGCTTAAGAAACGGTCTAAATCATCCTCAAAACCATCGTCGTTACGATCTAATAAATCAGTGAAGAGGGCAATCGTAATATAGCTCACATCGGGTTCATAAATGTCTAAGATAATAAAGGTCTTAACCAGTTGTTTCACTTCAGTTTCAAAGATAAGTCCGTCATCTATAACTTCTTGAGGGATGTATAAGAGTTCTGGTGTGAAATTAAAACGACCTTGACGTTTGTTTACTTCTTTGGTTGCTCCATCGATGAAGCGTTCGTTTAACATCATGTTAGATACTAAACTTTGAATAATCATCGATTCATAGAAACGATCAAAATCATCACGACCAAAACCATCGATGTTGGCATCTACCATATCTGTTAACATCCGGATGCTTGGCCCATCTGCTAAATCAATTTGGTCGATACTCATAATGAGTTTCACAATTTCTTCACGCTTGACATACCCTTCAGGGGTGAGCGCTGATGCGTGATATCTAAAGAGATGATCTTCTGCTTTAAAGTTCAATGAACCGTAACCCGCATTCGCTATGAAACGGCTTAAGTATGCTAAAACGCCTTGTTCAATCCGTTCGTTTGCGTCAACGTTTAAAATCCGGTCAAAGAGCGTCCACATCATATGTGATTCGAGCATTTCGTCGATCACCATCGTGTTTGGCGCATATGTTCTAAGTAATTCATCGGTGAGTAATTCAACTGTTGTTTCAAGGTTCGCACCACGGATTTGGTCGGTGTCGAAAATGTATAAACTATGATAAAACTGAGTCAATTCTTGTTTCTTGAGATAGCCTTCGTAAGCACCATCATCGATAATCACATCGTGTTGGTCAAAGAGGAAATCATCGCCAATTAAAGGCATGTCAAGATCCATTCCATTAAGTAAATAACGACTGACTGTTGAAGCCAATTGGTTTCTTACTTTTTCTGTTTGACTGACATAACCAACTAAATAATAAATGATTTCTGATTCTAACATCAGGGCGAAATAGGCTTCATCAATGATTGTTTTCATTTGGCCAATTGTACTAATTTGGCCTAATTCACTAAAGGTATCAATGTTTAATTCATAGAAAATTGTTAACAATTGGGCAAGTTCATCCTTACGAATCCGTCCATCGATGAGCGCATTTATAGGAACTTTTACTTGTTCTGCTTTCACTGTTAGGTCAAGACCTTGTTTTTGGACTTGACTATTAAGAAGTGAGGCAACCGCAGCTTTCACCGCTTGACCCATTAAGAGTTTATTCGTTACGTGATAGACTAAAGCGATTTCCATCATTTCATCAAAGAGAGCGACATCCATAATTGCTTCAACATCTTTCGGTCCTTGAACAACGATTGCAGAGAAGTTTTCAATGCCGAGGCGATAGAAAACAGCGACAAAGTCAACTATATCAGAACGAATAACTTGGCCATTCACAAGTGCTTCTTCGGGGATAGTAAATGAAGAAGCTGTTAAAGTTAAATCTACACCACCATTTTGTGCGAGTTGGTTGAGTAAATTTGCCAAAATCTGACGAGTAGATTCACTTTGAATGAGTAAGTCAATATAGTAATGATATAAATCAGAATCATTGATAAGTGCATCGAGTACATTCAGACTTAAAATGACTTCAATATCGTGTGGGTTTGTCATCGGTATTGAGCTAAAGGAGTCAATACCTAAGTTATAGAACGTATCGGCTAAAAGTAAAATGTCTGTTGTCTTTAGATAACCTGATGGATCTAAGAGATCTTCAGGAACTAAGAAGTCATTGGCATGATAATTCGCTCCACTAAGTCCTCGACCGCCCAATTGTTTGTTGAGGGTGCTCGCAATTAAATTGCGTGAACTTTCATGTTGTGTTAACTTCGTTACGCTATATTGGACAAGTTCAGAGGTGAAAAGGAAGTCAAGACGAGGAACATCAATAATATATTCGATATCACGCGGATTTGTCATTGGTATCGAACTGAAGGAGTCGATGCCTAAGTTATAGAAGGTTTCTGCAAGAATGAGAATATCTTCTGTCTTAATGTAACCCGTGTTATCTAATAAAGCTTCAGGGATTAAGAAATCATTGGCTCTAAAGTTTGCGCCACTTAAATTCCTATTACTGAGTTGTTGGTTTAACAAATCGGCAATGATACTTCGTGATTTATTATCTTGAGTTAACTTGGTGAGACTGTATTTCATCAATTCTGATGTTAATAAGAAATCAAGTCCAGGAACACCAATGATATATTCAATATCACGAGGATTCGTTAAAGGTATGGAGCTAAAAGAGTCAATGCCTAAGTTGTAGAACGTTTCTGCTAAGATGAGAAGATCGTCGATCTTAATGTATCCTGATCCATCAAGTAAATTTTCAGGGATTAAGAAATCATTAGCGGTAAAGTTTGTGCCACCTAAGTTCCTGTTACTGAGTTGCTGATTTAAAATGGAAGCAATAGCTGCTCTTGAAGGCTCACTTTGAGTCAGTTTTGTAATAGTATAATGAATCAACTCAGATGTGAATAAGAAATCCAAACTAGGAACATCAATAATCGTTTCAATATCACGAGGGTTATTCATTGGAATCGAACTGAAGGAGTCAATCCCTAAGTTGTAGAACGTTTCCGCAAGAATCAAAATGTCTTCTTTTTTAATGTAGCCAGATTCATTTAATAAGTTTTCTGGAATTAAGAAATCATCTGCTTTAAAATTCGTGTTGTTCGCGTTTCTAGCATTAAATTGTTGGTTTAATGTTTGTGCCATTGCTTCTCTTGATGCGTCACTTTGTGTAAGTTTGGTAATCGCATAATGGATTAACTCAGACGTCAGTAAGAAATCGAGTCCTGCCACATCAATGATGGTTTCAATATCACGTGGGTTTGTCAGAGGAATTGAGCTAAACGTATCAATACCTAAGTGATAGAAGGTTTCCGCTAAGATGAGAATATCTTCTGTCTTAACATAACCAGAACCATCTAAGAGTGTTTCTGGAATTAAGAAATCAGCGGCACTAAAACGTACTCCACCTACATTTAAACGTTGGTTGAGGGTTTGAGCTAATAATTCACGGGTTTGACCACTTTGTGTTAGTTTTGTAATTGTGTATTTAATCAGTTCTGATGTTAAAAGGAAATCAAGACCTGGTACACCAATTACGGTTTCGATATCGCGCGGGTTATTCATAGAAATTGAACTAAAGGAGTCAATACCTAAGTTATAGAAAGTTTCGACTAAAATTAAAATATCATCAGTTTTGATATAACCAAGGGGATTTAGCAATGTTTCAGGAAGATCAAAGTCTTCGGCATTAAAGCGTGTTCCACGAACATTTTGGGCACGAAGTTGTCTATTAAGAAGTTCTGCGAAGAGTTCTTTAGATGCATCTCCTTGGAGTAAGTTTGTGACACTGTATTGAACCAATTCAGAGGTAAATAAATGTTCAACAGCCTGAAGTGGTAATAAGACTTCAAGGTCACGTGGATTTGTCATTTGCACTGAGAAGTTAGTTAAATCGGTCATATATAAAGATTCAACAATTGTCATCAAATCAAGTTTTTTAATCCGCTCTTGATGATCCAGTAAATCACTTGGAATGATTAAATCATTTGGATTAAAAGCATTTGTATTTAAGCTTCGATTTGCTAAGTTTGCGATAACTACTCTTGTTTGATCACTTTGAAGAGCGACGTCAAAGGCATGATGAATCAACACTGAATCAAATAGTTTATCAAACACAGTTGTTGGAATGAAATCAATGAAGCGATCGACTTGAGTCACTTGACTTAAGTCACTATATGAAGCAATGTTTAAGCGTGTTGCTGCTTCAACGAAAGTGACAAATTCGCGCGGATGAATTCGTCCTTCATCATCAAGGGCATCCTCAGGGACAATAAACATTTCAGCTGTAAACGTCGCACCTAATTGTCGCTGGTCTAAAAGAGTGTTAATCCGACTTGCAAGGCCACTTCTGACGGTTTCACTTTGCAGGAGTTTATCGATGGTTTCATGGATGATGTTTGAACTAAATAAATGATAAATAGAATTTTGTTCGACACCAACAACTTGAACCGGTTCTAATAATTCTAATAAGAAACTAGGTTCAGCGAATGGGGAATCAACATCAAATTGAACGCCTAAAACAGCGATAAGCAAATCAGCTAACGCTTGATGGTTGATGTATTTTTCATCTAGATGGAAAAAGGATGCTTGAATGGTCCCAACTGGTAATTTCAGTGGTTCAACAACGAGTTTGGTTGTTGCTTCAGCGAGAAGACTTGCAATCATATCGTTCGTTACAAGACTTTCATATAAAGCAAAGACTAAAGGTATTTGAACAACTTCATCGACAATGTCTCGTTGATCAGCAAAATCAAGAATTTCTCTTACATCATCTACTTTACGAATGGATGTTAGTTCATTGAAATTATTGATGTTAAGTTGTGTAATTGTATAAAGCATTTGTTTGGTCGCTTCATAATTAACATAGTCATATTTTAAACGGAAATCATCGGTCGTCAAGGGTTCATATGTTAGACCTCGAGCCGTTAACATCGTTGATAAGGTATCATTTGCAAAATCAAGAATGGTTTGATTTACTTGTTCATTTTCAATGACTTGTGCCACAAGCGATGTAAGGATTTCAGCATCATATAAGTATTCAAGTTTTGTTTTATCATCTGCCTCAGCAATGAGATTATTTATATCTCTTAAGCCAACACCACCACGGGTAGCAATTTCTAAATCTTGTTTTAAAAGCGCTTCAAAAAGGGTATATAGATGCGTTCCATCCATTCCTTCTTCATCAAAGAAACGAGCTTCAAGTTGTAAATCTACGTGAGATAAGTTTAAAACGGTTTCACCATTAATTTTCACTTCATTATTGATCAACTCGGCTACACTTTGGAGTAAAACCTCATCGTTTAAAAGTTCATCAAGTAACGCTCTTACAAGTAAGGTATCTGTTACATAATGAATAAGGTTTTTATCTAAGTATGTTTTCGATAGGATTTCTCGACTAATACGATTGTAGCTACCACGGTTAAGGGTCTGCATCGTAAAATTATATTCTCTTGTTGTGATAAAGGCTTTGACATAGTTTTGAAGTTCTTCAACCCGAATGAGTCCATCGTTTTTAACTAAGACATCAAAAAGACGATCATAATAACGTTCATAAGTCGTTGTGATATTGAGCTGTTGATTTTCAAGCATTTCCAAACCTAAATCGAAATAGGCTTCACCTAAAGCTTTTACTTGCTCAAGTTTAACGATGTTACTTGTTAATTCATGAATGAGACTAATAGAAAAGAGTTCATCTAAATTATCTTCGTTAATGAGATCATAAATGGCTTCTGTTTGTTTAGCGGGACTTAAGATAAAGAAATGGTTAGGTAAGCTTAAATGACGTACATACCGAAAGATTTCACTGAGTGTTTCAACTTTGAGACGACCTTCTGCGTCTAAAGAAACATCAAAATCAAAAAGTCCAGAAGTAATCGGTGCTAAATGTTCAATTTGAATGTTGTTATTAATTAGATCATATGCCATTTGGTGCACTGCATCATCTAATAAAACGTTTCTAAATAAATTGTTGATCGTAAGTTGATAAGCAAAACGGTCAATCAATTGGATATCAACTTCATTAAAGGTTGTTAAAAGAATGGTTGGTGTAATTATCTCAAGGTTATAACCTAAGCTTTTACTTGGGCTACTAATGACTTCACTAAAGAGTTGGACACCAACTTTAATAAGTTCACTTAAGTTTTCACTATTTAAATCATCGGTTAAATAATAATCATCTTCGAAGGTAAACGAAGGAATCGCTTCGTTATCTTCAATGATTTGTTTTGCGATATTAACGGCATTGAATTTAAGTAGTGTTGAATTTAGAATTCGTCCAAAAGCATGATCAACTTTGCCTTCATCAGTCAATAAAGTAATTAAAGAGACAGGGATATCATCTAATGAAGTGATTTCACTTAAGTTTTGCAGGGAGAAATGATAGAGGTTCGCTTCTGCATATGTTTCTCCTAAATTTAAAATCCCTTGAATAATATGGTTGATTTCATTCACCCATATCGATGAGTTAAAATCTGCTTCTTCCCAACCTTCTGGTAGAGCAATAGTACCCAACGAACCTAAATCAATTGGATTATCTTTAACATATTGCACAACAGTACTTAAAAGGATTGAATTTTGGTGTTGAACTGAATCAAAGGTTAATAATGTCTTAACTGTTTCGTAAGGGAGTAAGTCTAGTAAATTGACTGTATTCAGTTCAGCTTCTCCTAAGCCTTGCGTTTTGATATGTGTCGCAACTTCATAACCTAAATCTAAAAGCATTCTTAAATCCAATTCAATCGATGCTTGACTTATATTCTCAGGAATGGAAAGAATGTCAAGATTCATTTTATCTTGAGCATATAGAAGCAACTCTGGGCTAGCAACAAGCAATTGTAAATTAAAGAGTTCACGTTTTAAAGCTCTAAACTGTGAGCCCGAAAGGTTAGCCAAACTGCTTACGACTTCTAAATAAGCATCACGATTAAGTTGGTCAGTTATCGTTTGAAGGCTACTAAATTGATAAAAGGTCTCTGATAAATTTAAGATGGTTACGAGTTCTTGACCATATTGGAAATCGTTTTCGAAAATAACGTTTTTAACAATGTCAAGTAAATCTTCATCAGCAATGAGTTGCTCAACAATCGGTTCAGCAACAAGTTCTAAGACTTCACCAACAAAATGGCTTTCTTCAAAAATTAAATTAATAATTTGCCGAGCATGGTTGAAGTTACCATCTTGTAATAAGATTTGGTCAACAACTTCAATCAGTTCATCATCACCAAAAAGACGGTCAAGTCCCATGGAAATAAGATGTTGATAAATTGAATCGACGTTGCTAAATTCTTCACGATAAATTGAATCTGGTTGGTTAAAGAGTTGGCTGATTTCATCAGCAATCTCTTCAACGGTTGCGTTATTGGTTGTATAAACAAAATAGTCAACCGCAACCGGTATCGTATGTAAAATGGTTTCTATTTTCGTTATTTCTTGTAATAAAAGGTGAATAATAGCGCCAGCATCTTCTGAGAGATAAACACCAGCATTAAAATCTTCACTTAATGGAAGTAAGGTTGTGTAATCAAAATCAGCAAAACTTTCCGCGAATAAAGCAACGATCATGTCGCCTAAGCGGTCGATATCTTCTTGAAGGAAACCTTCTTCATATAAAAACTCTAGTTTTTCATGTAAGTAAGTCAGCGGGTCTTCATCCCATGAAATAAGATTATTAATTTGATCTTGAGTCAATAAGAATTCTAAAGCTAAAGGCGTTGCATTTAATAACTCCAATTGGCTGAGTGATTTAAGTGCGTGTCCGACATGTCTGAGTTGTTCGTTTGAAAGGTCAAATAATGCCGTTGGGTCTTCTACTAAACCGAGCCATTCACCAATGGATGCGGCTAAGAGAATATTTTCGATTGTTAATGTGAGAGCACTGGCTTCGTTTTCCCAATCGATGACTTTTAATTGCTCGATTAAATCAGCTGTATATTCGTTTTCTGTTGGATCAAAACCTAACAAATCTAAGATTGAGGGAAAATTCATCGCGAAATCAACGGCTGTTGGTGTAATCATAGGTAATAGTTTTGTTTCACCAATCAGTGCTAAGATTTGTTCGATTGCTTGAAAATCATCGTTATAATTGATCGTACCGATGTCAAATTGGTCGTCTAAATAACCTCTTTGATAAGCAGTTGAGGCGATACTGCCCACGCGGTGCAGTTCAGATCCTAAGGATAAATCCATGGGGTCATAATAAGGTGATTTAACTTGAACAGTAAATAAATAATCAAAAAGTTTTACTTCTGCTTTCTCATTTTGAATCATAATTTGTGAAGTAATCTTTCCTGGACCTTTCTGATTTAACTCGGTAAACAACGTCATCCATTCATCGATAACAGATCCTGATTGATTTAATGGTGATACACTGAGTTGTTGTTCATCTCTTGGTGATGATAAAGTTGTTTCATTTCCAGGGTTTATTGCCCCTACCAAAACAATTAAAGGCATGACTAAAACCCAACCAGTAATCAGTCCTCTTAAAAAACCAATAAAGCCACCACCAAAACGAGAAGGGGCTTGAATACGTTTTTTAATCGGTTCACCGGCCGGTATATTTTCAATATGTCTAATAATTGCATGATGTTCATGCTCTGTCCAAAACTTTTTAAATAGGGTTGTCGTTAAAATCCATTTAATGAGAGGGTAAATCATATAAAAGGCTAATAACTTAACAACGAGGTCAATTAAAGCGACAAAAATCCCGTTCTGTTCGGGATCAACTAAGTAAACACGGTATGCTTCATCAATTGGTTTTGGCAAAAACCATTCGACAAACTCAATCAGGCCTCCGGCCGGTAAAAAAGCTTGTACAGAAATAAAGGAAATGCCAATAATTGCTAAAGCAGTAATGATAAGACTAATAATTGTGTAGTAAAGAGTTTTTGTAATCCCTCTTTTCGCGCCAATTATTAAGTGTAAGAATGCCAGGAGAAATATCATTCCCCATTGCACGCTAAGTAAGACCACACTTAAAGTACTCATACACCCTCCTAAATTTATATTTGTCGGATTTTCTTTTCATCACGATGACATGAACAAAGAAGTCGCCACGAAAGATTGTTGGAAAAATGGTGTAGGTGTGTCAGACGAATAAAAAAATCAAGACAATTTGCATTGATATGTCTACGTTTTATCGTATCATTACTTATTAGTAATGTCAATAATATCTTGGGAAATTATATCGCAGCAAAGCAAATAAATGACTTTTGATAAAAAAAATTAAAAAATGTTCTATTTAAGAACATATCCTTATCATTGTTTTATTATCGAAATATGGTTAAATTATTAACATTATTTATCAAATCGGTTGTATGTTTGAATAATTTCAGCAATTAAAGCTTTTGCTTCTTCATTTGTTAACTGGTCGATTTTGGCAATAATTTCATCAAGTTGAAGTTTTTCACGATCGATCGTTTCTTGTTTTTCAATCAGAATTTGTTTATGTTGGGTCCGTACTTGATTTTTATTAGCAGGATCAACGAGTAATTCTTCAAACAGTTTTTCTCCGGGACGAAGACCCGTAAAGGTAATTTTAATATCAATATGTGGGCGATAGCCTGCTAAACTAATAATTTTTTCAGCAATATCGACAATGCGAACTGGTTCGCCCATGTCTAAAATAAAGACTTCGCCCCCTTGAGCAAAGGCACCACATTCTAAAATGAGTCCAACAGCTTCAGAGATGGTCATGAAAAAACGGGTGATCTCAGGGTGAGTAACGGTAACTGGTCCGCCTTCTTCAATTTGCTTTTTAAAAAGAGGGATCACGCTTCCACTACTTCCTAAAACATTCCCAAAACGGACCGAACTAAATTTGGTTTTCGAGTTTTGGCGAACTTGTTCTAAAATGATGAGTTCCGCAAACCGTTTCGTCGCCCCCATCATATTGGTTGGGCGAACGGCTTTATCACTACTGACAAAGACAAAGTTTTTAACTTCGTGTTGTAACGCTAAAGTTGAAACGTAATAGGTCCCAATGATATTCGTTCGAATAGCCTCAATCGCACTTTCTTCCATCAAAGGAACATGTTTATATGCAGCTGCATGAAAAACTACAGTTGGTTTAAAAGTTTCAAATAACGTTTGTAGTCGGTCTTTATTATAAATGCTGCCAATCCATACCGATAAATTTAAAGGTTGATCTAATCGTTTGGCTTGACGAATGAGTTCTTGTTGAATCTCATAAGCGTTGTTTTCAAAAATATCGAAAATAATTAAATGTTTGGGTGAAAGGCGGTAAATTTGCCGACATAATTCACTCCCTACAGACCCACCACCGCCAAGAACTAAGACGGTTTCATTTTTAATTAAATCAGCAATCCTTTCGATGTTTAAGACCACTTCTGGACGTTCCAGTAAGTCATCAATTTTAACATCAATAATTTCTGGTTTAAAGTCTTCAGAGTATTCAGAAACAGAAATCATTTTTTTAATTTTAACTGACTTTCTTTCGATTAATTCCTCAACTTTTAAAAACTGATTTGCCGGGAAATTATTTATCGCAACAATGACTTCATCGACATTGTATTTTTCCACATAATAATTGATATCGTCAATCGGCCCTAAAATGTTAACACCATGAAGAGTAAGGCCAATTTTATCTTGATTATCATCTAAGAATCCTACTGGAATGATTCGTGTTTCTTTGTTTCGATAGAGTTCTTTGATAACCGCTTCACCAGACGCTCCTGCGCCGATGATTAATGTTCTTTTCCCAACTGTTTGTGGGTAATCATAATGGACTTTAATATAATCAATAATGCGGTTAACTACCCGAGCTAGGGCAAGTAAAACAATTTCTGCAAAGGAGATAAAAAGATAGGCCGATTTATGCATAAACTCTGTCTTTGAAACGGCTAAGAAAATGACGATAAAAAGGTTGGTTAAAACGTTCACAACAGAAAATTTTAAGACATCTTCAAAGCTTAACTGATTTGCCATAATCCGGTAAAATCCGGTTAAGGCAAAGATAACAATTTTAATCATAATAATAAAAGGAAGGGCAACTTTTAGGCCATCAATATTGATCGGTCGATCTAAAAAAGAAAACATTAAAACAGCCATTAAGTAGGCTAAAGCAATCATGGCAATGTCATAAACAATGTAGAGACCAATTTGAATAATCTTTTTTTGAATCGAGATTTTCATAAATACTCCTTCACTTTTTTTACGAGTGGTTATATTTTACCATAATTTTAGCAAATTGAAAATGGCTCAACTAATAAAAAAAGAAAGTTGGTTACGATTAAACGGGTGTTAAATCATAAGAAAGGAGGTCGTTTTCTAAAACTCTAAACGAAAAGCGACTTACAAGTGTTGAAATTTTTCTCTCTAACAAGTATAATCTATATATATTAACAATTTTAAATAGGAGGAGAAAAATGAAAAAATTGTTAGCATTATTAGTTGTTATCACAATGTCAGCATTTATTTTGACAGCTTGTGGACCTAAAGAGTTCGAAATCGCTCTTGTCACAGATAAAGGAAATATCGATGACAAGTCCTTTAACCAAGGTTCTTGGGAAGGCGTTGTCGCCTTTGCGGAAGAAAACAAAATTTCGCATCAATATTACCGTCCAGAAGAAGTTTCTGACGAAGGTTACTTAGCGGCAATCGCATTAGCAGTTGAAGGTGGCGCGAAAGTTGTTGTAACTCCAGGTTTCCTTTTCGAAGTTGCAATCTTCAAAGCTCAAGACTTATATCCAGATGTGAAGTTCATCTTACTTGATGGTGCTCCACATGATGCTGATTATGCAGAATACAGAACCAACGATAACGTTGCAAGTATCGTTTATGCTGAAGAGCAAACCGGTTACTTAGCAGGTTATGCAGCAGTTAAAGATGGCTACCGTCAATTAGGCTTTATGGGTGGTATGGCTGTTCCTGCTGTTCAAGCTTTCGGTTATGGTTTCTTACAAGGTGCTGAAGATGCAGCTGTTGAATTAGAATTAGCGAAAGACGCTGTCAGTGTTGTTTACCACTACACAGGCGACTTTGAAGAAAATGCTGCTAATAAAGCAACTGCTGCCGCCATGTATCAAGGAGGCGCTGAAGTTATTTTCGCCGCTGGTGGATCTGTTGGACAATCCGTCATGTCTGCAGCTGCTGAAGCGAATAAGAAAGTCATCGGCGTTGACGTTGACCAAAGATATGACAGCCCAACTGTTATTACTTCTGCAACTAAAGGTTTAGCTGCTTCAGTTATCCAAGTTTTAGAGTCCATTTACAAAAATGATAATTGGGCAACATTTGGTGGTAAAACGACTGTATTAAACGCTGCCAATGACGGTGTTGGCTTACCAACAGTTGTTCTTGATGGTTCAAGCGATAATGCTTTTGACCGTTTCCAAACGTTCACTAGAGCACAGTATGATGTTGTTTACGCTAAATTAGCAGATGGAACTGTTGTTCCTGTTAGAGAAATTACGATTGCCGCTGAAAGTGGCGAAGCTACAGCTCAAGAATTAATTTCTGGTTTATCCTTAGTTAAAATTAAAGTCACAGTACAAGAATAAAGCAACGCAAACAAAACAAAGGCTGTTAGAGGAGCGGGCTAA
>JALNWO010000003.1 GCA_023230825.1 Acholeplasmataceae bacterium
GTCTGTGCTGCCGGGCGATGCCGATATTTCTACGTATGCAGAGCCACCCCATCGCCACGTTTTGTTGTCGTTGAGTGTGACGTAAATCTTGCCCGTTTCGCCTGCGCCGGGGAGTGCGCCGAAGTTTGCGTATTCAAGTACATCGTCTACGTAGCTCGGCAGGTTGATAGCGGGCACATGACCACTAGCATCAAGTGGAGCTACGCCAAGTGCTGCACCCTTCTCAGCAGCGTCGATCTTGTTGCCCAGCGCTGCGAGAGTCGCTGAGCTGACCGGCTTATTTGCATCGCTCGTATTGTCTACGTTGTCGAGCCCTACGTCGCCCTTGACTAAAGCCACATTCCCGGAGCCATCCGGACCTTTGCCGGCAACTGTCTTGACTTGTCCTGCATTATCAAGAGCGTCTTCGAGGCCGGGTATATCCGCAATACCGAGCGCCACATTGCCGCTGCCGTCTGGGTCTATCTCGTTGACGCTCGACACCGATCCAGAACCTGGGGCGCCGCGAATATCTAGCGCGTCCCCGACATTGGCAACGACCCCGAGCGGGCCAAGGTATCCTGTAGCAGGCTTCGTACCTTGTCCACCAGTCCAGTCGTCGATGCGTAGGATACTGCGCTCCCCGTCCGCGACCGCTGTGTAAACGGGTGTCCACGCGGTGTTTCCGGTATCACCTTTTTCAAGTACAAAATTCAGTACCTGCTGCGGTGACTCACCCGTTATCGTAACGCTTGGGGTCGCACCAGACTCAACCGTCCCAATCGTAAGTTCATTCGCAGGGCCAGTATCCCCGGTATCCCCTTTACCGCCCCGAATATTGCTAGCATCGGCAATATTGGAAACTAGACCGGATACCCCTATATACCCAGTTGCAGGTTTCGATCCCTGACCACCAGTCCAATCATACAGCTCTTGGACAACTCGTTCACCGTCGATGGTGGTGCGAATTTGAGGCGACCACCCATGGTTGCCAGTATTACCTTTATCCCCTTGATCACCTTTTAGACCTTGGGTTCCACGAATATCTACAGCCGCCCCTGCAGTAGGAACAATACCTGATGGGCCAATATATCCAGTAATGGAAGGTTTGGCCCCAGCCCCACCGACCCAATCAACAATTTGAAGAACTCGGCGATCCCCATTTGTGGTTACTCCAAATACGGGTGACCAACCTTGAGGTCCAACCGCTTCCTCTAGGGCCAGCAGCCACGCATCGTACATGGAGTTAAGATTGGCCCGATGGCGAGCACCCGGCATCTTATTCCAAAACGCTTCACCATTCTTAGTAACCACAGTAGAGCTAGCCATTTACCATTCCTCAAAGGGAAGCCGAACGTTATCCCAGTCAAACATTTCGTGCGTTATAGTGGGAATGCTTGTCAGCCGACCATACATCATCAGCTCTTGGGTTAAGGTCAAATCACCTTCGCGGGAATAACCAGATACGAAGTGGCGCTTACCCAACCCTTTCGACATAAGATAGGTTATTTTAGACCGATCTTCGGGCCGGGTACCCTCTAAATTCAATTCCATGGCCCGAGAAATAGTACCTTGATCGACTCGAAGTTCCCCGGCCGCAGTTCTAACCACATTGCTGGTGTCATTCGTCCCGGCACTAGTCCCATAAGCAGCTCCTTGAAAGTCCAGTGTTGCCCCAACGATTACCTTGGAAATGTCAAGGAAAGTGGCTTCAGGGTCGCGCAACTGAATGATTACCCGCCTTGCGGCTATATTTGGAACCCATAGGCAGGATACGGTCGCCCCATACGCGAAGGTGTTTACATTCAGGGCTTGGGAAAAGTCATAATGTTCAAGCTCTGGTCCTGAAGCCACGTAATGCCAACCGCTATCGTATATGGGTGATCCCCCTGACGCCGTTTCAAATACTTGAACCCGCATTTCTGAGTCAGACGAGCCATTCCATGCCGGTATTGCTGCGCCATCAACTGTGATATCAATGGGCCATACGAGGGTGATTTGGCCCTCATTAGCTTGGATTCGGCAGACTTCACCTTTAACGTCAGTTTTGAGCCATTCGGAGCCAAGATCAGCTGCCGTATTGGCGACAGTAATTTCAGCCAAGTTGGCCATATTTTCGCTGATAATACGAACGTCATGTTCTTTCATACTATTTGCTCTTTAAATAGGCAATACCAACGGGTGCCGTCAATAACTTGTTCAAGGAATTGCCAGACCAGATGCCGTGTTCGGCGCAGTGATCGTGGCGTGGTCAGCGGCGTTCTCGCTGACGATGCGCAGATTTCTTTGCATTATTCCTCCGCGATGGGGACGAGCTTGTAGCCGACCGATGCAAGGCTTCCGTTCAGCGCGGTCACAAGATCGGACGTCATATCACTGGGGATCAAATACTGCTGCCGTTGGTATGGGTAACCAACTTGTTGACCATCAGGAGTAGTAATAATGTCTGCGGCAGTTAAGACTACAGACAGTCCATTAATCGGCTGTACAGAGTTGGGGATCTGAACAATCATATTGATGATTTGGGTTTCTCGCGTGTACATATTTGTCCTTATGTAAGTTGGGTGCCGTCAGAGCGGTACCAATGTGATCCGTTTGCAAAACATAACCAGCCGGCGTAAAAACAGACCCCACCAGCCGCACGGCTGGCTGGTAGGTTTGGAACTTGGTTGAGTCTTAATGCCGCGTCGCCAGCAGAGATTTGAATACCCACGTTGCCGGGTGATGCAACGGTTATTCCGGGCGAACTAAAGCTGTTAGCAGAAACGCTGAGGTTGGACCCGCTTGACGACGTACTGATGGTGAGACCGCCACCAGGCACAGAGGCTATAATCGATCTACCGCCGCTGGCCGGATAAAACGAAATGTCGTCAGAGTCGATTACGGTCCGCCTACCAGTTGCTTGGGAAGTAAACGTCCCACCCGTAAACGTCCCACCCGTAAACGTCTTTCCAACAAACGAGCCGCTGTTAACCTGAGTAGCATTAATCCCCCCCGCATAAACAATCCCAACGGCAAGCGTGCCCGCCCCAATCTGATTCGCAGCAAGGGCATTTACGTATGCGAGGTTGCCTAGGTTATTGACTTGTGTGAGACCATTTAGTGCCCCTGTTGTTTGCGTATTGAGATCAACGGCATTTAGCAGAGCCAGCGCGCCCAGACCGGAAACATTGCTATTTGCAAGTTGCCCCGTAATTTGACTTGTCAGGCTCACCAAGTCAGATCGTGCAATTGCCCCTAATCTTGTCAGCGTCACGTATGCGTCGTGAACTTGTCCGCCGATTGTCAAGCGCGCCCGAATCGTGACGCTATTGCCCGTAACGGTAGACCCGGTAACGACACAGTTGTTGCCTACGGTAGGGCTTATGGATGCAGCCCCTCCGAAGACAGACCAGGCCACCGTGCCCCCCACAAGCCCGTCCCCTCTATGCGCCGTCAGCGTAATGATGGGCGGTGTGGTTGCGCCGCTGGCCGTCGTAAATGTGAGCGCAGATGCGGAAATAGAGAAACTTGATGATGTGTTCATCAAGTGCTCAATATCCTCGCCAAGCGTACCGAGGGCATCATTTACGTCGCCCATCCAGCCGTCCAGGCCGTCAACTTGACTGGTTGGGATGGTGGGAAGGATGAAGCGTATCGGTGCGGCCTGCAGCAGCTTGTCGCGCTCGTTTTGTATCGTTGCCATTAGATCAATACCTCAACGTCGCATCGACCTGACACCCAATCCACATCAAGGCCAATAATTTGTCCGATCCGTCCCAATTCTAAGCCAAACCGATCACCATAGATATTTGCAGTTTGACCCAATTCCAAATCCAATAACTGGGCCATCCCCCTAACTCGCACTATGAACCGGGGAGTTGACCACAGGGATAGCCGGCGGGATGCTTCAAGCTGGGCGTCTACTTTGCGAAGCATCAGGGTATTAATTTGCTCAGTTTCAGTGCTTATGCGATACTCGGTTGCAACCGCAGAAGCCTTTGCGGTAACCGTCAACCATTCTTGAGCATATAAATCCTGATGTTCACTCGGAACTCCTTCGGCAATATTTTGCCTTGGGGTCCATTGCCTACAATACCCCAATCTGACGCCGGCAATGACTTCGGTGGTTCCAGCCAAATCTAGGGAACCTTCCTCATAGTCGTTGGGGGTAATGGTGACCGGCACCCCTGGGGCGGGCAGATCAATCTTCAGCAAACGCAACTGACCTGTCCGTGACATTACCGCCTGGGCGCCGATGGAACTCGCCAATTCGACGATGCAAGATAGAACAGTATTATGTTCTTCCAAATATAGGCCCACGGGTTGCTGGTTGGCCGCATCAAAAGACGCCAAGTTGTCCAAGTCCAAATCGGCCGTAGTGAATCTGCCGGAAACTGGGCCATAACTTGTGGCCAACCTCCGAACAAGCGTCGCCACCGTATTTTCATATCCACCTGTGGCATCCCCTTGAATGCTGGCGGTCACTATCCCATCAGGTTCAGCGGTAAGTCTAAACCCGCCGGGAACCTGGGTAAACTCAACAGGTACTCCTCGGTCCCGAACTTCAATGATGCGTTCAAAGGCCGTGGCTGAAAAACGATATTCGTGCACCGCCGCATTGTAAAGCCGCGGAGTAATGTTATGATTTTCGCCCAAGGGGACTGGGATGAGTCGGTCAGCTTCTTGCCCAGGCCCACCCAATAACTGTTCGGTGACCGCATTATCTAAACGCTCCAATGGATCAACAAGGGTGACCACAAAAGTATCTCGGCTTTGCTGGGCGCGATCAACTACCCCCTTAGCCACCAACCGGTAATCGTCCCGCGACCAAGTCACATCGCCGTAGTAGATGCGAATCTCGCGATTCTTCCACACATCCCCATGCCAGCTATCCAAGGAACCATCTTCGTTATGCAATTCAATCGAAGCATGGCTAGCCACCGAATACCCGGTCGGGTTTAAGGATTCCCGATATCTGACCCCACCTTTGATCATGGCGTCATACCTGATATTGGGGGTTGGGTCAGTGGGTAGCGTGGTATACGGTACCACGGATAGCCTACGGATTGGGGAAGTTTCTATTTCCAACAATACCGTTCGCCGGGCTTCGTCACTCCGCAACCATTGGCGATATTCTGCATCAGTCATTATACTTTACCCCTTTGCGACCATAAGCCACTTGATTGTTCCTATCACGAGCATTTCGTTGGGTGGATTCGTCCATACCTTTAACCACAAGGTTTGCGTTCAATTCAGCCGACCGCTTCGTTTCAACAACCTGGGCTTGGCCTTGGATTCGGACTTGTTGGGTCAATTCATCCAACTTGGCCACCACTGCTTGCATTTCACCATCAGAACGAGTTCCAACCCCATATGTCCCCGCATCAATGGCCCTGGCTTGGGCCGCCGTGTATACGCGCTCGCCAGCATGCAATTTCGCATGATAATTATCATAGGGGACCCGGGATATTCCGAGCGCGTGGGAGCCGTCTACGATGGGGATGAAGGGCATCAAATGGGAAGCGATCATAGCCGGAAGGGCATTCAAGGTGGTCGCGATATCGTGAAGCCGGATTGTATCAAGCCCCATGCTTTCCAGCAAGGATACTTGACGCCCCATTGTGGTTACTTCATGCTGATATTGGGCGTCTAAAGCCGCTTGAGCCTGCATTGCGAAGTTATGAAGTTCTTGCAACTGTTCAAGCTGAGACTGGCTTATATTGGTGGCTTTTTCCAACTGGACAATTTGTCGCTCAGAATCACTTAAAGTACTCCCGGCCAAGTCACCAACCATGGCTGTCAAACGGTGATAGGCCGAACGATAATCTTCGCCAGATGCACCGTATTCCCTCCACAAGGTCAAAGCATTTTGCAACGAGTTTTGAACTCGACCAAGAGCCGCCTCGTCTCCACCCCTAGCCGCCGAAACCAACTGGTATAGTTCTTGCTCAGCATTCGTTACCTTTTGACCCAGGGTATATGGGGCCAAATCACTCGATTCCAAAGACCTAAGATAATATTGCAATGAGTTAGCGATATCCCGCAAGCGAACCGCGTTGATTAGTTCTTCGCGGGCGGCTTCCTGTTCGGTGACAATTCGCTGGGTTACAATTTCAGTCAGCTGCTCCGCTAAAGTGAGTTGCTTGGCGTAATCTGGACCAAAATATCTACCTTCCTCAGCTCCAAACTCATTGTAGTGCCTACGGGCAAACCCCTCAAGGTCCATACCCCAATTATCTTGGCGAAACGCTAGCATCAAGTCACCATAGGCCTGCATATAATTTTGCTCGGCCGAGGCACTACTTATACCTCTCAATGCTGACCACAATTCTTGTTCTCGCTGAGGTGCAAAAGTTTGATCTAACCCCAGTTGTTGGGCGAGCTGATCTGCCAAAGACCCCGCCGAATTTCGAGCTTGCAGGGTGTTTTGCACGCCGGTACTAACTTCTCGCAGGCGATCCAGGGCCAAACCGAAGTGATCCACTACTTCTTCAATGATATCGCCGGTATCTTCAACAACTTCATTCAACCTAACCCATTCGGTTGCGACCGCATGGAACTCGCCCGATATGTTAATCATTTGCGCGTAGAGCCTGGCCCCGGCTTCAGTTGTCGGGTCTATGCTTTCCAACAGCTCGCGGAAAGACAACACCGACTGATCCAACCCTTTGGTCATATCAGGCATCAGTTGCCCAATGTTTTCAAAAGATTTGTTTAAGTTGCCAATCCGCCATTCAAATTGCTCTTGCTCAGTATGGAAGTTTTGGAAGTAGCCGCTCAAAGTAGCCGTAAAGGCGTCCAGACCGCCCCCGGCGTCCAGCATGGCAGCCGCCGCATCAAAAGACAGACCTTTGAGCCGCTCAAAGGGCATCACATCCAATGCCGAAATAAGCCCATTGACTTCCAGTATGATCATTTCAAACGTGGATATCAGGTTCAGAGCCGCTTCAGCACTTAGGCTGCGAATATCTACATCCCGAATCAAAGCCGCCAACATGGGAGGTAGTTGATCAACTTGAAGCTGCAACGCTTGCAAGATGGACATTTGAATATCCGTCTGCAACCGAGTAAACATATCTTCTTCGGACCAACCACCGAAGCCTCGAATGGTCATATCCGAAGCGTGACCAATGCCAAAATCTAAGCTTTGGTTGCCAACTCTAAGAGTTCCACCTGATGCCACGCCTTGCCGGTCGCCTTTGATGGACGATTCCATTATCGCGTAGAACGAATCAATGGCCGCA
This sequence comes from Acholeplasmataceae bacterium, assembly GCA_023230825.1. Classification (GTDB taxonomy): domain Bacteria; phylum Bacillota_I; class Bacilli_A; order Acholeplasmatales; family Acholeplasmataceae; genus Mariniplasma. The sequence goes on from JALNWO010000003.1 coordinate 7,206, forward strand.
TCTACTCCGACTTGGCTAAATAAGCGATTGGCAGCAGTTACACTTGCTTCAGCCAATTGGCGGGCAGCCTCTTGGGACTCGTCCGATTGACGGTCATCAAAAGCAGTTCTATCCCACACCCCGCCAACCAACTCAGCAGTAGACCGCTGACCGCGGCGGGTAGTAGGCTCCCGGTCAAAAAACCCATCAACCAGACCGCCAACCATACCGCCGACCATGGTGCCGATTCCAGGCAAAATATAAGTACCAATTGCCGAGCCGATGGCCGAACCGTATTGGCCTTGGACCGCCGACAATATGGCACCACCATACCCTAAGATAGAGCCCATGTTCCCAGCCGCCCAGGTGCCGGCCTTCCCTGCCGTTGAAGATAAGGCCGAACTATGGGAATTGATCATAGCCCCAATAGCATCCCCACCCGAAGCCGCGGCCATATTCCCGGCATTGACCGCCGCTGATCCCATGGTATTGGTAAGGCCGGATGAGAAATTCTGCAAGGCTCGGGAACCGATGTGGTCACCAACCCAATCCAACGCGTTACCCATCGTTTGGGTTCCACCCGCGCGGGTTATGCCGCTTCCTGGGGCACCCCTAATAGAGCTGGTCCTACCTTGCTCATCAACTTGGAACCCCAATACCTCACCAAGCATGTTGGCCATCGGCAGGGTTACATTTTGACGAATAACTAATCGAGCCAGATCATCCAGTATGGAATCCACCATATTTTTGAATGAAAGCTCGCCCGTTCTCGCAAACTTAACAAAAGCATCTTCGGCCTCTCGAATACCATTGACCACAAGGTTTTCGGACAGATCGCTGAGGTTTGAAAATTCCTCTTGGACTTTTAGCAAGCCCCGCAAGAACCCACCTTGGATGGTTTGGTCAGTTTCCAATATTTCAATCTTAAACTCTCGGAGCTTTTGATTGTATTGGTCAACATTTATATCTCCAAGCATGAACTCTTCGTTCAAAGCCTGAAGGTTGAGTCGGTAGTTTTCTTGAGGGCCGAATATTTCATCCCATATTTGACCTTGGCGCTCCAAGACTTGCTGGTATTCAAGAAGCGCGTAAAGGCTCTCACCTTCTTCCAATGTGAGTTCACGCTTCATATCTGCTTCATATCCGAGCAACTTAGCGTGTCGTTCGCGAGCCATACCCATTACATGAAGTAGGTTTATTTCGGCAATTAGCTCACTCTCAATTTGGGCGAAAGTTTTGCGCTTACCACCCTTCCCATCCGCACTTTCGGGGGTGAAAGTTGATGGGCCACTAGGTAGCAGGTCACCAATGAGTTTCGCCCTGTCCATGAGGCTTTGGGAATAACCTTGCACAAAAGCCATCGCAGCCCGTTCACCAGCTTTTTTTGGTGCTTCCAACTCATCAACCCGGCCTAAACTAAAATTGGTTGGAAACAGTTCCCTGCCGGCAATATCGTTGATGATCGAATTTAACTTTTTTGCCCAACCTTCCAAACTAGATAACGAGAGATTGATACCTTTAATGGTTAAATTGGCAAACCAGGCGGGAAAGTCGTTCCAGGCCTCCTTAATATAAGCCTTGGCCCCATCCCAGGTGGCCATAAACTTATCAATGAAGGTCACATATTTATTGGCTTCCCTTAGAGCTTCATCCATCTTAGTCGACATTTGGCCAAGAGTGACGATGGCCCCAGCGGCCGCGGTCGCAATGGCGGTGATTGGATTCCGCATCAAGGCGATTCGTAAGAGATTCAATCCGCTTATTACGGCCCCAATAGCCGCCCGCCCAGCCAGGACCGCCAATAGGGGAATTAAAGCCGCTACGCCGGTCGTGAAGTGATTCAAGTTGTCGACCGCGAAAGCCAAAGTTAGGCCCAACCCTTTTCCTATTTGTTCACTAATTGGGCCAAGGGTACGCATGGCTTGATCACGAAGAACAGTCCAGAATTGTGAAAAGGTCGGGTTTAGCTTGGAAAACAGAGTAGTCAGTTTACCTTCCATTTCTTGGAAGGCTTCCACAATGACTTTGGGGGTCAGCTTACCTTCCTTACCCCATTCTTTCATTTCAAACCGATTAATTTGCAACTTCTCGGCAATTACGTCCGCGATGAACGGTAGCTGCTCAAGGACAGAACGCAATTCATCCCCGTCTAGCCGACCTTTGGCCAAACCTTGGGAAAATTGAATCAAGCCGGCATGGGCTTCTTGAGCAGTCACACCTGAAAGCTGAACTGCCTGATTGACCCCTTTGACAAAGTTTATCAGCTCTCGTTGGGAATAACCTAATTCCTTAGAGGAAAGCGCCACTCGCGCATATAAGGTAGCCGTCGCCTCAAATGAAGTTCGAGTATCTCTGGCCACATTAAACATTTCTTGTGTGAGCCGAGTCAAGTTTGCAGTATCACCCGCCACCAATTTGAGCCGATTGCTCATATTGGTATAAACGTCATTCATCCGCATGAACTCGCGGGCGCTCAATACTCCAACTAGTCCCCTGAAAGCATTTGCCAACAAATCAACCTGGCCCTGAGCGCGGACCGCCCCCCGACCAATATCATTTATCCCCCGTTGGACTACCTGTCCACCGCGTTCGGTGATTACAATGTCAATGCGTTCTGTGGTCATCTTAGAACCCTTATACCGCTAACCGATCCGATCCCCACCATAATTGCCGATTGCACAAATCCGCTCGGAGCCTGGGCAGAACTACCTAGGTTCAACAAACCGATATAATGGAGGGGGTTGCTTATCCAAATAACTTGGCCGGGTTTGCGATCACCGATGGCGTACATGGCCTGACTGTATGCCGCCCCAATATTCAACTGACGAGTTGAACCATGTTCACCTGGGGCGTATGGGGAATAGACTCCGGTTGTTGGGGAACCCAACGTCAAAGTCCAGTTTGAAATTGCTTGACCGGTATCAACCGGAGTGGTCATTACTAATTCGCGTTGAACAGCCAGGGCAAGCTTATTTGTTCGCTTTGCTATCCGTTCAGGAATTTGCCGAGAAAGCCGGTTCATCCTACGCGCAAATTCATTTGCCCTGGCCATCTTTTTTGTCCCTCACGTCTTGAGCTGCAACATCCATTGCCCGCAAGTGGTGGACCAGAGCTTCATATTGGTCAGGTTCCAATTCATAGTGATGCGCATAATCTTTTATCGCAACCCAAGAAATGGGCCCACCCATCCCGCCCCGGTCCCCGCTCAAGTCCCAATAGGCGTTGTAATAAAGCTCTAACCCCGGTAGAAGTTCAGGTGCATTTTTAATAAATTCCGGAAATGGGGTTCGTTCCCGTATGCACTGCTGTATTACTCGCTGTTCGCTTTCACCATGCTTCAGCGTGTAAATCAGAACTTCTTTTAGTTTTTTGCCTCGTCTTCCAGTTCAGCTTTGCGGTATAGCTGAATATCGTTGGCATCAGAAATGATTTGAAGAAGCAAATCAGGCAAGCGCGTGAACAAATTGGTCAATTCTTCCTTGTTCGCTTGAACTTCGTCACCGCTTTCCAACACAATGACGTTTTTCCAATTTGGCACTTCCTCAGTTCCAACATTGGTTTCAAACTTGAGAATGACCGAATCCAAATATACTTTGGCGATCACATCACGTTGAACCTTATCTGACAGGCCGCCCGGAATTTTCGCAGCCTGTCGATGCGGACGCATGTGAATTTCGTGATATTTGGCATATCGTTCATTTCGGCCACCGGCCCTGGCCAGCAAAACCCGGATACCACCGGGATATTCGACATAGACCCCATGGATTTCTTTATGGGAATCTGTGCCAAATACTGACCACATTGTATTACGCTGCATGGTTGTCGTCCTTAGATAATGGTGGTAGCGCGTTCAGGTAGATCGTTGAAAAATACCCACATCGCCGTATAGTCAAAGTCTGGCCCAAGCTTGGCCGCAGTAGCAGCTTCCATTGTCAGGGGCAATGTGATCGGTTCATCAATGACCACATTCGGCCTTCCATCCCCCAAAGCGATCATGGGCATATCGAACACGACACCCGCCCCGTTCTTGACCATGATCATATCCATCGTGATATCGGCGTTTTCACGAACCGCTTTAACCGAATCAACGTCGGAAAAGTAGGCTGTAACTGAACCGCTTACTGCAAAGTTACCAGCCGAAGCATCAATGGCCCCGAATACCCCAATCGCTTTGTTTGGAGTAATGCCATTGTTAATGCTGATAGTTCCTTCTTGGATGAAGGTAAACATCGGATATGGGGCCGCATCATCGCCCACTACACGAGACAGCTTAATTCGTGCAATATCAGACGAAGTATTAAACATATCGGCTTCAATTTGAGGTGGTCGGGCACCGGGCTTCAGTCCCTCACCCTGGGTGCGTTGCTCAGAATCCATTGCAACGAAACCCAGGTCAGCGGTTACCTTATCCTCAATGGCCAAATTGATCGACAACTCGTTTGGAACCGCACCAGTCAAATATTCAGACTGAGGTGGGTCCATACCATCCAAGGAACCCAAGGTCCGCTCAATCTGGTAAGTACGGCGCTTGATCAAGGATCGAGTATTTTCATTCTTGAGTACATCGCCGAAGTACAACTTAACCGTTAGACCGGCTCCCAACTCAGATACCATTGGGGCCACGGATTTGTCAAAAGTAATGGCGTTTGCGGTGATAGACCGGATTCGCTTGAAGCCATTGTTTTCATCTTCAGCAAAGGACTCACCGGCCTCATCACCACCTACGTAAATCCACTCACCGGGAATCAGGCCCAGGGTGGTAAAATCCAAAGCAGTTGAAGTCAATTGGGGAAACGCATTGTTAGTGACCACAATAGCCAGGTCACCCACCGCCGCCACAGTATCATAGTTGACCTTTGTCCGAGTATCAGCAAACATGAACCCTTGCATAACCTTCTGCAAGTTGGTCTGCGTGAAGTCCGTATTGAACCCACCAGCCGCTTCAATCCCAACCGGGGCACCTTTTTTACGCTGGCGACCTTCATTGATTGGGTTACGGGCCACAAGGGTGAGCTGTCCGCCAAAGTCGGCATAGCTATTGGGTTCAAGGGGCTCCCATACGGGACCGTCACCTTCAACCCCACCTGTCAGGGTAGAAGTCGCAAAAGTAGTATTACTGCCGGAAGCGGCCACGCTGATCATATTGCCCGCAACCCCCGCGACTTGGGCGGTTAGGACGACTACCGACCCGCCCTGGGTCGCAGAGGTCACGAGCTCCGACTCGGCGTCGACGACCATCACGAAACTAGCACGGGTTTCGGTTGCATCGGCACCAATTTCGATATCCGTATCAAGTACGGGGGTATCAGTGAAGGTATATTCTTCAGGACCAATTTGAATAGTATCACCTTCGACCGGGTTATCGACGAAAGTTAGTTCCACAGTGGCCGCAGTCCCACCGGTGCTGGGGGGCAATTGTTTTGGGCACTCTTCTTCGGCAAACCGCAAGCCGGAAGTGTTCGAGTCGATTTTTACATTAATACAAGTAGCCATGGTTTACCTCGTTTCGTGATATTCGTAATCGACCAGAACGTTAATTTGTTCCAGCCCGTCGCGGAGTCCAGCGTCTACGATCCGGGCGTTGCGGTACCAAACACATTCACCTTCATTCGGTCGCCGGTACGCATTTTTCGCAATCATACCCTGAAATTCCGCAATTTCCAACCCCTTACCGGAACTTTGTGGCCCAAAACACAGTATCCATAATGTACCTCGGTCCTGGTACGGGGTTTTACGGCCATCACCGAAGGCCGCTTGCTCGCCATATGCACTACGGCGATAAATATGAGTATAGGGGGTATCAGGAGCCGGTGGAGCAACTTTATCCCGCCCCTGATAAAGCAGAACTGGTTTACTAGCGAACATATCAGCCGGCCATTGGGTTGCATCCCAAGCATCTTGCAACACTTGGAACATTTCCTCACGAGCCATAGTTATGTTCATTGTCGCACCTGTAATTTCCAAATCATACCGACTGGCCCAGGCTTGAGCCGTTCAACGTGAATGATTTTCCAAACTTCGCTGCCCCGTTCGATATACCCCTGCATTTGAACATCGCTTATCGACGAAGGTAACAAAACCCGCTGGTCGGCCCGCAAGATATTCACCCCATCAATATCTTGTACGCGATAACGCAAAAATACCCCACGAGTACTAGTCGGCATTTTTGTTCGAGTTGGGGGTTTAATCGGATTAGGATCGGGCACATCGGTATAGGTAACCACATTACACTTGTCCCCAAACTTAGCGATTAACCAATCAGCATTTTTGGACAGGCTAATGTAGTTAAACAGATCATTCATGACCGATACGCCCGCAAAATCTCGGATGGCCTAAACAAGGGGTCTAAGCTACTCATAATAGCCGGAAACTTGGGGGTCATTTCTTCCGTGGCTGTATTATTTTGGCCACCACCAGTAGCATATTCCACTTCAATAACATCGACTTTCTCACGGCGAACCGCAAAGCTGGTAATGTTAGGGAGTAGCGAAGTCCCTTGAAGAACGGTTAGGGCGGCCTGCAATTGGGCAACTTTGAGTTGGGGAGGTATTTTGTCATCAGGGAAGTCCGCGCCGAAAATCTTCACCCTCTTGCGGGGCCAACTCATTTCCTGACCCAAGGGATTTACCCTCTCACCCTTATATCTAGGCTCGTAAGCATTGATATAATCAGCCGCCTCAAAGATCATCGGCGCCAATTCGTCTTCAGAAGTAGGAGGCTCAACGCCCCTATCTTCAGCAAAAGCGCGGAACTCATCAAGGGTTATATACGAGTTGGCCCCCGCTACGATGGAACCATCTTCAATAACAAGGGCCATAGTCTTACTCGCTTTCTTCCATGAGTCCGGCCGCTTGAAGCGCGGCCAGCAAAGCATTGTGGTCACTAACCAGGGTTGGTAGATCTTCAGCAGCCGAATCAGCAATATGTGGCATCGGATCGAAGGTAGCGCCCGCAGCGGCGTTCTTCAGAGCCTCAGTCGAATCGGCGGCGTCCTTTTTAGTCTTAGGTGGGATGCGAATAGTCATTGTGTATTACCCCATGGTTGCACGGGTGGAATACCACCGCTGGGTTGTTCGACCGCGGCCGTGGGTTCAGATTGAACACCGTCAGCTACTTCCAGCACGGCGATATAGTCTGCTTTCTTGGTGCCGTCGGAATCAAGGCCGCGCTCGTTGACCAGGGCTTTCAGTTCGGGAACCGTCAGCTCATTATAGTCAACTTTGTCTTGGGGCTTGAGTTCTTGCGGAGCCGGGGAGTACTCACGGCGAGCGAGTTGGTTGCGACGCTCGCGGTCAGCCCGGCGTTCTTGCAGTGATTTCATGTCTAGGTACTCCGAATGTTGACCCCGGTAACCACATCATATGGCACCGGGGCAGGGCTTAGGCCAGCGAGGTGATGAAGGCCATCGGCACTTGCTTGCGATTCACGACCCGATCCCATACATCGGCGCGGCGTAGGTCGGCCAGGGTGGGTGACATTTCCACCAGAGCAGTGCCACCGGAAGGTTCGACCCAAGTGAAGCCGAGTGGGTGGATTGCCCAGGTCTTACGCGTCCAAAGCGTTTCCATACCACCACCAGCACCGGCAGCGGCAACTCGTTCCATTTCCACCGGAGTCTTGGGGATACCTTCGCCGAATGCAAAACTGTGACCTTCGACACCACCAAAGCCAAATGCACCACCACCGTACAGAACGGAAAGGTAAACGGAAGTTGTACCGCTACCTGAAATGATGGGCATAGAATCGTCAACAATAACCCGCAGACCTTTGTAGGTAGCAATAGTCAGACGGCCTTGGGAATCCGGAACCCATACGATTTCGTCGTTCTTCAGCATGCGATCACGAATGCGAGAGTGAACCGCGATCGCGCGAAGGCCACCCGAAGCATCGCCCAGGGTACCAGACGCGTCAATGACCAAGTCAGCGTTGAATTGTTCAGTCGGTGCCTGAATGGCCATATCGCCCGAGTCATTGGCGATGTTGTCGTTGAATACTCCGACCGTAGTAGCGATCAGACGCCGTTGCAACTGGCGGAGCCAGTAGGTGTCAACACGAGAAGCGATGTGTCGCATGGGGTCGGAGCCGGAAAGCTCGACCACCAGGTCCATATCGGACCAACCTTGGTTCAGGAAGGACTTGCGGGCAGTCATCTGACCAGTGCCGACCTTTTGAGGGGTGGCCATGTCATCAGGATCGTCGTTCGAGTAGTTGGGCTCGATCGTCGGGTCAAGGTCTTGCCAGAAAGGCATCGTGAACATTTGACCACCATTCTTGGCGGCGCCGTTCAGGGTACCATTGGTGGCAAGAATGCCGGCCTGCAAGAACTCAGTGAGTTCGGGCAGGTTGAGAGAAGTGTACGACAAGAACACTTCTGGAATAACTACATCAGACAGGCGTACGGTTGCCATGATTTACCTCTTGTGGTGATTAGAGTTGTATACCCGCTGCCTTTCTGAACCCATCAGGATCACGCTTGTAAAACTCGGTGCGTTCTGCATCGGTCAAATCGGCAAATTTCTTCCCACCGGAAGAGTTTGGGGATTGCGTACCGTTAGCACCGCCGCCGGAACCTTTCGACCCGATCAAGATCGGGGCATATTCTTCAATACTGCGAATTTCAGTTTTCAGCTCATCAAGAGTCAAAGCGGAAGGTTTGCCGGCAGCATCTTTGACGCGCACCTTGATATCCCCACCCTCAACTTCTTCAATCGCCAAACGCTTTGCAATGGTTGGGGCTAGCAAACTAGGAACCTGGGATAATTCACTCGCAATGCGAGCAGCAGTATCCTCAATCAAAACTTTATTAAGTTGACCCTTCAACCGTTTTGCGGTAGTTCCGCCTTCTTCCACAGCCTTATCAAGCTTTTCCTGCCACGACTTTTCAAGAGCCGTGAGGTCATCTTTGGGAATGGCTCCACGACGTAAGTTGTCGAGTTCTTCCTGCAATTCGCCCAAACGTTTTTCAGCCTTAGTGCGGTGTTCTTCAGCGATACTCTTTTTCTGCGTCAAATGCGCGATAGTACTTTCACTATCGTCACCTTCAATATCCAGAATGAACTTACCGTCCTTTTCCTTGTATTCCTTGGCGACGTCTTCAGGAAGGCCGTCGATTGAGTCAAGAATCTTTTTCAGAGCCATTGTGATCACCGATCAATTAAGAATGTGGTTATTTTACGACAAAGGTTGAAATCAGGAACAGAAAAATTGTACCTATTGGCCAGCCTGATTCCCACCGCTGGGGGCATTGGATGGTTGGTTTTTCTTTTCCTCGGCCGCCTTGGCCTCTCGTTCAGCTTTTTCCAACTCAAGTTTCATTTTTGGGGATGGGTTGGCTTCAATCTCTCGCTGTGCAACTTCGGTTTCCTCCGTAGCAATACCACCACGGCGTAACCCATCACGCATTTCGCCAAAGGTGATAGCACCATCTTGCCATTCCTTGACCAATTGCGCGCGATCATTCGGCGTCAGGCGAGCTGCTGGGAAATCAGTATTCAAGTCATAAACTACTTCATTCTTACCCTGTTCAACAAACTCAGACGCGTATCCAAGGACTTCGGTAAACGCCCGCGAAACGTTCTTAGTAGCAGTGGCAAGAATAGAATTAGCACTAGACTCTTCAATTTGGGCTTCACCCAAGGTACGAGAAACGTTCGCCTGTGTGATGAGTTTGGCACCGAGCGCCGTCATTTGGCGTTCTTTTTGGTCCATTGCTTCCTTTGGCATGGAGTTGGGATCAACTTGAAGTAATCCTGCAACCCCGCCTACTGGAAGGGGGATGGCCGCCCTAGACCCTAGAAACACCTTACCTTTGAACACGTCCTCAACCCAATCTTGGGTGAGTCCGGAAAACCAAGCCGTCGGCTGACCGGCAATAAAGCAAGATTCCTCGTAATCGGCCGAATTACGATAATGAGCCACGTTCAATACGGCCATATCGTACATAGGTGGATCATCGACCGTTTCATTGTTGTTGATGACTCCAACAAAAGTGAACGGTATCCGATCAAAAGGTTCCCCATCGGCCTTCAGCGGAATGTATTCTTCATAATCGTAAATTTCTTGTTCACTACCTTGGCCTGGCTCAGGTTCTCGTTTTCGCCAAATCTGAATTTGGTATATACGTCTACCTTCAACTTCTATAAGCCTGAGCACCCGCCATTGTTCAACCCGGTTCAACTCAAATGGATCATCCTCAGTGATGATATTTTCATTTATGACCACAAGGGTTAATAGGCGTCTAGAACCGTAAACCTTACTTCGCCAGTTGATCAGGGTGTGGGGCGGGTATAGGATCACTGTTGGTTTTATATCACCGCTTTTCAAGTCGGCTATTGTTGCCGGCCTTCCATCTGTCTTTGGATAATCAGCCAACAACCCGGAGCGACCATATCCCATGGTATAAGATAGGCACATTTTAGACTGCTGGTCCAAAGCTATCCCGCTCCCGTCCGCATCATCACCCAAGTGCTTTAGACTTTCAGGTAGCTCCACGATCGGATCACGGCTAAACACTTCGCCAACCAAACCATCCAAGGTGCGCCGAGTCACATTGTAGAATACGGCCCGCTGAATATATCCGGCATATCGTTCTTGATTGGCCCTTTCATCGTCATCGACCCTGGGAATGGGTAGGTATAACTCCTTTCGACTTTTGATGGCCAGCTCGCCGGCTAGACAATCATCCATCAAAGACCATTTCGCTTCCATATCAACCATTGACGGGTGGCGAAACGCAAAATTGGGAACCGAAGGTACATCCGGCATGGACTTCCCCTGCGGCAATTGAGGGGCTATGAGTTTAGTGACCATAATTATCCTGCAAAGCGAAGGGGAATAACTGTAGCATAACGATTTGATCCTTTAAGCACCCTATATCGGGTACCATCCCACACGTGATCCTCGGAGTCAGTATCAACATCATCCAAATTATCCTCGTCGCGTGGTAAGGTCGGAAGCAATGAAATATGGGCTCTACAATGATCCATAAAATAGAGGCCTGGCCCTTCCCCGCGGATAGCATTTTCAAGCATGCCACGAGCCAATTCGAGGCCGTTAATTCGGGAACCTGGGGACTTATCCGCTGGAATCCATCGGACTCCGTAATCTTCCATCTTTTTCGCAATAGTATCAACATCTTTTTCACGGACCTGATAAATTTGCGAATCTGCTGGACCCGGACGAATGCGGCCCTGGGGTACCCAATGATTGACCACAAGTTCTGATTCACGTTTTCTAATACCTTGGGCGATATCCTTTGCTGACATTAGAATACCTTGGTTCATCCCAATTTGTTTGGAACCATACCATTCGTGTAACAATATTAGGGAGCCGGCAGGGGGTGACCATCTTGACCCATCGGGCATGGTTGCATACTCACCGTTGGACTCGGCCCACCAAGCCACAGAAAACGGATGGGAAGAACCCCAGTCAAAGGACCGATCAATCTTCCAACCTGACGGAATCTTGAACCGCTTCTTGATATGTATAGATTCATCCCAAACACCGTCAAAGGCACCACCGGCTACAACGTCCCAATCACCCCACAGCCACGCTTTGTGTTTGTTTGGATCAGTGATACTTTCTAACTCGGCTATATACTCGGGCGACAGGTAAATGTTTTCCTTGTATGATCCGAAAATTCGGACCTGAGTCTTGGTAATATCTTCGCGCTGCTGGGTTCGAGGATTAAACACGTTTGTGGTTATTCGCACCACTTTGCCAGGGGGAGCCGGGTCAATAAACCGAAGTTTGACCCAGTTATGCCCTGGACCATATGGGTTGGTGGTAGAAAACACCATCAAAGGTATTTCCGGCAATAGGTACTGTTCGTTGGTTTCCTGATCAGTTTGGGGGTGATCCTGGGGGCGGAATGATGACCGATTTGTACTCATCATGGCATCAAACAGCTCAGGAGTAGGGTACTTCGTCAGTTCGTTCCAACCAATAAATGGAAACTCTTGCCCATGATAATTGTAGTAGTCGGATGGCTTCTTGGCCTGGCGAAACAGTAATTCCTCACCAGTGGGCCAGACCCATTTGTAATCCGACCTAGATGAAAGCCACCTGGCCCCATCAAAGAACTCGGGGTACCATCGCAAAGACTTAGACACCAAGTCATCCAAGTTTTTGTATTCGCGGTCAAAAATGATCCCGCGCCAAAACCGACCATATCCCATCCCAACGTAGCGTCGGAATTTCATAAGCTGGGAGTCGGTTTTACCTGGACCCCGGGTACCTTCAAACAAAATAAAATTACATGGGCAAGTCATGGCCAGAGTTTGTGATCCGGCCAAAGGCTTCCATACAACCCGCGGCTCTTGAGGTACGGCGCTCATTTACGAACTTCCTCTTTCAAGTCGAGCTGCTGGGCTTCCGATGATTTTTCCCAGGCTTCCACGTCAATGATTTGGCCATCGGGGGTACCGGGAATGACCATCACCCCTCCACGCACAGTAACATTCGATTCGGTCACTTGGATATCCATCTTTTTGATTCGAGCCAGACCCATCCAGGCCCGAATGCGCCCACCATGTGTAGCGTCCCCACTATAGTGATTGGCTTCTTTGAGCAGACCCATAATGACCCCCTTGCGGGTCAGTAATTTTTCCTCGTCCATAGAGTCAACAACAGCCTGCAGCCGCCGTTGAACCGCTGGGGATTGCAACAAATCCATTCCGGCCTTAGTGGCTGAAGTTATGGATTTGTCATATTTGGGATTGGACAATAAGAATGCCTGGCCCGGTGACCAAGTCTGAAGGTAGGCGTCAATGAAGCCATGAATCATTTCTAACTGGCGATGGGTGATGTTCTCATCTTCCAAATAGTATAATGGGCCATGAATAGGTTGCGTCTCGGCTAACTCCGTTTTCGCTTTCTTATTGGCGCGCCGTTCTTTACGGTTTCCCTCGCGATCCAAATCCCGCTTGGCTTTCGCACTGATTCTACCCGCATCAGCACGAAGCTTGCGTATCGCATCAGGGTCAGCTCGTTCCGGAGCCTTATAACCGGGTTCCCATGGGAATACAGACATAGGTACCACCTATCAAGTAAAATTTTCGATAGGATAACCCCAAAAGCAACTGTCGACACGTGTCGACACGCCTAGAATGTACCTATCTGGATCGGTTTAAATGCTCTTGAACAATTTCGACATATTCCTGCAACCCACCTACCTTGTCAGCAAGTCTTGCAGCTTCCCTTCCCATATCTGAGTATTCTCCGTAACACGATGCAAATAATCCGATCCAGTCGGTTCCGTCTCCATCAATTCCGGCAAGGGGGTCGGAACTCGGGGTTTGCTTGGTACGGAGTTGGTTGAGCAGGCCTGCAATCCGACTATCACGAGCAATGATAGTAGCTTCCGCAGCTTCCCTGGCCAATACGGCCCCGCGATAATTGGCGTCAGCACGATCTTTCTCCAATTGCATGGCTTCAGTTAAACGAGCGTTTTCAGCCTCTACTTCGACTCTAAACGATTCCCGACCGGCTTCGTATTTGGATTCGCCCCACCACTTGACTCCAAATACTATACCAATGAGGATGACCAGGCCCAGGATATATGGAGCGGCAACTTTAATGGCAGATGACCACATCATTTGGATGCCTCAATGGTTTCGGCGGCCCGCTCAACCCGCTGGGCGTTAGATTCCAGGTGATCTGTAATATCTTCCAGATACTTCCGGTTAATGGATCGTTCAAAATCCACGTCACTGGTCAAATGAATGATTTGGTTAGTGAAAGCCGTGTACTGGTTTTCCAATCGGAAGTGAAAATAAACCATAGCCACCGTCCAAGACAGCAATGCGCCGGACATAAACAATAGAAAAGCCGCAAGCAGCACTCGATACCGGTCCCAGCTCAAACTAATCAAGTTAAGTGCGTGACGCATCATCGTCCCCTTGATCGTAAGGTAAAACAGGAACATCATTGCGACCTCTCAGACTATGGTGTTCCCGGCATTGGTCTAACTGATACCGCAAGCTATCATTTTCCCGTTTTTGGGATTCAATTTCGAGCAACGTCACTTCCAGCTTGGCTTTCAGTGTGACCAACTCGGAAAAGAACTCTTCCCGTTCACGCTCGGCCTTGATCCGAATCTGGCGTTCATCTTCGGCCCGCTGAATGGCATCGGCCAAAACGCGCGACAGTTGTTCCAGGGTACCCGACTCCGTCCGACCTGAGGTGGTTTGATTCTGCACGAACGTCGACAGGAGGGGCCACAGGACTTTCCATGCAAAGGCCAAGGCACCAAACCCGAGAATCGTAGTGGTGGCGGGGTGACGTATGAGTTCTTCCAAGATGGATATTTCCGCCGGTGACCCAGTCGGGTGTGGAATCGGGTGAGGTATAACCGGTTGCCCGTCAGACATATCGGCCGCCCTTCATGATGTACACAGCCTTCATTTCCTCCATACTATACGTATGTTGGCCATACGGGGATAGGGGAAGGGAGGCCCATATATTGTTACAAGCCAGCACGGCTTTTTCAAACTCACCGGCAATGATACGCCCATACGCCCGCTGTTCTTTGAGCTGCTGAATGGCATACCGGTCTTGGGATAGAGGGCTGAAGTCAGGTAAGCCCAGTTGCTTTTGATAATGTTTCCAATAGCGGTACAGAATCTGATAACGGCCCGCGGCAGTGGAACTGAGTTTGGGGTTGAGACGAATCAGCCTGTTCGGGTGGCGAGAATAATCGGTGACCACAATATTGGGGTTATTTGGATCAGGATAGGCTGGCATCAGCGAGCCACCGACGATCACATCATAGCCGTAGTGAGGCTTGGAGCCCGAAGGGTATCCGTTTCCGTAGTGGGGGTTGGATGGGTCATTGGGAATGTAGTATGGATTTGACGGCTGACGGTTGTTGTCGGTCCCTTCAGTGTACGCAATGGCGTCTAGGAAAGCCACGATGTTATCGGGTTCGGATTGGATGACGGCCATGGGAGTCCCCCAAAAGACGAAGGTTGGGTGGGTACATTGATTGGCTTGATTATAGGCGATATTTATGGTAGCCACACGGGGGAACCGGTACCCCAGCTGAGTCTATGATAGATAGGGATAGGGGAACTTATGTTGAAGTCAAAACATGGGGGGATATTTTGGGGTGGGAACCCCCCTGCGCCTCGATGTTCCTATCGGGGGTATGGGGGGGTCAAATAAAAATCGTTCTCATCCTCATGTTCTTTTTCAATCAGGTTAGGGAATGATTCTCATCTTGGGGATGGAAGATCGAATCAAAATCAAAATCGGAACGAGAACGAGAGTAGTTCTTATTCGCATACTCATTCCATGATCGAATTGATAATCAAAATCAGAACGAGAAGTATTACTATTGATAGACGAAAGAAGGGGCTCATGTCGAGCCCCAATTAATGGATCAATAGCCCTGATAAATCATATCATCCATCATTCCAATGCGCAGCCCTAATTCGAGATTTCCAATCATTTCTTCCGTGAACTCTATATCCTCCGATTCCAACATCATCAGCACGTGATGCAGAACGCGAATCTGGCGATGGCGCTGTGAAGGGGCGCTATCTGGATCGCCATAATCGGCCCGCTGAATGAAGGTGTCCAATAGGTCATGGTACCCCAATTCATCGCAGAGCCTGCCGATATCCCTCTGGATGGCGCGGATCTGATTCTGATTCATTTGATTCCCCTTAATGATTTCTGATTCGATGATTCATTATAGGAAATCAAGATCATCCTGGCAACGAAATTATATCTATCAATCAGAACGAATCAATAGAATAAATCAATTGGATAATTCCACGAGGGGCGTCTATAATATTGGCCCCTTGGGCCACGGGCTAAGGCTCGATTCTAGGGCCAATATTATATCATGAATTAGAACGAATTAGGAATTAAATTTATCTATCAAAATTCGAGCATCGATAGATAAATATATGTTGATGAACCACTCTTGATTTCCTATAATTAAATCATCCAATCACGAATCAATAGATAAGGAATGAGAAATGCGAATATTCGACAATGATCCAGATGAATACGGGAATCAGATCATCCTGGCCCGACCCCTAACGGCATCTGAAGAAAAGCAAATAGAACGATTCTCATGCGATTATGAATGCGAATATTATCAGGGCGCATTTGAAAGGGCGTGGATAAACGTCGATCTTAAAGATGCCGAGCCCTTGATGAATTATCTAATCGCTCTGCCAAATTAACCCGAGCCGCCCGCCTCGCGCGGGCCAATAGGAAAAATCTACTGCTGCTGCCGTTCCCGTAGATAAATAGTTGATTTTTCCTATTGACTTATCAAGCCGCTGTTCTTATAATATAGACATGGCTCAAGATCAGAGCCGCCTACTTCCATAAGGGGAAAACGCCATGAAATCCATTTTCGAGAAAAAATACATCAACGAGACCCAGGCGCGCAAAGCCGCCGAGAAAGCCGGCATCAATGAAATTAAAAAGGTCGACAGGTTCTGGATGCTGGTTGAAAACGAAGAGCCAGCCGCCCCCCGCAGCGAACTGGAAGCGTGGATTTTAGAATTTCAGGCTAACATCGAAGCCTGCCAAAGCCTAAACGCCATTCCAGCCATGTACGAATTACTGAATCAGAAAAAGGGTCTGACCGAAACCGTCCGCGCGGCTCTGGATGAGGAAATCGGCATCCGTACTGAAGAGCTGGAAGCGACCCAAGCCGTCACAGGCAAGCCGTCTAAACCCAAGGCTGAGCCTAAAGAATGGGTTCGCCAATCATCCATCTTAAAGCCAACCAAAGCCGTCTGGTTTATCGCCGACGAATTGTACGCCAAGGCTGAAGCCGAGGGCCAGCCGTACCCAACCCGCAGCCAGGTACAAGACGAATGCGTGCGCCGTGGGATCGCTTCAGGAACAGCCCGCACCCAGTTCCAACACTGGTTCAAATGCCGCAAGGAAATGGAACAAGCCACCCGCGCGCGAATTGAAGACGGCCAGATCATAGCCGCTTAATGACCACAATGGGGGCTACGGCCCCTAAAGGAACCACTATGACGTCCATTACCGAACGAATCGCGCTAATTGAAGCCCTCACCGCCGAACTCAAGAGCCACCCGGCTTGCGCCCAATTCAAAGACACCGGGACTCGTTACCAGATCATGCTACCGCCAGGCCTGCACCCCTATCTGGACGGCATACAAGCCAGCTATATTACCGGTAAGGCCAAAGCCCTTGGCAGGCTGATAGCCAAAGCCGAGCAGGTGTGGAACGAATCCAGACTATGAGCCTTTATACTTTATCCCTGGCCGCAGGGGTGACCATCCTAATTGGCCTCATCCTTACAAGCCCGTAGAGCGATTAAAGCCCCGACCCCTGCCCATTCCCTACCCTTACCCCCATTCGGCCCGCCACGATCGCGTGAGACGGGCCATTTTCGATTCTAAGGGGCTGGAGCCGGCTCGGAAAGGTATTGAATCAGGGTTTCGCGGGCCTCTTTCCAGCCCTGAGCCAACGCCCAGCCGTAACCACAATCAATAAGGGCGTCCCGCCACTCAAGCTGCACGGCCGAGGCCTTGCCGCCGCCAAACTTCCAATCTTTCTTCAGTTCGATGTACAAGCCGTGGACGCCATGCCGAGCTACCGGCAAGAATAAGTCAGGGACGCCAGGCTTTGTACCCATCGCCTTTAACTTGGTGGCCACAACGACTGAACGCTCGCCGCCGTTAGGTATATGGTGCAGCAGTTTGAGCTCCGGCCATTTGCCATGGTACATAGCCCGCGCCGCCCATGCCATCAAAGCCATCTGTTCAGCATCTTCTGAGCCCTTGCACCGGGCATCGAATTCGGCATCATCGTCGTATGGGTGCCAGTTTGGATTCGGTTCTATCATGTTTATCTTATCCTATTACTGATAAATCATTAAAAAGGGGAAAACGATCAAAAAATGGGCCACAACCTTCAAAAACGCCCCTTTTTTCGCATACATTTCCCATTTTGGCCCTCGTAACAAGCAAAAAATGGGATTCCGAACTTCTACGCCTGTTACTGAGGCAGAGCGTTTTTTTTTTCCTCTTTTCCCTACCCCCCATTTATCCCTTATAAATCAATCATTTATCTTAAAGTGAGATTAAAGAGATAATGAGATTATATAAATATATATATTATTAAAGGGGTATAGGGGGGGGGTCTGGGGGGATATACCCCCGCCCCCGCACCACCCCTGCCCCCGCCCCTAATCGCTCTGCCTCGCTGCCTCTTTGCGCTAACCCCATGATATTAAAGGGAAAAGGTTGAGATATAGCCCTGCCTAACGCCCTTCCCTCTTTCCTCTTTCCCCATTTCCCCCAGTCCGCCGCCCTATACATTGTGGTCAGCTCAACTTCATGTAAGCGCCAGGGATATACCCCAGTCCCGTCAGGCCGTACTGCCCTTTCATCTGAACCTTACTCACTTCCTCAAGCATTCCCGATTCCACCATTTCGTTGATCGTTTCCCGCATGGCTCGGGTGGAGCCCCTCGGGTCTGATCGGAATGGCTGCCGCCCTTTCAAGTATTGCGTTAGGAAGTTTCGCGGAATGATCGGGGTGCCTTCGAGTTTGGCCGGGAAGCGGTAGGCGTTTCGCAGCAGCCTGGCTTCTTCCCGGTCGGCCGATAGGACGCGTTGTATAGCCTCGGTTACTACTTCGGCCCCGCGGTTCTCGCCCGAATTAAGGTTCTCGCCGACCTCGCCTGACCGGAACTTGGAAGCCATAGCGTCGACTTCGGTTTTGACAAAATTGATAGCCCATTGGGCCAGCTCTTTGGTGACCACAGGTTCGTAGTAATTCACCCCGACCGCCAGCAGCCCTGCCAGCTTCAAAGCCTTTAGGTGAGCTCGGTTGAGAATCTGCCGTAACGGGCCATCGGGCATACCATGAAACATGTGGTCAATATCATCATTGAACCCGCGTAAAAGTTTGGCCCCTTCAGCGTCTTGCTTAACGCCTATGGCTTTGACGGCCCCCTGGACTCCGTGCATGGTTGCCATGTTCAGTAGATCGGCCAGTTTGCGAATAAGGGCTTCAGGGGGCGCGAAACCGGCGTTCTCGTTTAGGGTCGGGCGATCACCCTTATATTCAATTAGCATCAATCGCGGTATGAACCCGTCCATAATCGAATCCTCGTCTAACGCCCGGTAGAACTCCTCGGGTGTTGATTCGCCTATGAATGTCAGGTTAGGGGCTTGAACGATTCCCGTGTTCTTTTCCTTGTCCGCGTAGACCGAAGGCTTCAGGACAGAGGTGATGCCCGACTTGTTGTAGATATCCAGCAGTACCCGTTTGAGGGTATGCTGCGCATCGCCTGGCTTGGCTTTAGTCATGGCTTGCAGGGTTAGGCCGAACTCACCCCATACCGACACGAAGCAGGGTTTATCGGGTAGCATGCGTAAGAGTGCTTGACCTGATGCGATGACGGCTGGCCCCTGAAAATCAAATGCGTTCGGGCATTGGTGGGCTGCCGCGCTGAACAGGGCGTCTATACCCTTACTGACCTGTTCCTTCCCGGTTCCAGTCTTGGCCGTGAGTACCACGTATTGGTTTAGCCCAACTCCGCTAATATTGAACGCCCGGCCAGCGATGCCCGCCATCATTCCCACGGCTGCTGCTAGGGCGATTTCTGCTGCGGGCCGGTTGGCTGATGAATAAATGTACTCCGCAATATCACCGATCAAGCCAGGGACGCGCGGCATGCCGGCGACCTTTTCTGGTAGGTGCGGGGCGGCCGTTTCATCCGGGGCCGGGGCCATTGAATGATCGACCGTAAAATTAAAAGGGAATGAAGCCCCATTCCCGGCCGCTGGGGATTCATTGGCAGAAAGTGAGCGCGGGCCAGGAATTGGCATTATGGAAGCCCTCAATTCGTCCAGGCTCGGTATCTCAACCAGGGGGAGTTGCTTGGCTCTTATCCCTAGCAAGGTCTCGTTGAGTAGATACTTGTCGTTCTTAACGGCCTTTTCACGTTTACCTAAGCCCGACTTTCTAAACAGGCGTAAGCATTGCACATCTGAGTCAGAGTAGAACGCAATCATACTCATAAGGGCAAGGTCGGCTTCAGACTGGGAAGGGTACCCCATTTCCTGCCATTTTCCTGACCACAAGGCTTGGAACTTATCACCGTTGTCGGCCCACCAGGCCATTTCCATAACCTGATCGTCGGTTAGGCGTTCGGGCTGATCTACACGTACAAAGCCAGAGGCCGGTTTTACCGCATCATTGGTTTCGAGTTGTTCCCACAACCACGTGGTCAATTCTTGCCTGGGGTGAATGACGGTATATGGTTCGATTACCTGCCCGGTCATAATCATGAACCGATCTTGGCAGTATATTTCAACCCCTTCACGCCTACGACCTTGGCCTTCAGGTAAGGTACCCTTAACCACAATATGCACCCCACGCCCTGAAACCGAAACTTCGGCGTATGAGTTGGCTTCTTCAGTTAGGCGCTTGTACCATTCCAAAGTTGCCGCGCTGGCGGGACGTTCGGGTTTATTATCAAGATCGATGATCGTATACGGATCGTCGGGGGATAGCATGTACCCTATCGATAGACCCGAAGCCACCGCTTCTTCAAAGGTACCCCATGTTTTAGGATCAGACGGGTCGGCCCAGTAGCCCTTAGTGGGGTTCATCGGGCGCTTATTGTCTGGGTCATCCTTAGTTGTTACTCGACAGACGCACCACTGGCGTCGAACACGTAGTTCTTTTGGAATGCGTGAGTACATAAGTTAAATATCCAGTTGCTTACCCGATAAAAATTCGTAAAGGCGTTCGACCTTATCTACCGAGGGATTACGAATATGTCCGCGTTTACCCAGGCCATATTTAATGGACATTAGCCAACTGTGGTTAACATGAGCCCCTACGCATATTTCTGGAATGGTTTTGTCGGTCTGCTCAAGCAGCTCAAGAGTTCGGTTCCATAACTTCGAAGACATGATAAGCCCTTATACATTGAGACGATGAAGGCCTCATTATAATAGAAATAATCAATCGATCAATATAAAAATTACTCTTGACTTCTCACTAGGCCTGGGTTAATATTGAGTCATGGATAACGAAACACCGAAAGGGGCTAACTGAATGGAACAAACCTACCGCGTTGGAATTCATATCGATGGGCAGTTAGAAGTTTTCTACGTCCTGGCTGAAAACCAACGCGATGCAAAAGAAAAAGTGATCGAATATTGCAAAGATCATCGACTGGACTACGGTAAGATTAACTTCGTACAACAAAAGTAAGGGGAATGAAATGACTGAAGAAAAAATCGTCAATCGGATTCGCAAAATGCTGGCCTTGGCGAGCGACAATGCAGCCAGTGAGGGTGAGCGGGATAACGCCCTGCGGATGGCCTATAACCTCATGGCCAAATACAATATCGACCAGTCCAAAGTTGAATCGGTCGAGGAACAAGAACGTCGAGTAAATTACGATATCACTGGATGGTCGATGTTATGGGCGGTCCACATTCATAACGTCATCGCTCCGCTATTCTTCTGCAAGTACTACCGAGGCCGTAAGATCAACGGGACGAAGCTGGAACATCATTTCGTTGGAAAAGAATCGAACGCCGTAACGGCTTCATATATGGCCACATTTATCGTCACATCGGTTCTGAAGGAAGGCCGGGCCAACGGTTGGCATAACCTGTCCGCTGAAATGCGTTCATTCGGCCTGGGAGTGGTTCACAAGCTGCAGGAACGAGTAACGGAAATTAGGAAAGCCGCCGAGCAAGATAGCGCCGGCGAACCTGGAACCGCTATAGTTCTAGCCTCGCTCTACAAAACAGAACTTGAAGCCAATTTGGCTTTCCTCAACAATGAGGGCATTGGTCTTAAAAAGGCCGGCCATCGCGGACGAGCGGCTAACAATATCGGAGCTTATCAAGCCGGACAAGAGTTCGGGGGTTCTATTAACCTTAATCGACAAGTATCGGCCTCAGGCGGTCACCTTCAAATCGGAAATTAACCACAATTTGGGCTGGCTCCGGCCGGCCCTATAGGGGAACATTATGGAAATTCTACTTCTTATCGTCGGAATCCTCCTGGCCATCGTTTTATCGGTTCTATGGATTGTGCTCCCAATTGTGGTTATTAGCATGAACCGCAAGCTAGATCGAATGATAGACTTATTAAGCCTGGCGGTCCGCAAATGAGTCGGCGTAAAATAAAGGCTGGCCCAATGAGAGTTCTAACCCAATTATCTAATTATCAATGGGCCTGGATCACATTAGAACAATTTACGGATCAGGAAATTGTCATATTGAAGGAAGACGGGTACTATGTACCGGTCAAATTTTAAGGGGATAGGTATGAGTCCACATGAATATAGCAGCCAAGTATGGCGCGAACATTGCGAAAAAGTGCGCCAAATTGAACAAGCTCGACGGCGAGCCGAGCGCGGGACGACTAAAATTGGCGCCCACTATGTTCCACCACCCAGCCCAGTTCATCCAGTAATAGAGGTCTACGGGGCTGGAAAGCGCCCCTCACGTTTAAATCAGATTGGCCTTGGCATCCTTATGGCCTTGGCATTCCTTAGCCTGGGGTGGGTGTTATGACAGATGCTCTTGAAATGGTACTCAGGATTAAAAAGGAACATGGTCCGGAAGTGGCTCAGGCCGTGGGGCTAGGCGCTAGTTGGGCGACTTTATTCTTGGTTCTGGTTGAACATATGCCAGATGATGAATTTAAAGTTGACGTCTTAACCGCCCTGGAAAAAGAAATAGACACTACTATGGGGCTGATTGTCAAAATATTAGGGGCAAATCCTGGCGTTTTTACTGAGTTAGTGTCTCTATTGATGGCAGCCAACGAAGCCGACATGATAAGAAAACGAGGTGATACAAAACATTAACTTGATATTTCATCTTGATTATTGTAAAATATTCACATACGCCAATTTTAAGGGGAATCAAAATGAGCAACATTAAACGAAATTTCACTCCTGACGCCGAGTTCAACCGGGATAGCGCCGAGTGGATGGAATTGACCGCCAAAATGGCTGCCGATAAGGCGCGTGAAATTGAACTGCGAAATCGCCTCATTTCCAAAGTCTATAAGAATGGGGTTGTACCGGTGGGCACAAACAATGTCTTGCTGCCGGAAGGGTGGGTGCTGAAGGTGAATGGCAAAGTCAATTATAGGGTAGAGGAAGATGCGGTAGAGGCTACCAAAGGATTGATTGCGGAAAAGGTGGCGGCTGGTGAAATAACCGAATTTTCATTCGACGATATTGTGAAATATAAGCCTGACCTATCCCTGTCGGGATGGAATGGGCTTACCGAAGAACAGAAACATTTGATCCGAAATTGCGTCACCGAACGCCCAGGGCAAGCGTCTATCGAAATTACTAAACCTAAGCGGGCCATCCGTTAATCTCAGGAGGAATAGGCATGGCGACGACACGTGATATTCTTAACCGTGACAATTGGGAAATGTTCCGATTGTTTCTTATCGCCCATGGTTGGGTAAACGACCATGTTGATGATCAAATGAATCCATATGTTATCTTGCGTATGAGGCATCCCCAATGGGATGATCCGATCATCCTGCATCGCAACGACCGTGATGACCGAGTGACAGCTCATGGAGTAGGGTACCATTGGGCGATGCTTTTTAAAACAAAGATACACCTTAATGCCCGACGCTGACGCAAATTGGGATAAAATAGAGGTTTCATCGTAAGGATAGATATGTCTGTTCAATGGAGCAACACCAATAAGGCCGACCTAGATGGTCTGAATATAATGGTCTATGGGCCACCAGGGGTTGGAAAAACCCGTCTTATTTCCACTCTACCTGCTCCATTGATCATCAGTTCTGAGCGGGGAAACCTCACCTTAAAAGGATTTGATATTCCGGTAGCCTATATTCAAAACGGCCAAGACCTGAAAACAGTATATGACTTTTTGAAAAGCGACGGTGGTAAAACAATAAAGTCAGTGGCTCTGGATTCGGTATCTGATATCGCTGAAACAATGTTGGGTATTGCCAAGCGATCCAATAATGATGTTCGTCAGGCCTATGGGCAGATTGCCGAACTGATCATAGATTGGATGAAGAAGTTTCGCGATTTACCCCACGTACATAAATACTTCGTGGCACAGATGGCCCCGTTCAAGGACGAAGTAACCGGCCAAATTAAATGGGGGCCGGACTTTCCAGGGAAACAAATTGGTAAATCGGCCCCATATATATTTGACCTACTCTTGAGGGCCGGAGTGCACGTTGATGAAAAAGGTGAGCGGACATATTATCTTCAAACCAAGGCCGATCAATTTTATGACGCCAAGGACCGGTCAGACGCACTCGACGCTTACGAACAGTCTGATTTTAACATCATCCTCAACAAAGTAGCAGGAGTTAAGCAACCATGAGTACATTTTCCCTACCAATGACTTGGACCGCCAACCCGGATCAGGTGTTGGGTGATTTCACACCTATTCCAGCGGGGTGGTACCCCGGGTCCATCGTTGAAATGGAATACAAACCGAAGAAGGATAAACCTGACGAAGGTTACCTTCAACTGACTGTGGAAATTGACGAAGGTGACCACAAGGGTCGCCAGCTTTTTGACAACCTGAATATGTGGGACCAAAGCGAAAAGGCCCAACAATACGTTCAGCGAAAGGTCAATACTCTTTGCATGTCGACTGGTCAACACCAGATCACGGACTTGAATCAGCTGATGAATAACCGGCTCTTGATCCAAGTGAAACTGCGGGAAGCCCGCGAAGTGGTGGATGAAAACACCGGGGAAACCAAGAAATACGACGCCCAAAATCAAATTAGCAACTACAAAGCCATCCCCACAGGTGGCGCTGCGACTCCACCTGCTACCCAAGCTCAACCGACCCAACCGCCTCAGACTCAATCGGCCCCGGCCCAATCCGGGCCTCCTGCAACACCGACTCCACCCCCGGCCCAGCAAACCGCGCCGGCCCAGCCGCCGGCACAGACTCAGGCCCAAGCTGCACCCGCTCAAACTCCACCCCCAGCCGCCGCGACCGGATCAGTCCCACCTTGGCTCCAAGGTAAGTAAGTAGTAAAGCGTTCCCCTTTTTGCGGCCCTACGGGGCCGTCTTTTTTCCACGGATAACCATAGTATGATCTATTTGGCAACAAAGACTCTGGATGCCATGGCGGCTGCAATTGAGGTAGACCAAGGGGCGTTATATCGGCGATACTTGGGGGAGGCAATTCACGATGTTACAGATGCCTATGACGATAAGCCACCTGGGTTCCGTTCCCACTTCGGTATCTCAACATCGGGCAAACCTTGTTCGCGGGCGCTCTGGTATGACTGGCGGTGGGTTGAGCTAAAGCGATTTGGTGACCGGATGTTGCGATTATTCAATCGGGGTCACCTGGAAGAAGCCCGATTTGTAGCAATGATTCGCGCGGCAGGAATGACAATCTACCAAGCCGACGATCAAAAGAAGCAATACAGGGTCAGCCTGCTAGGTGGACATTATGGATCGGCCCTTGATGGTGTGGTCATTGGTGTCCCTGACCTACCTGATCCCCAAATGCCATGTTTGACGGAGTTCAAGACCCATAATGAAAAGTCATTCAATTATTTGGTAGCCCATGGGTTATTCAAAGCCAAGCATCAACATTATGTCCAAATGCAACAATGTATGGGATATTATAAGTTGGATGCTGGATTATATTTGGCGGTATGTAAGAATACTGACAGGCTCTACGGTGAACTAATTGGATATGATCAGTCCACGGACGAATATTATCAGGACCGGTCTAAACGTATCATTTTCACCCAATCTATACCTGAAAAATTCAGCGAATATCCGGATACATTTGAATGCAAATTTTGTGACCACAAGATGCGGTGCCACTATGGGCAGGGTGAGGTGGCTCGCAATTGCCGAACGTGCCACCATGGGCGCCCCCTACCGACCGGCGAATGGGTTTGTGACCAAACCGGTGAAGTCCTAGATAAATCGGCCCAGGAGGCCGGATGTAATCATTACGTAAAACATCGCGACCTATGATCGTTCCACGTGACTACCAATCCTTTGCTCTGGATGCCTGGCTTAATTACGTGGCCGATGGTAAGACCGCCCCACTCTTATTGTATCCGACCGGAGTAGGTAAGTCGGTTATTCTGGCCCTGATAATCGCCCATTGCTTGAAATCCTGGCCCGGCTTACGAGCTATGATCCTGACTCACAGTAAAGAGTTGATACAGCAGGATTATGATAAGTTGATGGACTATTGGCCAGAAGCGGTTGCCGGTATTTATTGTGCAGGGTTGAAGCGTCAGGAATACTATAAGCCGATCACCGTGGGTTCGATTCAGACGGTTTATAATGTACCTGAGTTATTCGCCCACGTTGACCTACTGTTCATTGATGAAGCCCACTTGATCAGCCTGAAAGAACAGTCAATGTATCGGTCATTCATAGAGAAGTTGAAAGAGCGCAACCCAAATCTTGTGGTTACTGGCTTGACTGCGACTGGTTGGCGTTCGGGGCAAGGTATGTTGCATTGGGGTGAAAATGCCCTGTTTGACGGAATTGCAGTGGATGCCTGTAGTCTGGAAGCCTTCAATTGGTTTATTGATGAGGGGTATCTTGTACCCCCAGTGGCCCAACGCACCAAGTTTCAATATGATGTTTCCAAAGTAAAAACTACGGCGGGGGAGTTCAACCAAAAAGAACTGGATGCGGCTGTAAATATAACCACAGTTAATGAACAAGTAGTTTTGTTGGCCTGCGAGGCGTTTGAGGACCGGAACCATGGGCTCACTTTCTGCACCGGAACTAGTCACGTAGAGAACATTGCGGCGATATATAATCATTATGGGGTTAGAACTACTTTTGTACATACCAAAGTTCCTGGTAAAGAACGAGATAGGCGTATTGAAGCCTATCTAGCCGGCGATTACCAAATGATGGTAAACAATGGTATTTTGACTACGGGGTTTGACTTCCCTGCATTGGATTATATCGCCATGATGAAAGCAACGCGGTCATCAAGCCTATGGGTCCAAATGCTAGGGCGCGGTACCCGCCCACTATATCACCCGGGGTTTGATCTGTCCACCCGGGATGGCCGATTAGCCGCCATTATGGCGGGCAGCAAACCCGACTGCTTAGTTTCTGACTTTGCAAAAAACACCGAACGACTTGGTCCGGTCAATGATCCGGTTATCCCAGTACCGCGAGGTATGAAAAAGCCAGGGGAAGCCCCTATCCGGATATGTGATCAGTGTGGCACCTACAATCATGCCTCGGCCCCATTATGTATAGCCTGCGGCTTTGAATTTCCCAGGCGAGAAAAGCTTCAAGCGATGACCACAGGTAAAGCGTTGGTCAAGCGTAAAAAGATTCCAGACCCCGTTATAATTGAAGAACCCCAAATCCTTGACTTCCCGGTGGATCACGTGACTTACAAGTACTACCGGAAAAGCGAAGAACATATTCCATCCGTTCGGGTTTCATACAAATGCGGAATACGTACATTTGATGAATGGGTGTTTCTGGATAAAGGGTCACCGTTTCAAGGGAAAGGGCGTAATTGGTGGATTCAACGGGCTGAATGCTCGCCGGCCGAGATACCAGAAACCGCTAGTCAAGCCTTGACCCAAACTGATATACTTCGTATACCGACTTCACTCAAAGTCCAAGTGAATACCAAACATCCCAGGATAACCGAATATGTCTACAAATGATAAAGACATGATAGCGTTTCAAGAACGCCTGATCCGCACCGGCCAATGGCGCACATGTATCAATTGTGAGTATTGGACGGAAATACCAAATAGTAACCGAACCATGATTTGTGGTAAATGGGGTCAGACCCCACCGTTGGAAGTCATCGTGGTCGGTTGCCCCGAGTGGATAGACCGTATCCCATTCTAAGGAACAGATATGTATGCAATTATTGACATGGATAACTTGGTTTTCCTAGGTAGGACTGAGGCGTACCACGACGTTCGGATAATTGAAGAAACTATTTGTGCTGGTAGGAAGGAACCATTGCTGGTTCCAGTTTTAGACCGCAAGTCAGATTGGACGGCTTTAACCGAACTCGAAGCCATGATGCTAGGGGAAAAGTATTCGCTACCTGTGGTAATAAGTGATTATCCGGGTAATTTGAAGCTACTTCAGCAATACGCCGAAGATTTACCCATGGTTATAATTAACCAAGACCAGATTGACTTATTCAATGCTCCGACTGAAGCCCTGAAGAATAAATATGGCCATCAAGAAACCCGCCCAGCGGCCCCCAGGGCCATCGTAGAGAGGCCAAAATCTAAGCCGCAGGGGGAATTAAGGGCTCCATCCCCAAAAGGGGCCACGGGGCGGGTATGGGAAATTGCTGATAATGAAGTCCGGCTGCTGGAAGAACAGGGTGACCCGGTGGATGTGAAAAAACTCCGAGGCCGGGTGATTGAAATCTGCGTCGAGAACGGAATCCACCCGGCGACTGCAGCAACCCAATGGTCAAAATGGAAACGGAGCAAAGACTTATGAATGGTATCACCTTTTTGAAATATGGGCTTTTGGGACTTGGTGGCTGGTTTATAGGCAACCTGGGGGAACCTCAAAATTTGATATATACCGTGATAGGTATGGTTTTATTCGGAATAGGGGTACAATTGCGTGAAAAGTGATGACCACATTGTTGAGTTGAATGTTGATTTGCTTCGGCAGCGGAGTCGAGTTGGTATTAAGAAATATGGGGTTACATTGGAGCAGTCGGGGTTAAGTCAAAAACAGTTCATGCGGCACGCCCTAGAAGAAGTCCTTGATCTGGCCAATTATCTGCAAGGCGCCCTACAATCGCAGGATCGCGAGGATGCTGAGCGGTTGGACTGGCTGGCTGAGCAAGAAGCGCAAATTCAGAGCCTTGCCCTGGCGAATGGCACAAGATACCGACTCGGTTGGCCAGATGACGGGGAGGCACAATCAGAGTGGTTCAAGAGCCCGCGAGAAGCCGTCGACCACGCTCGCAGCATTGAGGGGGGTGGGGAATGATAGTCACACTCTACAAACAACCAGATGGTAGGACGCAGGAAATCGACATAAAAAATGTCCTGCCTGACGACGAAGCATACTTCGCTCGGAATCGCATTGATATCAGCATGGAAGACGTGGGCGGCATGTTCGCCATCTACGCCGACATCGGACGGATGGACGAGGATGGAGAACCTAAAGAGTTGATCGAACTGTCACAAGGTCGCTCATGTGAAGACACCCTGAGCGCACTGCGTAAGCTTTGCGAGGAAGAATTGCAATGAACACCCACGACATTGAACTGCCGCCGCTTCCTGAGTGGGTGGACTGGCCTGTAACGGTATCTGAAATGTCCGCTTCGGAGATTAAAGAGGCCATGCAAGCCTACGCCCGCGCCGCGATCGAAGCCGACCGCAAGCGCAGGAAGCCACAGCATATTGACCCCGAATTAAAAGCCGCAATCGAAGATGCCGCTGCAACGCGAAGCCCCGTAGCGACCACGAAATACGGTCGCGGCGTGATGCTGAATTACGGGGATGAAGAGGATCGCATGGCCGAGCATGAGGATAACGCTTGCCCGTATTGCGGCGGCAGCGGTCATAAGGATGATGTGTCCGAACGCAAGCGCAGGGGTGAGCCGGTGGGCATTACTTCGATAGTGGATATGTGCCGAATCCTTAAAGAGCACTACATTGAAGAAGTCAGGCGCACCGACTGCGCTATTCTTTACACAGTCACTTTCGACCAGCTTCGAGCTATCTATGATCGTGGTCGCAGGGAAGCCCCACAACCCGCCGAGCCGGTGAAACAAGAGACCATGACAGCACGAGAGCTTGCTGACCGAGTGGCTAGAGGCGAGAAATGGAAGATTGCCGAGCCGGTGAAGGTGCCAAGCACGATCGACCTGATCGCTGACGACGCATACGCCGCGACGTTTCAATCCGTCGGCCAGTATAGAAAAGCCCTACTCGCCAGCCTACATGGCGCTACCGGGGACGGTACTAAAGAAACAAAATAGGGTCTTGACTCTAACCGAACGCTGAAGTAATATAACCATACGTTCTGACGAATTAAGTTTTCCCCAAATTAACCGAGGAATACCATGGAAGAAAAAATCACACTCGAAGTCACTTCAACCGAACTTCAAGTGATCATCAACGCCCTGCGAAATGAACTTGACTTGGACGACCAAGACATGGTCGCCTTCGCAGAAAATCTGGCTGAAGAACTCGAATCAGAATCGTAACCAGTCCATAACCACAATTTCAATTCTCAGGAGTATATGAAAATGGCAAAAGCCGATAAGACTGCCGCAGAAACCCAAACCGCTACCGAAAAGCCGGCACCTGCACCCAAAGATGAACGTAACGGTGTGACTCGTCCCGCAGGTGGAGTGACCCGCCTGGTATGGGAAATCGCTGACGAAATCAGTGCGAAAAAAGGCGCCCCGGCCGAACGCAAAGAAGTTACCGAAATCGCAGAAGCCCAAAGTATCAACATTGGTACGATCCACACCCAATTTGGTCGCTGGCGTAAGTACTACGGTTTGGTGACCCCTAAGGAAGAACGGGCGAAACTCCAAGCTGAAGCCAAGGCCGAACGGGAAGCCAAAAAGGCCGAAGAAAAGGCCGCCAAGGAAGCCGAAAAAGCTGCCAAAGCCGAAGAAAAGGCCAAGGCCAAAGCGGAAAAGGAAGCCGCGGCCGCTGCCAAGGCTCAGGCCAAGGCCGATGCGGACGCTGCGAAGGCTGCCGCTGCCCAATCCGAACCCACTGACGAATAACCCGTCATCCAAGTAGTTTCATCTGTACACCAAGATTAGGGGTCTCGGCCCCTTTTCTTGACCCCTTAGTACGGAGTAGTCTTAATGTCAATCAATAATCAACCTATATCAAAGCGTGAGCTGTGCGACGATGGTTCGTTGGTCGTACACTCCATGTTTTATACCATCCAGGGTGAAGGCCCATTTGCCGGGGACCCCGCCTTATTCGTACGTCTGGCTGGTTGCAATCTGCAATGCCCCATGTGCGATACCGAATACACCCAAGGGGCCGAACGCCATAGTATCAACGATCTTATGCGCATGACCATCGCGCATCTGACCCGGGCCGGCGTATACGACCAAGGCCGACCAAGGGAACCCCTTGTGGTTATCACTGGGGGCGAACCTTTCCGTCAGAATATCAGTGAGTATGTGCGCCGACTATTACAAGGTGGTTGCCGAGTTCAAATCGAAACCAATGGAACTCTATACATTGATGAGTTTCCATGGGGCCATCCACGATTGACCACGGTATGCTCACCCAAGGCCGGGAAGGTCAACCCCCATTTACAGCCCCATATAAACGCCTACAAGTATGTGGTCAGCAGCCTGAATACCGACCCCGAAGATGGGTTGCCAACTAGTGCGTTGGGGCTTCCGGGAAAACCGGCCCGACCCCATAACGATCGTGTTCTGGTCTACGTTAATCCGCTGGACTCTCAAGACCCGGAAAGCAATCGCCGAAATCTTGAAACTACCGCCCAAGTGGCTATCAGGTATGGTTATCGCATGGGCGTTCAACTCCATAAACAAATTGGGTATGAATAATGAAAATTATCGAAGTTCCAGACTATGTCGAGTTGGATGATCGGCAGTTGAAAATATTGATAGCCGAAACTGTGGAAGCAAAAACTAACCGTTCGGTTCATAGTGTCGAGATATTTCAATCCTCGGGCCGACACGGCAACCATGCACATTGTAAAGTCTATCTGTCAAAGGGAGCCCCTGAATGTCAAAAGCTCTAGTAGTGTTGTCGGGCGGTCAGGATTCGACCACTTGCCTTTATCTCGCCAAGCGACGTTATGATGAAATACATGCGGTCACCTTCGACTACGGTCAGCGCCATAAAATCGAATTGGAAGCGGCTAAGAAAATTGCACACATGGCCGGGGTCGCTTCGCACGAATTTATTAAGATTGGTGACCACATTCTTGAATCAACCTCGCCGCTGGTAACCTCGAATCGGCTCGAACAATATGTGGATGCCGACTCACTCCCCGGTGGGATTGAAAAGACGTTCGTTCCGATGCGCAACCAGTTATTCCTGACGATCGCCGCCAATCGAGCGGTAGCCCGAGGTTGCAATGATATCTATACCGGGGTGAGTCAGGCGGATTATGGGGGATACCCTGACTGCCGCAATAAGTTCATCTTGGCATTGGAAGAAGCTACTAACCTTGGAACCTTCGACGATGCTACTGGCGGGGGAATCATTGTTCAGACCCCACTGATGAATATGTCTAAAGCGCAAACCGTTCAAATGGCCCTTAAATTGCCCGGATGCTATTCAGCCTTGGCCCATTCCCATACGGCCTATGATGGCCAATATCCGCCTCGTGGCAAGGATCATGCGAGCATCCTAAGAGCTAAGGGTTTCGAAGAAGCCGGGGTTCCTGATCCGCTCGTACTGCGGGCAGTTTATGGGGACGAAGTGATGCATCCAGATGAAATACCGGATACGGATAACTACTCAGAAGAAGTAGTCAAATTTTACTGGATGACCCTAGTGGATGATATGGAGCACAATGATGCCTTACCAATCAACTAAGCAATACGGGTTCGACCTAGGGCTCTCTTGCGCCTTTCGCCAGTGGCGGGCTGATTCGCATTGCAAGTATATTCATGGGTATGCGCTGGCCTTCAAATTCACATTTGAGGCATCCAAACTTGACGAACGCAACTGGGTCGTAGACTTTGGCGGGTTGAAATCACTCAAGGCCATTCTTGAAGAAAACTTTGACCACAAGTTATTGGTGGCCGGGGATGATCCGAATCTCGACCTATATATGAAGCTGCATGAAGCGGGCGTTGCTCAGGTAGTCATGTTCCCAGATGGTGTCGGTTGTGAGAAGATGGCCGAATATGTTTTTCACGTAGCCGACCAATGGCTTTGGGATGCCGGTTTCGCCCCTCGCTGCCGCCTGGTATCGGTTGAGGTGAAAGAGCACGGGGCCAATAGCGCTATTTATGCAAACCCATTGAATGTATTGAGCAACCTATGAAACAGAAACAACTAAGCCTGGCTGAATGTTTTGATTCCCGCCGCGACAAAGGGTTGACCCTTGACTTTACAGTGGCCCAGATGCTTGAACAGCTTGATCCGGCCCCTAGCCGAGAAGGGTTGCACGAGACACCCGCCCGAGTAGCGAAGGCTTGGAAATTCTGGACCAAGGGGTACGATGAAGACCCGGCCGAAATTCTAAAAGTGTTCGAAGATGGAGCTTCAGACTATGATGAAATGGTATCTGTTGTTAACATTCCAGTTTATAGTCATTGTGAGCATCATCTTGCACCTATATTTGGAACTGCGACGGTTGCTTACATTCCGAACGGCCGTATTGTGGGGCTCTCTAAACTTAGTCGTCTCGTTGATTGCTTTGCTCGCCGCCTACAAGTTCAAGAACGGTTGACGGTTCAAATCGCCGACGCCCTCGACCGGGAGTTAGAACCAAGAGGGGTGGGCGTATGGATCAAGGCTCGCCACATGTGCATGGAAAGTAGGGGAATCTGCCAGCAAGGGCACTACACGGTGACCACAGCTTTGCGCGGGGCTATTAAAGAGGATAGTCGGGCAAGGGCTGAATTTTTAGCCCTGACGAAGTAAAATAGGCGAGGGGCTTCGGCCCCTTTTCTAACGGGGATATTTAGTCTATGAAAGTGTACATCGCCGGGTTATATACGTCTAATTTCATAAAAGGGGGAACCTATTATGGGAAACTCGACGACCGGGAACGTGAAGGACATGATTCGAGCGTGGATAGACTTGAATCGTACCACTATATCTGGCGTCAATCCTACCTCGATAAAATCAGGACAAACGGCGACACCGTCTTTCTTGACTCCGGAGCTTTTTCAGCGTTTAGTTTGGGCGCAGAAATCAATCTTGTCGAATATTGTGAATGGATCAAACGGAATGAGGATATCATCAGACGGGACGATGGAATCCTTATGGCGTCGGTCCTTGACTCTATCGGCTCCGACTTGGGTACCTGGCAGAATCAGCAAGCGATGGAAGCAAGCGGTGTGGTACCTTTGCCGTGCTTTCACTATGGGGAAGATGAACGCTACTTGGAGTGGTATCTTGACCGATACGAATATATCACCCTGGGTGGCATGGTTCCAATTTCTACCCCGCAATTATTCCATTGGCTTGACCGGATATGGGACAAATATCTTACTGATGGGAGCGGTCGACCGCGCATTAAGGTTCACGGATTCGGGCTTACGAGTGTACCGCTCATGGAACGCTACCCGTGGTATTCCGTAGACTCGTCATCATGGGTTCAACTTGCCGCGTTCGGTAACGTATTTATTCCAGGGGTCGGTCAAACTTGCTTTTCAAATAGATCGCCAGCCGCTAAAGTGGAAGGCCGGCATATCAATACAATGACCGCAATTGAGCGGGAAACCTTGGAACAATTGATCCGAGAGCAGGGCTACGATCCGAGCCGTTTTTATGATCTAAACTATCCTCGTTGGGCTTATAATGTTTGGGCTTATTCCGAATTGGGAAGAATCCTGACCAATGAAAGGAAGACTTTCAAACATAATCAGCAGGAGTTATTCTGATGAACAATCCGTATGATCATGAACCGCCTGGCGGGTTCCTATTGGGGTGTGCCATACTTGTAGTCATAATTGCTTTTCTATTAGGGGCAATCCTATGACCCAAATACCGATTCTGAAACTACGAGCCAAAGAAATCGCAGAACTTGTGGCCATCACCCCCATTGAAGAACGCGCCGAACTCTACCGGGAAGTCAGCAAGCAACTCGGTCAACAACACCAGTTCTTCACGGCCACATTGTTCGGATTTATTGCTGACTTCGACGAAAGGATAACCGCATGAATGAACAAATTCAACCGCGGGCACTCTTTATTGATGACCTCGACCACTTATACGAAGTCATCGGCCAACCGTTTATCGCGGAATATCGAGAAAGGCCAGAAATGACTGAGGTAACCGGCGACGAAATATGCGAAGAACTTTGCCAA